>NZ_JBVVPN010000021.1:24780-83132 GCF_055811035.1 Bradyrhizobium sp. MI1.10
CCATCCACCCCCCCCGCGGGCCCCACCCCCCCCCCCCCCCGCCCCCCCCGGGGGGGGGCGCCCCCCCCCCCCGCGCCCCCCCACCCCCTTTCCCTTCCGGTCCGCTTCGATGCGCATGATCCGCGCGCCGACGGATATGTCCGGCAGATCGAGCTTCATCGCGAACGTGTCGTGCTGCACCGTGCCGTCCGCGGCATGCGGATGGCGATCAACGTCCGCGTCAGCGACTTCATCGGCGTCGCGCTGCGCGGCAACGACGAGGCCCAGACCCTCGTCCTCGTGCATCGCGATCCCTCGCTCTCCATTCCGCTGCTGGTCAGCGCCGATGGCGACGAACTCGTTGAGGCCTGGGCGATCTGGAGCGAGCTGTTCGCGCTTCCGCAGCTCGACGAAGGCGCACGCCAACCCGCGCCGCGGCGTCGCCGCGCCAACGCGATCCGCCACCGCCGTCCGAAATTTCTGATGCGCCGCCGCACCGGTGTCGCACGCGAGTTGTCGGTGCATCGCGACGAGCGCGAGATCATCGCGCGGAGTTAGGCCGCTCGCAGCACCGCGTCGGCCAGCAAACCCGCAAACAGCAGAAATCCCGCGTCGCGGTTCGAATAGAACAGGCGTTTGCAGAGATCGCCGTCGCTGATATTCAGCCGCGCGATCTGCGAGGCCAGATGCACGGCGAAGGCCCCAAGTCCGAGCCAGGCCGGCCAGCGCGCATCGCCCGACGCCAGCGCCACGCCGATCAGCAGCACCGCCAGGCCGTAGAACAGGATCAGCGCCTGGTGCGTATGCGCGCCGAACAGGCGCGCGGTGGACTTGATGCCGATCAGCGCATCATCCTCTGCGTCCTGATGCGCGTAGATCGTGTCGTAGCCGATCACCCAGGAAATCGCGCCGGCATAGAGCACGAGTGCGGTGACGTCGATGCGCCCGAAGGTGACGGCAAATCCCATCAGGGCGCCCCAGGAGAACGCAAGCCCGAGCACGATCTGCGGCCACCAGGTGATGCGCTTCATGAACGGGTAGATCGCGACGATCAGCAGTGAGGCAATGCCGGTCAGGATCGCGAAGCGGTTGAACTGCAGCAACACCACGAGCCCGATCAGCGCCTGCGCGACCATGAAGGCCAGCGCCTGCTTCGCGCTCACCTGGCCCGACGGCAGCGGTCGCGAGCGGGTGCGCTCGACCTTGTCGTCAAGATCACGGTCGGTGATGTCGTTCCAGGTACAGCCTGCCCCCCGCATCACGAAGGCGCCGATGAAGAACAGGACGATGGTGAGCGGCAGCCCGCGGACGTCATGCGCCATGCCGGCGGCGAGCGCCGCCGACCACCAGCACGGCATCAACAGGAGCCAGGAGCCGATCGGACGATCAAAGCGGGACAAGCGCAGATAAGGCCGCGCCCATTGCGGCGCACGCGTATCGACCCAGTTGCCGGTGGAATCGGCAACTCGGGCGGATGTGTCGCTCATCGCGTCAGGACGTTGCCGTTGAGTGTATCGAAGGTGCTGCCGCCCTTCTTGCCGGCATTGGCCTCGGGCGCCGAGCCCGAACCCAGCACTTCGCTCAGCGACGGACCGGCCGGTCCGCGCGGCTGGTTCTGCATCTGCTGCGCGACGTTGCAGACCTTCGCCGTCATGGCCTCGGTGTTCTTGTGGCCGTCCTTCATCTGCGCGCCGACCTGCGCCGGAATCCCGCATTTCGAGGCGTTGGCCTCGATGTACTTGATCATCTTGGTCTCAGCCTGGCTGAAGTTGCGGATCAGCTTGCAGGCCTCGTCAGGCGGAGCGTGACGGTCGCTCGCGGCCTTGATCAGCTTGCCGCGCTTTTCGGCATCCTCGCGCAGAGGCATGAAGGCCTTCATGCAGTCCTCGCCGGGACCGGCTTGCGTCGGCGGCGCCGCGCTGAAGGCGCCGGCGCCACCGACAGGCGCGGCGCCGTTCACGGGGAAGGACGATTGCGGCGCGCCGCCGACGGAGGCGACGGGCGCCGAGCCGTTCACGGGCGGAAACGCGGAACTTGTTGGGGCCTGGCCCGGCAGCGGCGCGGGGAAACCCTGCGCATAGGCACAAACGGGGCCCATCGTGACCATGGCGGCAGTGATCGGAACCATCAAATGACGGATCATCAAGGCAGTCTCTCCGGCAGGAGCTTGCGGGGTTCGGCGTCTTCCCAATTGAAGCGCAACCAGCGTGCTCGCGATTTTACGATTCCCGCCGGCCCTTAACAACCCGTTGAATAGGGCAGGAGCGCGGCGCGCCGACGCACCATTTTGGCAAAATTTACCCCGAAACTACTGCTTTCGGTTAAGAACGGCGGCAAATCGGACCTTTGAACCATGCCCTCCCACGATTTCCGCGGCCCCCGCCTGTTCGTCGATGCTCCCCTTGCCCAGGACGGCAGGGTCGAGCTCGACCGCGACCAGAGCAATTATCTCGGCAATGTGCTGCGGCTTGCCGCCGGGGCCGAAGTCTTGGCATTCAACGGCCGCGACGGCGAATGGCAGGCCGCCATCGAAGGCCGCAAGCGGCCGGACGGCCTCGTCATCCTCCAGCAGACCCGGCCGCAGGACCGGCTGCCCGACCTCTCTTACGTCTTCGCCCCGCTCAAGCACGCCCGGCTCGACTATATGGTGCAGAAGGCCATCGAGATGGGCGCTGCCTCGCTTCAGCCGGTTCTGACCCGGTTCACCCAAGCTTCCCGCGTCAATACCGAGCGGATGCGCGCCAATGTCGTCGAGGCGGCCGAGCAATGCGGCATTCTCAGCATCGCCACCGTTGCCGAGCCGATGCCCCTGGAGCGCTTCCTCAGTCAGCGCGCCGCCGGCAGGCTGCTGATCTTCTGCGACGAGGCGGCGGAGCTCGAAAACCCCATTCAGAGCCTGCAAGGCGCAGGCGCGGCGGAGGGAATCGACGTGCTGATCGGCCCCGAAGGCGGCTTTGCCGGGGAAGAGCGCGCGCTGCTGCTGCGGCAGCCGAAAATCCTGCGGCTGGCGCTGGGACCGCGGATCATGCGGGCCGACACGGCCGCGGTGGCCGCGCTGGCGCTGGTGCAGGCGGTGCTGGGCGATTGGCGTGGCAAAATGGCCTGATGCCGATATTGGCCGACCGTTAAGCGATTGATCCTTTGGAGGTCGAAACCGCTTTCGGGCCATGCTAAGGCCTGCGGCAATTCGCTCCCCTTGCTTGCCCTGCCCGGTTCCACCGGGACGATGGACCCCGACATGACCGCGACTGCCACCTCAAATGCTGCCGGCTCCGCCGCCTGGGCGGACACGCTGCTGCTGTCGTTCGCGCAGGCGGGCTATGTCAGGGCCGAGCCCGCGATCCTGCAGCCGGCCGAACCGTTCCTGGATCTCTCCGGCGAGGACATCCGCAAGAGCCTGTACCTGACCACGGACCTCTCCGGCGAGGAGTTGTGCCTGCGCCCGGACCTGACCATTCCGGTGGCCCGCGACTACCTCAGCTCTGGCCGTGCCGGCCAGCCGGCCGGGTTCAGTTATCTCGGCCCGGTGTTTCGCTACCGCAACGGCCAGAGCAACGAATTCCTGCAGGCCGGCATCGAATCGTTCGGCCGCCAGGACCGCGCCGCGGCCGATGCCGAGATGCTGGCGCTGGCGCTGGAGGCGACCGCCGCCTTCGGCGTCCGCGACGTCGAGATCCGCACCGGCGACGTAGCGCTGTTCAACGCGCTGCTCGACGCGCTCAACCTCTATCCGGTCTGGCGCCGCCGCCTGGTCAAGGATTTCAACCGCAAGATCAGCCTGGAGCAGGATCTGGAGCGGCTGGCAGCCGCGACGACCGCGACCCGCAGCGAATATGAGGGCGTGCTCGCGGCGCTCGCCGGCTCCGACCGCAAGGCGGCACTCGCTTTCGTCACCGATCTGATGTCGATCGCCGGCACCACCAATGTCGGCGGCCGCAGCACGGCCGAGATTGCCGACCGCTTCCTCGAGCAGTCGACACTGAAGGGCGGTGCGCTGCCGCGCGAGGCCATCGCCGTGCTCAAGCGTTTCCTGTCGATATCGGGTAACCCCGATGACGCCGTCGCCGAGCTGCGCGCGCTCACCAATGACGCGAAGCTCGACCTCAGTGCTGCGGTCGACCAGTTCGAAAGCCGGGTCGGCTTCATGGCCGCGCGCGGCATCGATGTGAAGGGAACGCGCTTTTCGACCGCGTTCGGACGCGGGCTCGACTACTACACCGGCTTCGAATTCGAGCTGCATCACCGCGGCAACGGGGCCGAGCCGCTGGTTGCCGGCGGCCGCTATGACGGGCTGATGACCCAGCTTGGATCGGCCGAGCCGATCCCTGCGGTCGGTTTCTCGGTCTGGGTGGATGCGCTGACCCGGATCGGCCGCAAGGTGGGAGCTTAAGTCATGAGCGCGCCATTCGTTCTGGCCGTTCCCTCCAAGGGCCGCCTGCAGGAAAACACCGAGGCCTTCTTCGCCCGCGCTGGGCTCAAGCTGTCGAAGGCGGGCGGCGCCCGCGACTATCGCGGCACGCTCGCGGGCCTCGACAATGTCGAGGTCGCCTATCTCTCGGCGAGCGAGATCGCCTCGCAGTTGTCCCGCGGCTCGGCGCATCTCGGCGTCACCGGGGAGGATCTGGTGCGCGAGACCATCGCGGACGCCGACAAGCGCGTCTCCCTGATCGAAGGCCTCGGCTTCGGCTATGCCGACGTCGTCGTCGCGGTGCCGCAGGCGTGGATCGACGTCCGCACCATGGCCGACCTCGACGACGTCACCACCGGCTTCCGCGAGCAGCATCACATGCGGATGCGGGTCGCGACCAAGTTCATCAATCTCACCCGCGCCTTCTTCCAGAGCCAAGGCATCACCGATTACCGCATCGTCGAAAGCACGGGCGCGACCGAAGGCGCGCCGGCCGCCGGCAGCGCCGAGTTGATCGTCGACATCACCACGACCGGCGCGACCCTCGCCGCCAACGGATTGCGGGTGCTCGACGACGGCGTGATCCTGCGCAGCCAGGCCAATCTGGTCGCCTCGAGAGACGCCGATTGGTCGCCGCAGGCACGGGAGACCGCGCGAATCATCCTCGATCACATCGCGGCGCGGGCGCGGGCCAACAAATACCGCGAAGTTCGCACCCGCTTCCGCCAGTGCGACGCGGCCATGCTCACCGAGGCCCACGAGCGCTTCGGCGTCGAAGCCCCGTTCGGCGGACCGACCTCGTCGGGCATGCTCACGCTGCACTGCCCGCCGGGCCAGCTCTATGCACTCGCGAGCTTCCTGCGCGGGCATGGCGCCGAGACCGTCTCGGTGGTTTCGCTGGATTACGTGTTCGACCGGGAGAACCCGCTGTTCGCCAGGCTCGAGGCGTTCCTGCGGCAGTGAGCCCAAAGTTTGTTGAGCAATTCCGTTCAGCGTAGCGACAGCAAACGGCAGCTACCATATGCTGTCGGGATGACCTTGCAAGAAAACCTGATCGCCTCTGGAACCTTGATTCATGACGCTGGGCTCTGACGTTTCCGGCATGACGACCACCGCGGCCAGCGCCGCCGCGAAGGGACTGTCGATTGTCGTCCCGCTCTACAACGAAGCGGCGGGTCTCGCCGCCCTGCACCAGCGCATCTGCGATCTCGCAAAGACCTTGCGGCAGCGCTATCGCCTGGCTTGCGAGATCGTTTATGTCGACGACGGCAGCGCGGACGCGACACTGTCGATCGCCCGCGCACTGCCGGCCGACGCGGTCGACGTCCAGGTGGTGTCGTTGTCGCGCAATTTCGGCAAGGAGGCCGCGCTGATGGCCGGCCTCGACCATGCCCGGCTCGGCGCGGTGCTGTTCATGGACGGCGACGGCCAGCATCCGCCGTCGCTGGTCGAGCGACTGGTGCGGCACTGGATCGAGGACGGCTACGACGTCGTCTATACCGCCAAGGCGCATCGCGACAACGAGCCCTTCCTGCGGCGGCTCGCCGGACGCGGCTTCTATGCGCTGATCAATTGGGGCGCGCGCCAGAAGATACCAGAAGACGCCGGTGACTTCCGCCTGCTGTCGCCGCGCGCCGTCGCAGCACTGAGGCAGCTGCCCGAGCGCAACCGCTTCTTCAAGGGCCTCGCGAGCTGGATCGGCTTCCGCCAGATCCGCGTCGATTACGAACCGGCGCCGCGCACCCATGGCGTGACAACCTTCAGCGCCGCGCGCCTGCTTGGTCTTTCGATCGAAGGCGTCACCTCGTTCTCGGTGGCGCCGCTGCGCTTCGCCAGCCTGCTCGGCGTGATCCTCGCCGGCGGAGCGTTCCTGTTCGGTCTGTCGATCCTCTGGGAGGTCCTGACCACCGGCAAGCAGGTGCCCGGCTATCCCTCACTCGTGATCGGCCTGATGACGATCGGCGGCGTGCAGCTCATCATGATCGGCATCGTCGGCGAATATATCGGCAAGATCCTGTCCGAGCTGAAGGCGCGCCCGATCTACTTCGTCGCCGAGCACAGTGAAAAGCATTTCGAAACCGACAAGGCCCAGGATGCTTCAAGCCAGGACGCTTCAAGCCTGGACGCCTCGAAGAGGACGGCGGCCGAATGAGCGCGGCCGCGCCGCCACGGCGGATCTGGCTCTGCGCCGACGATTACGGCATCAGCCCGGGCGTCAATCGCGCCATCCGCGACCTGATCGAACGCGGCCGTCTCAACGCGACGTCGGTAATGATGGTGGGACCTGCGGTCGAGCGCAGCGAGATCGAGGCGCTCCAGGCGGCGGCGCAAGCGAGCCCGCGCTGCGCGATCGGATTGCACGTGACATTGTCGGCACCGTTCCGGCCGCTCACCATGCATTTCCGCCCGCTCGACGGCGACATGTTTCTCCCGTTTCCGAAGCTGCTCCGCGCCGGTCTTGCGCGAAGGCTCGACCGCGAGTTCTTTCGCAACGAGGTCAAGGCGCAGCTGGCAGCCTTCGCGAAAGCGTTCGGGCGCGCGCCTGACTTCGTCGACGGTCATCAGCATGTGCAGCTCTACCCGCAGGTGCGCGACGGCTTTGTCGACGCAGTCGCCGAAGCCGCGCCAAAAGCCTGGGTGCGCCAGGGCGGCCGCGACCTGCCCCTGATGCAGCGGCTGGCCTCGCCGAAAGCCATGGTGCTGGATATCCTCAGCGCGCAATTCCGCCGCCGTGCCGGCAGCGCGGGCCTCAGCTTCAATCCCGGTTTCGCCGGCGCCTATGATTTCACGCAAGCGGCCGATTTCGGCGCGCTGATGCGGCATTTCCTGGAAGGCCTGCCGGATGGCGGCCTCATCATGTGTCATCCCGGCTTCGTCGACGACATCCTCACCGGGCTCGACCCGATGACGGATGTCCGCGAACGCGAGCACGCCTATCTCGCCGGCAATGCCTTCGCGCGCCTGCTGACGGACAGCGGCGTCACGCTGGGGTGAACCGGTGGAAGTTTGCGAGAAAGCCGCCCGCGAGGCAGCTTGTCGCATACCGAAATTTAATCCTGCCGGCACTGTTGGGGCCACAATGGAACCCTACATCTGCCTCGCGCTTGTTTTGCGCAAGGGAGACTGACCATGACGCCGCAGGAACGCCAGCTCGTCGACGAGCTTTTCGATCGGCTTTCGAAACTGGAAAATGCACCGCGCGATCCCGACGCGATCGCCGCAATCTCCGACGGCCTGCGCAAGGCCCCCGGCGCTGTCTATGCGCTGGTTCAGACCACGCTGTTGCAGGACGAGGCGCTGAAGCGCGCCCACAACCGCATCCAGGAGTTGGAGGCGGGGCAGGCGCCCGAGCAGGCGCAGTCCGGCGGTTTCCTGGACACCATGCGCGACACGCTGTTCGGCGGGGGTCCATCGCGCGGCTCGGTTCCGAACGTACCGCCGCGTGACTCGCGGCCGGTCTGGAACAGCGGCCAGGCGATGCAGCAGCCTCAGCCCGGTTACGGCCAGCCGCCTTATGGGCAGGCATACGGTCAGGGTCCAAATCAGGGTCCAGGCCAGGGCTATGGCGCGCCGCCGGTCGGCGGTGGCGGCTCGTTCCTCGGCACGGCGGCGGCAGCCGCGGCCGGCGTCGTCGGCGGCTCGCTGCTGCTGTCCAGCATCCGCGGCATGATGGGCGGACCGCACCAGCAGGCTTTTGGCGACACCAATGCCCTGGGCGACCGCAGCGCTGGTGGAGGCCCCTGGAGCGGCGGCGACCAGTCCGGCGGATCGCTCGCGCGCGATGCCGGCCTCGACGACATCGGCTCGAACCGCGACCGCGGCGATGCGTCCCGCCAGGGCTTCGCCGACCACGCATCGAACGACGACCAGAATTACAACGATCAGAACGACAATGACGACAATGTCGACCTCGCCGACGACGGCGATTTCGGCGGCGGAGACGATGGCGGCAGCGATTACGCCTGACGCTTCTTACCCGTGCTCCAAACGAGAACGGCCGCCGATGAGGCGGCCGTTTTTGGTTCCGGGCACTATGCGCCTACATCACGACGACCTTGGTGCCGACGTTGACGCGGCCATAGAGATCGATGACGTCTTCGTTGCGCATGCGGATGCAGCCCGAGGAGACGTTGGTGCCGATGGTCCAGGGCTCGTTCGAACCGTGGATACGGTAAAGCGTCGAGCCGAGATACATCGCGCGCGCACCGAGCGGATTTTCCGGGCCGCCTTCCATATGCCTCGGCAGGTCGGGACGGCGCGCGATCATTTCCGCCGGCGGCGTCCAGGCAGGCCATTCGCGCTTGGCCGTGATCGACTTCACGCCGGACCAGGTGAAGCCGGGACGCCCGACGCCGATGCCGTAGCGCATCGCACGACCGCTGCCCTCGACCAGATAGAGGAACTTGTTCGGCGTATCGACCACGATCGTGCCGGCGCTTTCGTTGCCGCTATAGTCAACGAGTTGTTTCTCGAATCTCGGATCGAACTGACGCTGCCGCGGATCGACCGCCTCCTGCTGGAGACCTGCGCCCTGTGTCTGCGGCTCGCCCATCGGCGGCAGGCGACGCTGGTCATAATAACCAGGCTGCTGTTGGTACACCGGCTGCTGCGGAGCGTAGGCCGGACCGCGGCCGGGCCCGTCGCCGAAGATGAACTCGATGAAGCCGCCGCCCATGTTCGAATTGGAGGCGACACGCACCGGCGCAGGCGGCACCTGCGGCTGGTACAGCACCGCGGGCGGATCGTTCGGCACGCTATTGTCGAAGGCGCTGGCGCTGTTGACGCCGGCAATGAAGGTGCAAGCGCTGCCAAGCAGCGCAACAGACATTTTCTTGAACATCGACGTACTCTGTACTGTTTCGTCTAGATCACATGCGTCGTGGCGAGGTGATGGCTGATCCGCACCCGCGACGTGGTCAATAAAGAGCAAAAGCCGTTTTGTTTGGTAAACGGAAACGCCATTTCGATTCACCACGTCGTCGGCAGCGGTGCAATTTGGCGATCAGCGTTTATTTTCGATGAACGCCGCGCACGCATGGTTAATCGCCCGTTTGCAAGCCGTCGCGCACAACCGCACGACAGTTCCGGCTGTGAACTTCGTGTTAAATCGCTTCTGCCTACAAAGACGCGTGAGTGAGGTGGGGGGAGTTCTTGATGGCTATTCACCGCAAACGTTTTCGTGTCGAAGAGGCTATTGTCGGCGAGATGCCAAGCCCCGAAATGATTGAGGAGGCTGCGCCGATGCATAGCGAGATCATGGCCGAGTTGCGTGCGATCCGTGCACAGATGGCGAAGGGCACCGTGCCCTTGTCCGGCAGCGCCGCCATGGCGGCGATCGACGCCTCCACCGCCCATGAGCTCTCCGAAGCCCGTACCATGCTCGATACTTACCGGGCGCAGATCGAGCAGTGCGAGAAGCTGAAGGTCGAGCTCGACCTCATCCACGACGCCATCGACCGCACCAAGCGCGAGATCGCGACACTGCATGGCAAGAGCTTCGACGGCGGCGAAATGGCCAAGGTCAATGGCGAGCTCGGCGCGGTCGTCGGCGGCACCGAACAGGCGACCCAGCAGATCCTCGAAGCCGCCGAGTCGATCGACCAGGCGGCCAGCGCGATGGCCAAGGTGCAATCGGCCGATCAGCAGAAGCGGCTCGCCGACGATATCCAGGAACGCGTCATCTCGATCTTCGAAGCCTGCAACTTCCAGGACCTGACCGGCCAGCGCATCAGCAAGGTCATGAGCACGATGAAGTTCATCGAGCAGCACATCAATTCCATGATGGAAATCTGGGGCGGTGTCGACGCGATCAAGTCCCACGTCGTGCCGCAGGTCGACACCCGCAGCGACGACGACAAGCTTCTCAACGGCCCGAAGCTCGCCGGCGACGTCGGCCACGCCTCGCAGGACGACATCGACGCGCTGTTCGACTGAGTGGACGCGACGCTACGGAAAACAAAACGCCGGCGAGAGCCGGCGTTTTTTTGTTTTGGACGTCATTGCGAGCGAAGCGAAGCAATCCAGATTGTGTCCGCGGAGACAGCCTGGACTGCTTCGTCGCTTCGCTTCTCGCAATGACGAGTGGCTAGGCCGGCGCCGCGATCACGCCCTCGGCGCGCAGCGGACGTAGACCATGTTGCCGTAGCGGGTGGCGGCGTCCTTGTCGATGAAGCGGGTGATGAGGACGCGACCGTCGAAGGAGACGATCTCGCGGTCCTGCTCGCCGGGCGTCGGACCCGCCGGCCCGATATAATTCTTGCCGCTGGGCGACCCCTTCAGCCGCAGCTCCTGCGGTGTTGCCTGGTCCGCCAGATGCATGATCACGCCGCCGGAGGAGCCGGCGGTGATCACGTAAGGATTTTTGCATTGGGCCCGGGCGGCAGCCTCGGTGCGGGCGCGGTCGGCCGGGTTCTGGAACGAGGCGAGGCCCCAGCGCCCAACGATCTCGTCGGCGCGGATCGACGCGGGCATTTCCGGACCGGTGCCGGGCTCGGCCTCGGGGGGCGGTGAGGACGAAGAAAAGGACGGCAGGCTCATGCCGCCGCCGCAGGCGCCAAGCAGCAGCGCCAGGCAAGAAGCCGCCGCCAGATTGGCGACCGTGCGCGCGTGAGCTGAACTGATCATGGCATTCCCCCGGACAAAACCATGGCCGCACCCCTTCCGCAGCCAAGCGCAAAACCGCTGCCGGAGCAATGACGTCCTTTAATACGCCGGCGCCCCGAACAAGTTTCCAATGTCACCATCCTATATCCGTCTCACCAATCGCTTAACCACCTTTGCTTGACAGGATCGCGGCCAAGCCATATTCCCGGACGCACCATTAGCACTCTGAAAGATGGATTGCTAACGCGCGCCGATCGATCCTCGGGAAGGGTAGACGGAAGCGCCGCCCGCCCACTTTCACTCCTTCCGAAGCGAGCCTCCAAAGGGAAACGTCATGACTAAATCCAAATTTCGTCCGCTGCATGACCGTGTCGTGGTCAAACGTATCGACGCCGAGTCAAAGACCAAGGGCGGCATCATCATTCCGGACACGGCCAAGGAAAAGCCGTCCCAGGGCGAAGTCGTCGCCGTCGGCCCCGGTGGCCGCGACGAGGCCGGCAAGCTGATCCCGATCGACCTCAAGGTCGGCGACCGTGTGCTGTTTGGCAAGTGGTCGGGCACCGAGGTCAAGATCGACAACGATGAGCTCCTGATCATGAAGGAGTCGGACATCATGGGCGTGATGGCCTAAGGCCAGACGCCTGAACGGCCGCTGAATGCATGCCCGGGTCACTCGATCCGGGCATGCATCATTCCGCCGGGTTCGATCGCGGACCCCGGAATGAGGCGGCCCAACAAACAAGACACATCACGAAAAAAGAAGAGGAATTGCAGACCATGGCTGCCAAAGACGTCAAGTTTTCCGGAGACGCGCGCGATCGCATGCTGCGCGGCGTCGACATTCTCGCCAACGCCGTCAAGGTGACGCTCGGCCCGAAAGGCCGCAACGTGCTCATCGAGAAGTCGTTCGGCGCGCCCCGCATCACCAAGGACGGCGTCACCGTCGCCAAGGAGATCGAGCTCGAGGACAAGTTCGAGAACATGGGCGCCCAGATGGTGCGTGAGGTCGCCTCCAAGACCAACGACCTCGCCGGCGACGGCACCACCACCGCGACCGTGCTGGCCCAGTCCATCGTGCGCGAAGGCGCCAAGTCGGTTGCCGCCGGCATGAACCCGATGGACCTCAAGCGCGGCATCGACATCGCGGTCGCAGCCGTCGTCAAGGACATCGAGAAGCGCGCCAAGCCGGTCGCCGCCTCTTCCGAGGTCGCCCAGGTCGGCACCATCTCGGCCAACGGCGATGCTGCCATCGGCAAGATGATCGCGCAGGCGATGCAGAAGGTCGGCAACGAGGGCGTCATCACCGTCGAGGAGAACAAGTCGCTCGACACCGAGGTGGACATCGTCGAGGGCATGAAGTTCGACCGCGGCTATCTCAGCCCCTACTTCGTGACCAACCCCGAGAAGATGACCGCCGAGCTCGAGGACGCCTACATCCTCCTGCACGAGAAGAAGCTGTCCGGCCTGCAGGCCATGCTGCCGGTGCTGGAAGCCGTGGTGCAGTCGGGCAAGCCGCTCGTCATCATCGCCGAGGACGTCGAGGGCGAGGCGCTGGCCACTCTGGTCGTCAACCGCCTCCGTGGCGGCCTGAAGGTCGCCGCCGTCAAGGCGCCGGGCTTCGGCGACCGCCGCAAGGCCATGCTCGAGGACCTCGCGATCCTCACCGGCGGCCAGCTGATCTCCGAAGACCTCGGCATGAAGCTCGAGAACGTTACGGTGAAGATGCTTGGGCGCGCGGGCAAGGTGGTGATCGACAAGGAGAACACCACGATCGTCAAGGGCGCCGGTAAGAAGCCGGAAATCGAGGCCCGCGTCGGCCAGATCAAGGCCCAGATCGAGGAGACCACCTCGGATTACGACCGTGAGAAGCTCCAGGAGCGTCTCGCCAAGCTCGCAGGCGGCGTCGCGGTGATCCGCGTCGGCGGCGCCACCGAGATCGAGGTCAAGGAGAAGAAGGACCGCGTCGAGGATGCGCTCAACGCCACCCGCGCCGCGGTGCAGGAAGGCATCGTCCCCGGCGGCGGCGTCGCGCTGCTCCGCGCCAAGAAGGCGGTCGGCCGTCTGACCAATGCCAATGCCGACGTCCAGGCCGGCATCAACATCGTGCTGAAGGCGCTGGAAGCCCCGATCCGCCAGATCTCCGAGAACGCGGGCGTGGAAGGCTCGATCGTCGTCGGCAAGATCCTGGAGAACAAGTCCGAGACCTTCGGCTTCGACGCCCAGACCGAGGAGTATGTCGACATGGTCGAGAAGGGCATCATCGACCCCGCCAAGGTGGTGCGCACCGCGCTCCAGGACGCCGCCTCGATCGCCGGCCTGCTGGTGACCACCGAGGCCATGGTCGCCGAGTCGCCGAAGAAGGACGCCGCGCCCGGCATGCCGGCCGGCGGCGGCATGGGCGGCTTCTAAGGCCCGCCCGTTCCATTGCAGTGTTGCGAAGGCCGCCTCCGGGCGGCCTTCTTTTTTGGCAATCGTGCCCCGTGCTTTCCAATTCAACCGGCGGCCAAAACCCACTACGGTGACGCCCGATTCGAATTGTTTGGGCATGATCTGAT
The DNA here is from genome assembly GCF_055811035.1 of Bradyrhizobium sp. MI1.10. Classification (NCBI taxonomy): domain Bacteria; kingdom Pseudomonadati; phylum Pseudomonadota; class Alphaproteobacteria; order Hyphomicrobiales; family Nitrobacteraceae; genus Bradyrhizobium; species Bradyrhizobium sp. MI1.10. The sequence continues at coordinate 38,326 of NZ_JBVVPN010000021.1, forward strand.
CGGAAAACCGCTCCACATTTTTCCGGATCATGCCCCATTGCCTCAGGGATTTCCTCGATGCGCGCGCTTGTGTTTTGCTCCACGGCCGTTCTGGCGGCTCTGCTTGCAGTTTCGCCTGAGGTCGCATCCGCCCAGATGAAGCTGTCGCCGAAGGCCACGGCGCCCGGCGGCGTCGAGACGCGCTATTTCACCTCGATCGACGGGCTGATGGACGGCAATGCCGACGTGATCCTGAAGGAGACACGCCAGGGCAAGACCGTCACCGCAGCCGTGCTCGACGTCTGTTATCCCGTCGCGAAGAATTCCGACCGCAAGGACCGCTTCGTCGTCAATCTCCAGGTCGCCGGCCAGAACCTGACGGGTACGACGCAGAGCCTCGGCGCGAAAGCGCCGGTCACCGTCAAACTGCTGCGCAAACAGGCCGGAGACACCTTCGAATTCCGCGGCCAGATCAGCATTGGCCAGGCCGTGACCGAGGTCACCTCGCCCGACAATTCCGATCTCAGCGAGAAGGAATTCCTCGACAACCAGACCTCCGACGACGGCATCACGCCGCAGCCGAAGGATTTCACCGACGTCTCGCCGGAAGCGATCGCGGTCAAGGTCAAGCTGGATGCCGCGACCGAGTTCCTCAAGAGCCTGAAGGGCCAGGACGTCGAGGTGACGCTGGCGAGCCTCACCGTCGGGTGCGACGCGCTGCGCGCGGGCGAGCAGACCATCAACATGTCGGTCGATCCGGAGCGCGCCAGCGCGCTGCTGGCAAAATTCAAGGCGACGCCCGGCGTCACCGCCGCGGGCTGGACCGCGGGCATGACCGAGATGGACCGCACCATCCGCATTGCCGCCGCCGATTGGCGCGAGGGCGACAAGATCAACCGCGACAAGCTCGCGGCCGCGGTGGCCGGCGTGCTGAGCAGGACGCTGGCGGCAAAGCCGGTCTCACAAGGCTTCAACCCGGCGACCGGCAAGCTCAAGCTGGTGTTCAAGCGGCCGAACCAGGATTTTCCGGCGCTCGAGCTCACCGACACGATCGAGGTCGCGGGCCTCGTCTCGCCCGACAAGCCCGGCACGACCGACAAGCTCATGCTCTGGGTCGGGAATCCCGTGACCACGACCACCGACGAGAGCAGCGGTGCCAAGCTCAATCTCTCGGACGAAGCGACCGCCGACGAGGAAGGCGATCAGCCCGACGACAACGGTTCGGTCGAGGCGCTCGCCAAGGAGCTGAAAGGCCAGCGCTGGGACGCCGACAAGTCGGTGTGGAAGTAGCCCGCTGAACTATCGTGCCCCGGACGCAGTGCGGCACGTCAGTGATGCGCTGCTGAGCCGGGGCCCAGAAGCCGCGCACGAGATCGACGATAGATAACTGGGTCCCGGCTCTGCGCAGCAGCGTTGCACGCTGCAGCGCGTCCGGGACGCGAGAGATCTAATTCCCGTTGACGCGGAAGCGCAGCGGCTTGGGGCCGACGAGCGTGAGCACGTCGCCCTGGCGCTTCCAAGTCTCGACGCTGCCCAGCGCTGCAACGAGATCGTCGTCGGCCTGGGCCCGCGCCGGCGGGCAGGAGCGGTCCTGGATCTGGCCGGGCACGAAGATCACGGTGTTGCCGGCGACCGAGAACTGGCCCTGGCCACCCTTGCACCAGAGCTCCAGCACGACCTCGCCATTGTCGCTGATCTCGATGTTTGGAATCCGCTTCGAGCCCGGCTGCGGCAGCGCCTCCAGCGTCATCTCGGTGCCGAACGGAAAACCGTCCTCCGCACGCGCGAGCGTGGACATCGCCAGCATTGCAACCGCCGCGCACACCGTCTGCCTGAACGAAACCATGAGACCTCTCGACCGACCTGATTTGCGGCACCTTCTATAAGACGGCGGCGCCGTTGAGAAGGTTCGCCCATGCACGACGCAAAAATCCCCGCGAGGACCAACCTCGCGGGGATTTGGCTTGAAGCCGGCGTGGCCTGCTACTTCAGCACCATCGCCGTGAAGGGCCAGACATAGGCCTGCAACGTCACGAACACGCCGACCAACGAGGCCAGCACGATCGAGTGCCAGAACACGAAGCGCAGGATCGTGCCCTCATGGCCGTACCAGTTGGTCGCGGTCGAGGCGACCACGATCGACTGCGCGTCGATCATCTTGCCCATTACGCCGCCGGACGAGTTCGCCGCAGCCATCAGGATCGGCGACAGGCCGAGTTGCTCCGAGGTGATCTTCTGCAGGTTGCCGAACAGCACGTTGGAGGCAGTGTCCGATCCCGTCAGGGCCACGCCCAACCAGCCGAGCAGCGTGCCGAAGAAGGGATAGAGCACGCCGGTTGCGGCGAAGGCGAGGCCGAGCGTCGCGTCGACGCCGGAGAGCCGCGTCAGCGTACCGATCGCGAGCATCGCCGAGATCGTGATCAGCGAGATCGCGCACAGCCGGATGGTACGCCCGTATTCCGTCAAGAGCCGGCCAGGACCGACGCCCATCAGGAAGCCTGAGATGATCGCCGCAATCAGCATGCCCGTGCCGGTGAAAGAGAGATAGGTGAAGCCGAACACCGCGCTCTCTTTCGTCGGCCCTGGCGCGACCGGCGGCATCTTGTTGATCATCTGATGCAGCTCGGGAACGGGATAGTTCCAGGTGAAGATCGAATTCGCCCAGGTCTTGAATCCACCATTGCCCCAGATCAGCATCACGATACAGACGATGATCCACGGCAGCAGCGCGCTGAACAGCTCGCTCTGCGTCAGCGGCGTCTTGTCCATCGGTTTTGCCGCAGCCATGGTGGCGGCCGATTCATCGCGGCCGCGCAGCGCGGGGGACAGCCAGAGCTGCCTCGGCTGCCAGACCTTCAGGAACAGGATCAGCGCGCCCATCGAGATCAGCGATGCGCCGATGTCGACGATCCAGGGATTGATGAAGTTCGAGATTAAGAATTGCGGGACCGCGAACGACACGCCGGTGACCAGGATCGCCGGCCAGACATCCTTCATGCCCTTCCAGCCCGCGAACGCCCACACCACCCAGAACGGCACGATCAGCGAGAAGAACGGCAATTGCCGGCCGACCATCGCGCCGAGGATGTAAGGATCAAGCCCGGTGACCGAGGCCAGGCCCTGGATCGGTGTGCCCAGCGCGCCATAGGCGACCGGCGCGGTGTTGGCGATCAGCGACAGGCCGCTTGCTGCAAGCGGCGAGAAGCCGAGGCCGATCAGGACGGCGCCCGTGATCGCGACCGGCGTGCCGAAGCCCGAGGCACCCTCGAAGAACGCGCCGAACGAGAACGCGATCAGCAGCAATTGCAGCCGCCGGTCCTCGGTGACGCCGCCGACCGCGCGCTTGAGCAATTCGAAGCGTCCGGTGCTCACCGTCACCTGGTAGAGGAAGATGACGTTGAGAACGATCCAGCCGATCGGGAAAAAGCCTGTCACGATGCCCAGCACCGAGGCGCGGATCGACATGTTCGCCGGCATGGTGAAGACGAAGATCGTGATCAAATTGGCCACGATCACGGCGATGACCGCCGCGATATGAGCCTGGACGCGGCCGCTCGCGATCAGGACCAGCAATGTGACGACAGGGACTGCCGCCGCGATCGTCGACAGCACGGGGCTGTGCAACGGGTCATAAACTTGATTCCACATGATCTTCCTCCCCCACGCATGTGTGCTGCAGGCGGCCCGCGTGGACAGCCGATCCTGCTTGACGCTGAAGCGATAACCCCCGAGCCGGACGCGAATTCCTCGCGAATGCAGCGGTTCCCGTCCGCTCACAAGCTCGCGAAATCCCGGAGGCCCCCACCCCGCGCCGATGAGCCCCATGCTAGGGTTGCAAGCTGCGACAAGCCAACGCAAATTGCAGGACTCGCGACTTTAGTCTAAGCGCGCCGATTTCCGCCGTCGTCCCAGGTCTTTGGCCCGGGCAGTTGTGCACATCCCCTCAGGAGACAGAGCTCTGTGAAGAACATCAGCGCCACGCTCGCGATCGTCTGGCGAATCGCCGCCCCGTATTTCCGATCGGAGGACAAATGGGCCGGCCGCGGTCTGCTCGCCGCGGTCATCGCGATGGAGCTGGCGCTGGTCGCGATCGACGTCCTGGTCAACCAATGGCAGAACCGGTTCTACAGCTCGCTGCAGGCAAGCGACTGGGATAGCTTCGTCAGGGAGATCTGGATCTTCATCGGCCTCGCCTCCGCCTTCATCGCGCTGGCGGTCTACAAGCTGTATCTGAACCAGTGGCTGCAGATCCGCTGGCGGCAATGGCTGACCCGGCACTATCTGGGCGAATGGCTGCAAGGCGCCACCCACTACCGCATGCAGCTCAAGGGCGATGCGGCCGACAACCCGGACCAGCGCATCACCGAGGACGTCAAGAACTTCGTCGAGCAGACCCTGACCATCGGGCTCGGCCTGCTCTCGTCGATCGTGACGCTGTTCTCCTTCGTGATCATCCTCTGGGGGCTTTCCAACGCCGCGCCGTTGCACCTGTTCGGCGCCGACCTCATGATCCCCGGATATCTCTGCTGGGGCGCGTTGGTCTACGCGATCTTCGGCACGGCGCTGACGCACTGGATCGGTGCCCCGCTGGTCAATCTCAATTTCGAGCAGCAGCGCTTCGAGGCCGACTTCCGCTTCAACCTCGTCCGCGTCCGCGAGAATTCCGAGCAGATCGCGCTGCTCAAGGGCGAAGGCGCCGAGCGCGGCCGCCTGCTGGATCGCTTCGGCTTCGTGATCGGCAATTGGTACGCCATTATGAGCCGTACCAAGCGCCTCACCGCGTTCACCGCGAGCTATCAGCAGGCCGCCGTGATCTTTCCCTACGTGCTGGTGGCGCCGGCCTTCTTCGCCAAGAAGATCCAGCTTGGCGACATGATGCAAACCGCTTCCGCCTTCTCGAGCGTACAGGGCGCATTGTCGTTCTTCGTCACGGCGTACCGATCGCTGGCGGAATGGCGCTCGATCGTCGCCCGCCTCGACGGCTTCGAGATGTCGGTCGATGCGGCCGCGCACCTGCCGCCGCACGAGCCTGCGATTGCCCTCAAGGCCGCCGGCGGCAATCGCAATATCGCCCTCGAACAGCTCTGCGTGAACCTGCCGAGCGGCACGCCGCTGGTCGCCGCCGACGCCTTCTCCGTCCAGACGCCGGAGCGCGTGCTGGTGACCGGACCGTCCGGCTCCGGCAAGTCGACGCTGTTCCGGGCCATCGCCGGCATCTGGCCGTTCGGCACCGGCACCATCTTCGTCCCGGAAAAGGCGAAGCTGATGATGCTGCCCCAGCGCCCCTATTTCCCGGTCGGCGTGCTGCGCGACGCGGTGGTCTATCCGGCCGCGCCGGGCGCGTTCGAAACCTCACGCGTCAGGGATGCGCTGATCGCGGTCGGATTGCCTGACCTGGCCGAGCGTCTTGAGGAGGACGGTCATTGGAACCGGATGCTGTCGCTCGGCGAGCAGCAGCGGCTCGGGCTCGCCCGCGCGCTCCTGCATGCGCCGGACTATCTGTTTCTGGACGAGGCCACGGCCTCGCTGGACGAGCCGTCCGAGGCCCGCCTGTACCGGCTGCTGGCGGAGAAGCTGCCACAGGCCACCCTCGTCTCGATCGGCCACCGCTCGACGCTGGAAGCCTTCCATACCCGCAAGGTGACGATGGTGAAGCACGGCGCGATCCACGTCCTCGGTGACGGTGGTGTGCCGGTCGAGAAGGAGCCGAGCGCGGCGCGCTGAGACGGCTCGACCAAGCCCTGAGGCTATCGCCCTTCGTTGCGGCCATGCTTCGAGACGCCCGCCCTTGGCGGGCCCTCAGGATGAGGTCTGTCCTCGCGGTGAAAACCGTGCCCCCTCATGGTGAGGAGCCCGCCGGAAGGCGGACGTCTCGAACCATGCAGGCCCTCAGCCTGCGCCCCAAAAGTCCCAAAGCAAAAGGGCGGCAGGTTGCCCTGCCGCCCTCATCAAGTCGCTTCGGGAAGAAGCTTACTTCAGGTTGCTCATCGCCGTCAGGTCGAACGACAGCTTGGCAATGCCGGCCGCGCCGCACCAGTTGGATCCAGCGCCGCCCGGATTGATCGCGGTGACGTTGGTGGTGCCGGTGGCGTTGAAGGCGCTGGTGAAGGCGTTGCAATCACCCTTGTTCAGGTCGGTGTCGGAGTAACGCAGATCCAGCGTGAACACCTTGTAGGTGAAGCCGATGCCGATGTTCCAGGTGTTGTAGTCCTTGTAGGGGATACCGTTGGCGAAAACGGTGCCGACGCCGGTGCCGTAGAAGGCGTCCGAAGTTCCGAACCACTGCCGGCCGAATTCACCCGACACGTACATGCCCATGCCGGAGGGACCGAAGGCCGTGCTGGGCGCCGTGTATTTGGCGGTCAACGAAGCGTAGTTGCCCCAAGCACCCGAGTTCAGGAAGTTCGGCGAGTAGTACTCGGTCGCGCCGACCGTGAAGCTGTCGTTGATGGTGTAGTTCACCTTGCCGTAGACTTCGACGAAGCTGACGTCCTTCTTCATGACGTTGCCGTCGGCGAGGAAGATCGTGGTCGTGCTGACGCCGCAGACGTTGCCGCCGGGAATGCCGCCGGTGAGCACGTTGTCGGCGCAGCTGCCGCCCGGATACAGGTAGCCCCAGACACCGATGTCGAACGCGAAGGCGCCGAAGGTCGGGCGGATACCGCCGTAGATGTCGACTTCAGCAGCGGCGCGATTGGCGAAGGAGATGCTCTCGGCGGACACGCCGACGTAGAGCTGGAGGTCCTTGTTGACGTTGTAGCGCGGCTCGAAATAGGCCGCGACCGACGCTTTGTGGTTCGACTGCGTGACGCCGCGGAAGATGTAGTCGCTCATGATGGCGCCGCCGAAGGCGATATCCCAGGGATCGAACGCAACCACCGGGGCCTTCTTAGCCTTCACCGCCATGTCTGCCGCGAAAGCCGAGCCCGTCACCATTGCCAGCGCCGTTGCCAACAAAGCCACTTTTTTCATTTCGATCCCCATCACCAGTTCTATGACCCCAGCCGGATCCCGGAAGCCCCCGGAACGCACGACCTGATTGCAAATTTCGTAACTGCGGCAATCTGGATGGAGTGGCGCAAACCGAGAAGCAAAAAACGCGGGCATCTGCCGACTTTTTGGGCGTTCTGACGATTCCACGGCAGGTTGTCAGCCTGTGTGTCTTCTCGAACACATTATTTGCAATCCAAAGTGCACTGGGAGGCCCGGGTTAGTACGGGTCCTGCGGTACCGTGCTGCCCGCGCCACGAATCAGGCTGCTTCCGGACAAGACCATCCCTCGCGGCCCGTCTCGCCGATGCAAAAAGGGCCGCAGCATCACCGCTGCGGCCTTCCTGTTGTCGATCATGGTCGTCGGATTGGACCCAGCCCTTTGGCCTAACCTTGGGCCTGAACCTTGGGCCTAACCTTGTCCTTCGGCCGGCGTCGAGTCCGCAGAAGACGAAGGCATCGCCCAGCTTGTCTCGGCGGCGGGCTCAGGAGCCGGAGCTGCCGGCGTTGACGGCTTCGGCGCGGGAGCTGCCTTCGCCTTCTTCGGCGCCGCTTTCTTCGCAGCCTTCTTGGCGGCCTTTTTGGGCGCAGCCTGCTTAGCGGCCTTCTTGGCCGCCTTCTTCGGCGCGGCCTTCTTCGCAGATTTCTTTGTAGCCTTCTTGGCAGACTTCTTCGCAGACTTCTTGGCTGCCTTCTTTGCGGTCTTCTTCGCCGCTACTGCCTTCTTGGCCTTTTTGGCCTTCTTGCTTTTTTTCTTCTTCGCTTTCGCCATCGTGGTCCTCCTGTTGCCGCCGAACAATGGTCGATCGGGTGTCTTCAGCCGTCACCTCCGGACGAAAGCTCAGCCCTCGAAAGCTCGGTCTTCGAAAGCTCAGTCTTGCGCGTTCAATGCCGGCCGCGACCCGCCCGTAGCCCAATCGAGAAGCTCAATCGTGTGTACGACCGGAACTGACGTGCCACTGGCAATCTGCACCATGCAGCCGATATTGCCTGTGGCAATCATGTCCGGCTTGACGCTCGCGATGTTGGCGACCTTGCGATCACGCAACCGGCCCGCAAGCTCGGGCTGGAGAATGTTGTAAGTCCCCGCCGAACCGCAACACAAATGGCTCTCGGGCACATCTTTCACCACGAATCCGTTATTGGAAAGCAATTCTTTCGGAAGGCCCGTGATTTTCTGCCCGTGCTGCAACGAACACGCCGAGTGATAGGCGACGACGATGTTGTCCTGTCGCGCCGTGGCCGCGAGTCCAAGGCCGGCGACATATTCAGTGATGTCCTTGGCGAGCGCAGAGACCTTCGCCGCATCGGCGGCAAGCGCAGCGTCCTCGCGCAGAAGGTAGCCGTAGTCCTTGATCACGGTGCCGCAGCCGGACGCGGTCACCAGGATGGCGTCGAGCCCCTCGCCGGCCGCTTCCGCGCGCCACGCCGCGACATTGGCGCGAGCCCGCGCCAATGCGTCCTGGTCGTTGCCGAGGTGATGGGTCAGCGCGCCGCAGCACTGCTCGTCCCTGACCAGGACGACCTCGATGCCGTGGCGCGTGAGGAGACTGATGGCAGCCTGGTTGATGCGCGGCGCCAGCACCTGCTGGGCACAGCCCTGGAGCAGCGCGACCCGGCCGCGCTTCTTGCCGAGAGCCGCGAACACCCTGCCGCCGCCGGGGCGGCGGCAGGAACGCGGCCAGCGGGCGGGCCAGCCGCGCCAGCACCATGCTGGCGCGGAAACGCTGCGGGTCCGGCAGGACGAAGGCCAGCACCCGGCGCAGCAGCCGCTCGGCCAGCGGCCGCTCGTAACGCTGCTCGATCCTGACCCGGGCCTGATCGACCAGATGCATGTAATTCACCCCCGAGGGGCAGGTCGTCATGCAAGCCAAGCACGACAGGCAGCGGTCGACATGTTTGACCACTTCGGCGGTCGGCGTCTGGTCCTTCTCCAGCATCTCCTTGATCAGATAGATGCGGCCGCGCGGGCTATCGAGCTCGTCGCCAAGCAGCACATAGGTCGGGCAGGTTGCGGTGCAGAAGCCGCAATGGACGCAGGCGCGCAGGATCTTGTCGGCTTCCGCGATGTCGGGATCGGCGAGCTGCGCGAGTGAGAATTCGGTCTTCATGCCGCAACGCCCCGCGACAGCCGGCCCCGGTTGAGGATGGTCTTCGGATCGAAGCTGGCGCGGACCCGCTCGCTCAAGGCGGCAAGGCCAGGGCATTGGGGGTGGAATACATCGATCGTGCGCCTGATGTCCTCGGCCGCCCGGATCAGCGTAGCGTGCCCGCCGGCCGCATTTGCACGTTCGCGCACGGCCGCGGCATGCGCGTCCGGCTTCGGTGGCAACGCCGCCCAGATCAGTCCACCACCCCAATCGTAGATCAATTCGCCGCCGGTCTCGCGCGCCAGCAGCGTCCCGAGCGCCGCGCCCGACGCCGGCGGACAGACGATCCGCCAGACTGGCCACGCCCCCAGCGCGCCGTCAGCCGCGAACGGCAGGACGTCGCGGATCGTGGTCCACAGCGCCGCTGACACCGTGTCCTCGACGAGAGTTGCGGTTCCGAACGGCGCCAGCAATTCGCGCAGCGAGCCGGCACGGTGAGCGGCCGAGGCGGTAATGCCCTCGAGCCGCAGCACGGTCAGCGCCTCGCTTTGGCCTGCGATATCGCCGAGACCTTCGATCTTGGTCCGGAACGCCGATGTCGGCAGATGCGCGGCCCCGGAGACGTCGAAGGGCGAGCCGAGCGCCGCCGTCATCGCCTTGTTCGCGGCGGCATCGTCGAGCCCGCGCAGCAACAGCGTCCGCTCCGCCTCCGGCTTCGGCATCACCTTCAGCGTGACCTCGGTCATGATCGACAGCGTGCCCCAGGAACCCGCGAGAAGCTTACAGAGGTCGTAGCCCGTGACGTTCTTCACCACCTTGCCGCCGGTCTTGAAGCTGTCGCCGAAACCGGAGACAGCATGCGCCCCAAGCAGATGGTCGCGCGCCCCGCCCGCCTTGATCCGGCGCGGACCGGCCAGGCCAGCCGCGATCATGCCGCCGATGGTGCCGAGCGCGGGCGTGCCGAGCAGCGGCGCGGTGTTCATCGGCTCGAAGGCGAATTGCTGGTTCTTGGCATCGATCAGCGACAGCACGTCGGCCAGCGGCGCCCCGGCCTGGAGCGTGACAATGAGTTCGTTGGGCTCATAGGCGGTGATGGCATTCAGCGCGGAGACGTCGAGCACGGCGTTGGTCGCCATCGCATGACCGATGGCACGCTTGGAGCCATGGCCGATGATCTCGAGCGGCTGCTCATTGGCAATCGCCGCGCGCACCACCTCTTCGACGTCTTTGGCGTCTCGTACCTTGAGCGTATCCACGCCTGTAGCGGGTACCGAAGTTTGCAGCGAAAATCAAATTTGGCGCGTTGCAGCGAGGCGGCTCTAGAACCGCGGAATGTCGGGAAACGCCAGCTTGCCGGCATGGACGTGCATGCGACCGAGCTCGGCGCAGCGGTGCAGGGTCGGAAACACCTTTCCGGGATTGAGCAGGCCCTGCGCGTCGAAGGCGCATTTCAGGCGCTGCTGCTGGTTGAGGTCGATCTCGCTGAACATCTCCGGCATCAGATCGCGCTTCTCGATGCCGACGCCGTGCTCGCCGGTGAGCACGCCGCCGAACTCGACGCAGGCGCGCAAGATGTCGGCGCCGAAGGCTTCGGCGCGCTCGATCTCGCCGGGCTTGTTGGCGTCATAGAGGATCAGCGGATGCAGATTGCCGTCGCCGGCATGGAACACGTTGGCGCAACCGAGCTGGTATTTTTCGGATAGCTCGCGGATGCGCGCCAGCGCCTTCGGCAGCGCACCGCGTGGGATGGTGCCGTCCATGCAGAGATAGTCCGGCGAGATGCGGCCGACGGCGGGGAACGCGGCTTTCCGGCCGGCCCAAAACAGATTGCGCTCGGCCTCCGAGGTCGAGATCTGGCAGGTGGTCGAGCCGCAAGCGTTCGCAATCGTCTCGACCCGCGTGATCAGCTCATCGACCTCGATCTTGGGACCGTCGAGCTCGATGATGAGGAGGGCCTCGACATCGAGCGGATAGCCGGCATGGACGAAGGCTTCCGCGGCGTGGATCGCAGGCTTGTCCATCATCTCCATGCCGCCTGGAATGATGCCGGCGCCGATGATGCGCGCCACGCATTCGCCGGCCGCCTCGACTTGCGCGAATCCGACCATCAGCGCACGCGCCGTCTCCGGCTTTTGCAGGATGCGCACCGTGATCTCGGTGATGACACCGAGCAGGCCTTCCGAGCCGGTGATGACGCCCATGAGGTCGTAGCCGGAGTTCTCCGCCGATTTGCCGCCGATGCGCAGGATCTCGCCGCTCATCAGCACGATCTCGCAGCCGAGCACGTTGTTGGTGGTCATGCCGTATTTCAGGCAGTGCACGCCGCCGGAATTCTCCGCAACATTGCCGCCGATCGAGCAGGCGATCTGCGAGGACGGATCCGGCGCGTAGTAGAACCCGGCATGGGCGACGGCCTGGCTGATCGCGAGGTTGGTGACGCCGGGTTCGGTGACGACGGCGCGGTTGTCGAAATCGATCTCGCGGATGCGCTTGAACTTGCCGAGGCCCAGGAGCACGCCGTCTTCCAGCGGCAGCGCGCCGCCGGAGAGCGAGGTGCCCGAGCCGCGCGGCACCACCTTGATGCCTTGTCCGGCACAATATTTCAGGACGAGCGAAACCTGCTCGGTCGTGTCGGGCAGCACCACGACCATCGGCGGCTGCCGATAGGCCGTCAATCCGTCGGATTCATAGGCCCGCATCTCGGCAGGCGTATCGATCACGCCTTCGCCTGGGACGATTGCGCGCAATGCAGCCACGATCTCGGCGCGGCGCGCGAGCACGGCCTGGTCGCTCGCAGGCATCATGATGGCCATAACATTTCCTTCATGGCGTATCCTTCCGGCTGAGGCCGCACGATCGAATTGTCGCGGCAAATCAACCACGTCCGCGGTGGTTTGGGTAGGCCATCCGAAAGTCGGATCGACGATCTTGCGCGAGTTCGCTCTGGGACAAGTAGGAAATCGTGAAACCTGCCATGGTTTGGCGGCTTGTCCAATCCGGACAGGCCTGCCAAAACCGGCAGGTCCGACCATTGCCGATCAGGCATGCAACTGACCAGACCCCAGGGAAGAGACGAAGAGCACCCGATGACAAAACTGATTTTTGGCGCATTGACCATCCTCACCGCGATTGCCACCGCACCCGCCGCGATGGCGCAGGACGTCGCGGCCGGCAAGTCGTCGTTCAACAAATGCCTGGCCTGTCACGCGATCGGCGAAGGCGCCAAGAACAAGGTCGGCCCCGAGCTCAACGGCCTCGACGGCCGCAAGTCCGGCACCGCGCCGGACTACAATTATTCCGACGCCAACAAGAATTCCGGCATCACCTGGAACGAGGCGCTGTTCAAGGAATACATCAAGGACCCGAAGGCCAAGATCCCCGGCACCAAGATGGCGTTCGCCGGCATCAAGAACGAGAACGAGATCAACAATCTCTGGGCCTATGTGTCGCAGTTCGACAAGGACGGCAAGATCAAGCAGTAAGCGCGTAAGCGGCGGCCGCTAATCGGCGGCCGCCTGCGCCGGGACGATGTTTCCGATCATCGTCTCGATCTCCGTCTTGACGAGATCGGGCACCGCGTTCTGCACCATGTGGCCGAGATCAGGCAGCACGATCAGCTTGGCATTCTGCACGGTGGCAGCGAACGGGCGCGCGTGAATGTCGGTCTTCACCGTCTTGTCGGGTTCGCCGGCGATGATCGTGACTGGCGCCGATATCTCGCCGTAGCGGACGACCTGCACGGCGACCGCTTCCTTCAGCGTCACCAGATCATAGGCATTGGCGATGAACTCGCGCGGGCGCAGCAGCAGCGGCGTCGCGGAGTCCCGCACGAAACCATCCGGCATCATTTGCGGCAGGAAGACGTTGCGCGCGCCGGGCTCGCTCAGGAAATAGCCCAGCGGCAGGGTTATGGTGTAGGCGAGCAGCGGGCCGATCACGGGCGTTGCTATGATCTCGTTGTAGCGGCCGACGCCGCCGCGCCAGGGATGGGTGACGGGCGCGAGCATCACAAGGCCCGCGACGCGGCCAGGATGATCGAGCGCCAGCCGCGCGCCAAGCGCGCCGCTCCAGGAATGCACCACGAAGACCGCGCGATCGATCCCGAGTTTGCCGAGCGCCTCATCGATCATCCGCGCCTGCACCTCCGGGGTCGAATCCTGCCGCCGCGCCCGCGTGCTCCAGCCATGACCGGGACGGTCGATCAGGATGACGCGATGATCCCTGGCGAGGAGATCGCCGAGCGGCCGCCGCATCGCCTCGAGGTTGGAGCTCGCGCCGTGCAGCATCACGATCGGCAGGCCCGAATCGCGCGGGCCGATATCGACGAGGTGAAGCACGGCGCCATCGACCTCGATCATCCGGCCTTGCGGTGGAAAGGCGCGTTGCACGGCGAGGACGCCGGCCTGCGTGACCAGCGCCAGCACAACCAGCGCGGTCACGACTGACATCACGATCATGGATGGAATCCGGGCGATCCAGGGCACAGGGCAGTTACGTGGCTTGCGGGCGGCAGTTTCGCCCGGGGAGCCCCCGCGCTCCACTTGAAATACCGGGGCTGTGGATATGTGCATAATTCAAGCGGTAAAAACGCAACGAAATCAATGCTACTCCCCGCAGCACGCAAGCCTCGAAACAGCTTCATGCAGTCGTCATCGCGGCGTCCATATAATCGCCACGGTCGGTTCCGCCATTTAGACGCAGGTGAGCGCCGATCCTGCTCGCAACCCTCGGGGATGCGGGAAAGACCGGCAGGATTTATCCTGATTTGAACCGGAGAATTTCGATGAGCCTGAGATCCAAAGATACTGCGATCGACGAGATCGTGGCAAGCTGCCACGGCGACCTGCGCGGTGCTGTGCGCGCGCTGCTGCTGATCAACGAGCACCTCGAGACGGAGCTTGCAAAGGCCTACGCCGCAGCAGTCGATCGCGGCCTCGCCGAGCGCGAGGGCAGCGTTTTGCACTAGGTCGCTGTCGACCTAGTTCGTGCTGTCCTCGTCCTTTTCCTCGTCAGGCGTGGGTGCGGGACAGGCGCGGATGGTCGAACGGGCAAGCTTGGCGTCGGCCTTCGATTTGTAAGGACCGTCACCGAACCAGACGTCGCCGATGATCACGGGATTGCTGGTCACGATGTTGCATTTTCCGGTGGCGCGATTGCCGACCACCCAGAACAGTCCGTCGGCGAGGCTCGCCGTGCCCGACGCCAACAGCAATGTACCTGCAAAGATCAAACGCTTCATGGCTGTGCTCCCGCCATGAAGGTAGGCCTGCGGCGGTGCCACCCACACCCCTCGTGACGCAGCGCGTGTCATCGTGGTTAATCCGCCTGCGTTGCATTCGCTCGAGCAATGATCGACTTGTCCGCTAAATATCGCGGCCTTCGACCTTCTCGGTCAGCGCCTTGACCTGATCGGGGATCTTCTCGAGGTGCGGATTGACGGCGAGCGCCTTGCGGTAGGCCTCGAGTGCGCGCTTTTCGTCGCCGACCTCCTGCATGATCATGCCGAGGCCTGCGAGCGCGCCGAAATGGCGGGGCTCACGGATCAACACCTCGCGAATGTCGGCGAGCGAACGGCCATAATCGTTCTGCATGTAGTAGAGCGTCGCGCGACGATTCCAGGCCTCGATATAGTCGGGCCTGAGCTTGACGACCGAATCCAGCAGCTTGATCGCGACCTCGATCTTCTTTGCGTCGACCGCGGTCTTGGCCCGCGCCATCAGCAGCGCCGCGGTGTCGCTCGGGGTCTGGATCCAGATCGCCCAGATCCGCGCCTCGACGTGCTTGGCGCTGGCCTCGTCGGGCGCAGCTTTCAGCGCGCCGAACAGGAAATCGAGATTCTTGGTGCGGTCGACCTTGGGCAGCTTGGCCGGCGCTTCCGGAAGTTTCTTCTGCTTGCCGGGTGGGGTCGGTGGATCAATCTGCTGCGCCAGCGCCGGAGCGAGTCCGGCGGCTCCCAGCACAAGAGCCAGACACAGGGTGCGCGCGACGAAGAATCTCACTGCCATGGCCGAAGTCTAAACGCGCAAAGCCGCCCTTGCAAAGCAGGGGCGGCGTCAAACTCGTGTGAGACCGTGGTCTTGCGGGGCGCTCGCGAGCGTCCGGCAGGGCGAAATCAGCCCTGACGTGCCTTGAAGCGGCGCTGCACTTTGTTGATCACATAGACCCGGCCCTTGCGGCGGACCAGGCGGTTGGCGCGATGGCGACCGCGCAGCGATTTCAGCGAGTTACGGACCTTCATGGCAGAATCCTGAACGTTCGAAAGGCCGTGTTCGGCACTACCGTTTCGGCACGCGCGAATGAGGCAAAATGAGATTTTCCCGCTGGCGGACCGACCGCCCGGGACGGGGCGGTTCTTAAGGCATGGGAGGACCGGATGTCAATGTTAACTGGCCCGATCCCACCCAGCAAATTCAGGAAAACAACCCCATGCAAAGTAGAAGCGGCCGGATCGGCCCAATCAGCATCTCGGGCGACGCCTGTCCCACGACGCCTTGTCCCACAATGTCTTGCCAAATTCGTTATATCATATAATCAATTCGACAACCCGTCGGGAGGAAACCCATGCCGAAGCTGAAGCTGCCCAATATCGACGACGTCGTCGCCATCGATATCCAC
Organism: Bradyrhizobium sp. MI1.10; assembly: GCF_055811035.1. NCBI lineage: Bacteria > Pseudomonadati > Pseudomonadota > Alphaproteobacteria > Hyphomicrobiales > Nitrobacteraceae > Bradyrhizobium > Bradyrhizobium sp. MI1.10. The sequence goes on from NZ_JBVVPN010000021.1 coordinate 54,000, forward strand.
ACCCACGCCGAGGAGCCCTGCGGCACCCATCCCGACGACGGCTATGACGACTTTCAGGCGCAGATGGCGGACTATTTCAAGTCGCCGCACAAGCATCCGCCGACCGTGCCGGAGACCGCCGCCTACTATCGATCCAAGAACATCGCCGCGGTGATCTTTCCGGTCGACGCCGAGCGCGAGACCGGCTTCCGCCGCTACAAGAACGAGGAGATGCTGGAGATCGCCTCCGACCATCTCGACGTCCTCATCCCCTTCGTCTCGATCGACCCGCACAAGGGCAAGCTCGGGGTGCGCGAGGCGCGCAAGCTGATCGAGGAATACGGGGTGCGCGGCTTCAAATTCCACCCGACCATGCAGGGCTTCTATGCCAACGACCGCATGGCCTATCCGCTCTATGAAGAGATCAACAATGGCGGCGCGATCGCGCTGTTCCACACCGGCCAGACCGGCGTCGGCTCGGGCATGCCCGGCGGCATGGGCATGCGGCTGAAATATTCCAACCCGATGTACATGGACGACGTCGCGGCCGATTTCCCCGACCTCAAGATCATCCTCGCGCATCCCTCTTTCCCCTGGCAGGAGGAAGCACTGTCGGTCGCGACCCATAAGCCCAACGTCTACATCGACCTCTCGGGCTGGTCGCCGAAATATTTCCCGCCGATCCTGGTGCGCTACATCAACTCGATCCTGCAGGACAAGATGCTGTTCGGCTCGGACTGGCCGGTGATCACGCCGGACCGCTGGCTGTCGGATTTCGCCAAGATCGACATCCGCGATGAGATCCGGCCGAAGGTGCTGAAGGCGAACGCAAGGAAGCTGCTGGGGATCTAGGGGCGCACTCGTCAGCGCATTGAGGGCTTCGACGCTGCTATCGAAGCCCTCATGCTCAGGTCCTCAAGGCTTAAGACTCAAGGCCGATGCTCGCGCCGCGCAGGTCCAGCACCCAGCTGCGGCCCAAGTTGCGGATGGCGGCCTTGGCGCGGTGAATCCGATGGCGGCGTCGCGCGCGATCAGTTCACGCTTGCGAGGAAGCCGGCCAGGATTGTCCGGCTTTCGCTGAGCGTCTCGATACGTTCGTCGATCAGGCCGACCTGCTGAGTGAGTATTTTTCGCAGCTCGTTGCACGGCGTGAAAGCCGGATCGTTGTTCCTTACGCAGGGGAGCAACCGCTTGATGGTTTCGAGCGTCATCCCCGCGCCGCCGAGCATCTTGATGCGCCGTACGGTTTCCTCTTCGGCCGTGCCATAGTCGCGATAGCCGGAGTTCGTCCGCAGCGGCGCAAGCAGTCCTTCGCCTTCGTAGTAGCGCAGCATTCGGACGCTGACCCCCGTCCGTCGGGAGAGTTCGCCGATTTTCATCTGAAGCCTCTTGACCCTCACAGCGCTGTCAGACCTTACAGACTTCGCTCGTCCAAGTGAATGCCACTTGTGAAGGGAGCAACGATGAAAGCCTACCATTTGAATGGCCATGCTGGTGCTGGCCGCCTTGCGTGCGTCGACGTCGGCAAACCCGAACCCGCCAATGGCGAGGTCCGCATTCGGGTCGAAGCGGCAAGTCTGAATTACCGCGACCTCCTGGTCCTCGACCGTGCAGGCCAAGGCGAGCTCAACGGACGCGTTCCACTCTCCGACGGTGCGGGTGTCGTTGACGCCATCGGCGCCGGCGTCGCGCAATGGCGGCTCGGGGACCGCGTCGCTGCATCGTTCTTCCGCGATTGGATCTCCGGGCCGTTCAAGTCCAGCTATATTCCGTCATCCCTCGGTGGCAACACGATGGACGGAATGCTGGCCGAGTATGTCGTGCTGCCGGCAACCGCGCTGGTCTCAGTGCCGGCGCATCTGTCCGCGGTGGAGGCAGCGACCCTGCCCTGCGCCGGCGTCACGGCTTTTCATGGCATCATCGCACGCGGCGGGATGCGCAAAGGCGACACGCTGCTGGTCCAGGGGACAGGCGGCGTCGCGCTGTTCGGGCTTCAATTCGCAGCGGCGCTGGGCGCGCGCGCGATCGTGATATCATCCTCGGACGAAAAACTCGCCCGCGCCAAGGCGCTGGGCGGTTCGATCCTCATCAACTACCGCGACACGCCGGACTGGGATGTCGCCCTGATGAAGGCGACGAATGGCGCCGGCGCCAGTCATATCCTCGAACTCGGCGGTCCCGGCACCTATGACCGATCGCTGCGATCGGTCGCTTCGGGTGGCAAGATCGTTCAGATTGGGGTTTTGACGGGGTTCGGTCCCAAGCCCGACCTCGCACGCCTGCAGTGGGAGAATGCCGACATCATCGGTGTCACCGTCGGATCGGCCGAACACTTTGTCGCGATGAATCGCTTCCTGACCGAGCATGCGATCCACCCGATCGTCGATCGGGTCTACGACTTCGACGAGGTTCCCGAAGCATATGCGCACCTGCGGACCGGCTCACATTTCGGCAAGGTCGTGATCAGGCTTTAGAAACCAGAGGCCCAAGTCGCGATTGCCTCTTGGACCGATTTCGCTGCGCCTTGTATAGTCCGTGGACCGCAACGATCCCGGGGGACAGGTGAATTGAGTCTCAAAGCCGTTGTCTTCGACGCCTACGGAACGCTTTACGATATCCAATCGGTCGCGGAGATCACCGAGGATGCGTTTCCCGGCTACGGTGAGATCATCACGCAGATCTGGCGGATCAAGCAGCTCGAATACACCTGGCTGCGCTCGCTGATGCGGCGCTACCAGGACTTTGCAGCCATCACGCGCGACTCGCTCGCCTATACGTTGCGCGTGCTCGGGCTCGCTTACGAGAACGAGGCATTCGAGCGCGTGATCGAGAAGTACCTGCATCTCGATCTCTATCCGGATGCGACGGCAGCGCTCACGGCTCTGAAACCGCGAAAACTCGCCATCCTCTCCAACGGCAGTCCGGACATGCTGAATGCGCTCGTGCGCAACTCCGGTCTCGACGCCCTGCTCGATGCCACGATCAGCGTCGACGCGAAGAAGATCTTCAAGCCGAGCGCGGAGGCCTATGAGCTGATCGGCGAGGCGCTCGGCACCGCGCCGGACGAGGTGCTGTTCGTCTCCTCCAATCCCTGGGATGTCGCAGGCGCGAAAGCATTCGGACTGAACGTTGCCTGGATCGAACGGGTGAGGCCCGAAGCGATGGCACTGGCTTGCGTCGAGAACGAACTCGTGGCACCGCTGACGATGTTCAAGGCGATCCGCACCCAGATGGACGAGCTCGGCTTTGCGCCGGATCATCGTGTCCGGGCGCTCTCTGAGCTGCCAAGGATTGCTTAGGCGTCGCCGCCCGCCCTTAAGTCTGGAATGAGCCGACCTGAATGAGCCTTCAATCCGTTCGCGATTTCTTCGCCGAAAAAGCCCCCGACATCACGGTTATCGAATCCCCGATCAGCTCCGCGACCGTGCCGCTGGCCGCCGAGGCCTACGGCGTCGAGCCCGGAATGATCGCCAAGACGCTGTCCTTGCGGATCGGCGAACGCGTCATCCTGATCGTCGCGGCCGGCACCTCGCGCATGGACAACAAGAAGGTGAAGGCGGCGTTCGGCGGCAAGCCGAAGATGCTGGGGCTGGAAGAGGTCGCGGAGGTCACCGGCCACGAGGTCGGCGGCGTCTGCCCGTTCGGACTGAAGGCGCCGCTGCCGGTCTATTGCGACATCTCGCTGAAAGCGTTCGACGTGGTGGTGCCGGCTGCCGGCTCGACCCATAGCGCGGTACGGATCACGCCGGAGCGGATGGCCGAGCTGACCGCGGCGGAATGGGTCGATGTCTGCGAGACCAGATCCGAAGCGCGCTAATCATCCTCGTCGTAAGGCCGGGGCTGGGTCGCCGGAGGCGGCGGCGCAGCATTGTATCGTGGCGCCGGCGCGGCGCGATTGCCCGGAACCTGCTGCTGCGGCGGCATCTGGTTGTTGGACTGGAACACCGCGCGACAACCGCTGGAGAGCTGGGGCGTATTCTGCCGCAAGCAGGCCGTAATGCGGCTCACATCAGGGATCTGGTCGCTGCACAGCCGCCATACATCCGGCGTGCAGGCCATCTGCTGCTCCATGGTTCCGCGATACTCTTCAGCGGATGCAACGCCCTGCGCGGCGATGCCGCCGATCGCAAGCGCCACACCCAGCGCAATCCGCTCTGTTCGCATGTCCGATTCCTTCGCGAGTCTCTCGAATTCTGCTGAATCAATGAGACGCGGGGAGGTTCTGGACCAACAAAAAATTGTGAAAACGGGCCAGGAACCTATTCGACCTTGCCGATCTTCTTCACCGCCGCAATCAGCCGCGCGCTGTCGACCGCCACGAACTCGGCAAACGCCGGCGCGTCCTGATAGGCAACGAGACTGCCCGACGTTTCGAAGGCCTTGAGCACGTCGGGGCTCGTCATCACCTGCGCCATTGCCTCGCGCAGGCGAGTCGCGATCGGGGCAGGAAGAGCATTCTGGGCAAAGAGTCCGGCCCAGATGTACATCTCGACGTCCTTGTAGCCGAGCTCCTGGAAGGTCGGCACATCGGGGAAGCTTGCGATGCGCTTGGCGCCGCAATTGCCGAGCACGCGCAGCTTGCCGTCCTCCACTTGCGGCTTCAGCGTTCCCGGTGCGGCGGCGATCGCCTGCACGGTGCCGCCGAGCAGCGCGGTGAGTGCCGGTCCGGCGCCGCGAAACGGCACATGGAGCAGCTTGATGTCGGCGCTGCTCGCAAACATCTCCATCGCCACATGCAACGTGCCGTAAGGCCCCGACGAGCCATAGGTGATCTGGCCGGGACGCTTCCTGGCATCCTCGACGAAATCCTGCGCGGTCTTCCACGGCGCCGAGGCCGGTACCGCGAGCAGCGTGGGATCGGCCAGCACCCGCGCGATCGGCATGAACTGCGAGAGCTCGTAGGCGACCGGACGGTCGAACAGCCGGTCGGCCTCGGGCAGCACCGCGAGCGAGGACAGCGTCATCAGCAGCGTGTAGCCGTCAGGCTCGGCGCGCGCCGCCGCGGCGTTGCCAACGGATCCACCGCCACCGCCGGCGCGGTTGTCGACGATGACCGCTTTGCCGAGGATTCGCTCCAGCGCCTGTGCGACGGGGCGCGCCGCGAGATCCGCCTGGCCGCCGGCTGGAAACGGCACGATCATGGTGACGTTGCGAGTGGGATAGGCTTGCGCGAAAGCCGCGCTCGACAACGCAGGCAACAACGGCAATGCGGCAGCGGCGCGCAGGACATCGCGTCGATCCATGGCAGACTTCCCCCCTGTTTTTTTGTGTCGCCAGCCTAGCGTGACCCTCCGCAAGAACAAGCCGCGCGGCGGGATTAACGAAGCATTATCCATGTTCCGCCCGGTCAGGAACGTCCCCTGGACCCTCCCGTTGCCTCCCAGGGAGTGGAGCGATGAATAGACTTCAGACCATTGACGTGGCGCTGGACGAGATGCTGGTGAATCTCGCCGCTATCGTGTTGCGGCTTTCAAAGCCTGACGTGACACGAACGCCGGAAGCGCAACGCGCATTGGCGCAATCCGTGCATCAATACGCGGTGTGTGCGGCACGCTCGAGCGATCCGCGCGTGCACGAATTGAAGACACAGCTGGAGGGGACGTTGCGGCCGGCCTTGCGCGTGGTCGCGATCGACGGCGTGAAGGTATCGTAGTCGAAGATTGGTGGGCACGCTTCGCTTTGCCCACCCTACGATAGCTGTGCGGCGAGGTGCCGTAGGGTGGGCAAAGGCGCGCTCTTCGCGCGCCGTGCCCACCATCATTCGCCGAATTGCCCGGCAACGTCCCGCATATCCCCTCCCCAATCCACGGGAAGGGTGCCTTGATCAACATAGCGGTGGAAGCTGCTGAACGACCAATCGCGCACACGCGTGACGAGGCCATGCTTCACGGGATTGAAGTGTATGTAATCAACGTGCCGCTCCAAGTCAGCATCGTCGCGAATTGAGTGCTCCCAGAAGCGGCGCTGCCAGATGCCCTTCTCGCGCTTCCTCGACTTACTGATTGAACGCTCGCCGGCCTCCAGCCGCCGCGAAAACCCACCCTTGATCAGATTCCATCGCGACGAAAAGTCGGCGTCATCCTAAGGCAACGCCCAGATCGCATGGAGGTGGTCAGGCAAGATACAAATCGCGACGGTCTCGAACGGCCGGCGTTGCACGACCGTTCGGTAAATCTGGCGTAGGCGATCAACCTGGTCGACGAGTAGCGTACTTGACCGATCAGCTAGCACGACGGTGAAGAAGAACATGTTGCCTTGCGCTCGGCGGTACTGAGGCACTTGCGATTCCTCGCGTGAATTGGTGGGCACGCTTCGCTTTACCCACCCTACGGCACCTACGCTGTTCGCTCGCTCTTCTTCACCCGCCGTTTGCACGTACCCGGCAGTTTCGCTGCGAGAAAATCGCCGAGCGCCTCGACGCGTGCGGGGCGCGGGCCGCCGGGTGGCGTCACCAGATGCACGGCGCCTTCGACCTGCTTCCAGTCCTTCAGGATCACTTCGACCTCGCCGGAGGAGATGGCGTCGCCGACGATGAATTCTGGAAGGTCGGCGATGCCGAGGCCGGCGATCAGCGCCGGCATCACCGCGTCGCCGTTGTTGGCACGGAGCTGTCCGCCCGGACGCACGCTGGCCTGCTCGCCGGCCGCATTGGTGTAGTGCCAGACGTTCGGCGTCGAGAGATAGGCGTAGCTGAAGCATTTGTGCGCGGCCAGATGCATCGGATGCGTCGGTCGTCCCTCGCGCTTCAGATAGGACGGCGCGGCCACAGTGAAACGCGGCATGGTGAAGAGGCGCCGCGCGATCAACGAGGAATCCGGCAGCCGCGCGATCCGCACAGCCATGTCAAAGCCCTCGCCGATCAAATCGATGGTCGCATCGCTCAGATGCAGGTCTACCGAGACTTCGGGATAGGTTTCGAAGAACTCCGGCAGCAGCGGCGCCACCGCCTTGATCCCGAATGTCATGGGCACGGCGAGCCGCACCAGGCCCCGCGGCGCGACCGACTGCGCCAGCGCCTCGTTCTCCGCGGCTTCGCCATCGGACAGCAGGCGCGTCGCACGCTCGGCGAGCTTATGGCCAGCATCGGTCAGCGCGAGCCGGCGTGAGGTGCGGTTGAACAGCCGGGCGCCGAGCCGCTCTTCGAGGCGCGTGACCGCTTTGGACACCGTCGCCTTGGACATCGCGAGCTCGCTCGCGGCCCCCGCAAACGACCGTAATTCCATAACTTTTGCGAAAATCGCGAGTGCCTCGAAATCGGGAAGTTTGGCCATGGCGGGTCCGATCGGGATGTTTTTGGAAACAATACGTTTCAACAGTTTCTATTTATATACCACAGGCGGAGGCTTATCCAAGGGTCATCAGACATTCAGGACTGGAGAAATCCAATGACCAAGAAGCTCTCAGGCAAGGTTGCCCTCGTCACCGGCGGCTCGCGCGGTATCGGCGCGGCCTCTGCCCGCGCACTCGCCGATGAAGGTGCTGATGTCGCCATCAGCTACGTTGCCTCTCCCGAAAAGGCGGAAGCGGTCGTCACCGAGTTGAAGGCCCGGGGCGTCAAGGCCCGCGCCTTCAAGGCCGACCAGGCCTCGGCCAAGGACGTGACGCAGCTCGTCAAGGCCGTCGCGAAGGAGTTCGGCCATCTCGACATCCTCGTCAACAATGCCGGCGTCGCGAGCGGCGGCGCGATCGACGATGCCAATGCCGACACCGAAGCGCTCGCCCGCCAGGACGCGGTCAACGTGCATGGCGTGATCGCGGCGATCCGCGCCGCTTCGCAATTGATGGGCGAGGGCGGCCGCATCGTCACCGTCGGTTCGATGCTTGCCGACCGCGCCTCGTTCCCGGGCCTTGCCGACTACGTCGCCACCAAGGCGGCCGTGGTCGGTTACACCAAGGGCGCAGCCCGCGACCTCGGCCCGCGCGGCATCACCGTGAACGTGGTGCAGCCCGGCTCGATCGACACCGACATGAATCCGAAGGACGGCGGCGAGTTCGCCGAGACCCAGCGCAAGCAGCACGCGCTGCAGCGCTTCGGCCGTCCCGAGGAAGTCGCCGCCGGAATCGTCTTCCTCGCAAGCCCGGAAGCCTCCTTCGTCACCGGCGCGGTGCTCAACGTCGACGGCGGTTTCGGCGCCTGAACAAGGCGCCACCCGCCAAAACAAGGAATTACGCAGATGATCGAACTCAGACCTTTCGCAAAGCTCGGCGGCGCCGATCACGGTTGGCTCAACGCCAAGCATCATTTCTCCTTCGCAAGCCATTATGACCCCGACAACATGGGTCACGGCGCCTTGCGGGTGTGGAACGACGACGAGATCGCGCCGAACACCGGCTTTCCAGCCCATCCCCACGCCAACATGGAAATCATCACCTATGTGCGCGAGGGCGCGATCACCCATCAGGACAGCCTCGGCAACGAGGGACGCACCGAAGCGGGAGACGTGCAAGTGATGAGCGCCGGCAGCGGCATCCGCCACTCCGAGTACAATCTGGAGCCGAGCAAGACCCGGATCTTCCAGATCTGGATCGAGCCGACCGCGCGTGGCGGACAGCCGACCTGGGGCTCGAAGCCGTTTCCGAAAGGAGACCGCTCCGGCAAGCTCGTCACCATCGCGAGCGGCTTCGAGCAAGACACGGACGCGCTGCCGATCCGCGCCGATGCGCGGGTGCTCGCCACCACGCTGAAGGCAGGCGAGAGCGCGGAGTACGTGCCGCACAAGTCGCGGCACCTCTATCTCGTGCCCGCGGCGGGGTCGGTCGAGATCAACGGCGTGCGCGTCAACGCCCGCGACGGCGCCGCGATCCGCGACGAAGACAGTCTGAAGATCACGGCATTGGAAGATTCCGAGATCGTGCTCGTCGACGCGGCTTAGAAACGCATTCGTCATGCCGGCTTGTCCCGGCATGACGCTCCCGACACCCACCATCAAATCTGCATCCAACGGAGATCATCATGACCAAAGTTCTCGTCCTTTATTATTCCGCCTATGGCCACATCGAAGCGATGGCCAATGCCGTCGCCGAGGGCGCGCGCGAAGCCGGCGCCACCGTCGACATCAAGCGCGTGCCCGAGCTGGTGCCGGCCGAGGTCGCGAAAGCCTCCTATTACAAGGTCGACCAGACCGCCCCGATCGCCAAAATCGAGGACCTCGCCAATTACGATGCGATCATCGTCGGCACCGGCACCCGCTTCGGCCGCATGGCCTCGCAGATGGCGAACTTCCTCGACCAGGCCGGTGGTCTCTGGGCCAAGGGCGCGCTGCACGGCAAGGTCGGCGGCGCCTTCACGGCGACCGCGACCCAGCATGGCGGCCAGGAGACGACGCTGTTCTCGATCATCACCAACCTCTTGCATTTCGGCATGGTCGTGGTCGGCCTGAACTACGGCTTTGCCGGCCAGATGAAGCTCGACGAGGTCACCGGCGGCGCGCCCTATGGCGCCACCACGATCACCGGCGGCGACGGCAGCCGGCAGCCCAGCGCCAACGAGCTCGCCGGCGCACGCTATCAGGGCCGCCAGATCGCGGAGACGGCCAGGAAGCTGCACGGCTGAGCGCGGTTAAGCTTTACGCCTGAACCACTGCATGGCAGGTGCGATCTGGGCGGCATTCTCTTCGGGGGATGCCGCCCCATCTCTGTGGTCAGGATATTTCACCAAAAGCGATACGAATGGCTTTCGAACTCTTGTTGATCGCGCAGATGATCCGCAGGCCCGCTCAGGCGCTGGCGCGGCGATGGTATTGCCGAAGCCTGTTCCGCGCCTCGCGCGGCCGCTTTCATTGTGCCGGCTGCACGAAGGCGTGACCGGCTAGGCCTGCGTGATGTCCGCGTTGGGCTTGATGGGCGCAGTCGCGACAGGCGCCGGTGCCGTCGAGAGCCACCAGCCGTCACCGCCGAACCAGCACGTCTCGTCGGGAGCGCCCTCTCTCCGCAACGACTGCACGCCCTCCCATCCCCTTGCGAAAGCCTCCGCCAGTCGCCGGGCAGCATCCGCATCCTGCAATCCCGCGCAGCCGATGAATTGGGCACGCCCGAGGAATTTGGCGGGCCAGGCTGCACCCTCGTCCGGGCGCGTGATCATCAGCATGCCGCCGAGCATGCCTTCAGGCGCGAGCGGAAACACCAGCCGCCCACCGGGCAGCAAGGCATCGAGCCATTCGGCAGCCGGCTGCGCCGCACCCGCGCAGACATAGATCACGTCGGCTCTGGGCAGATCGGACGCGATGCCCGAACGATCCCACACATCCACATGGTCGATGTCCTTCAGATTCTCGCGCGCGAGCCCTGCCAGACGTTCGTCGATCTCGTAGGCATGGACGCGGCCGCCGGGGCCGACGAGATGCGCGAGGATCGCCGTGTAGTAGCCGCTCCCCGCGCCGATCTGGATCACGATCTCGCCTTGCTTCACCGCGCAACCGCTGAGCCAATAGGCGTGCGCGCCGGGCATCCCGATATTGAGACCCCGCGCGCTGTCGAGCGCGAGCAGCGTGTTCTGGTAGAGGAAGGCGGGATCATCGTCGGGCGTCACGACATAGGGGTGTCCGCCAACCGAGATCGACCACGGCCCGGGTCCGGCGAACGGCTCGCGCCTGACGGTGCGATAGGCTTCCTCGATACGGGGGTCCGCGGCCCTCGCCGCGGCGCAGATCAACTGCGCATAGAATGCGCGATATTTTGCCGAACGATCTTTCATGTCGCCTCCGGGAAACAGGCGACGATAACACAACGATTGCGATAATCGCGTGACCCTGCAATCCAGGCAGCGCGTCAGCGCGTCCCCTTGCCCATCGCCTGCGCCGCAAAGGCGGCGAGCCTGGGGTGACGGCGCAGGCCCTGCGCGACATGGTCACGCCACGCGAAGAGCATGCCGCGCCAGGACAGCGCGACGCTGACATCGGTCAGCGGCACCGGCTCGGCGCCGAAGCGGCGCTTGTAGTCCTGGTTGCCGATGCTGAGGTCGAAACGGCGCACGCCGTCGGCATGCAGCGCCGCCATGGTGCGCTCGGTCACGAGCAGCCCCGGCGAGCAGTTCGACCAGGAATCGCCGGCGTGGCTGATGCGCAGCAGGAAATAGGTCGCACCAGACCTGACGCCGAGCGTGGTGGCAACGACGGCCTCGTCGCAGACCAGCGCCGAAATGACGGCGTAACCGTCCGCAGCACCCTGGCGGGCGACCTCGCGATAGAACTGCGCATGGGTTTCGTCGTTGAGGACGAAGCGCGAGCCGAGCTTTCGCATGCGCGCCTGCTGCTGGGCATCCATCACGTCCAGCAGCTCGCGCGCACGCGCGACATCGGTGGCGATCTCGAATCGCGCCCCGGCGTGACGTTTGAAGACGCGCCAGCAGCGTGGCATCTGCATGCGCTTGATCGAGGCCCGGTAATCTTCATAATCGTCGCCGGTCAGCACGAGGTTGCCGTTGAGCGAGCAGGATCCGATCCGGCCGAGCGACACCAGCGGGTTCGGCCTGCCGCCGATCTGGGCCGGCATCTTCTTCAGGCGCAGCAGATCGAAGCGGTCCGGCAATGCGCGCAATGCGTCGATCAACGCCTTGCCGATCGCATCCGCCGCCGCCGCGTCCAGCGCGGCATCGAGCGCCAGAATCGGCGCGTTGTTGTCGGAGACGCCGAGATCGGCGAATTCGACGATGCGGATGCCGCGCCTGAGATGGCTGATCATCGGCACCATTGCGATGTCCTTGCCGGTCGTGGCATCGGAGATCAATGCAATCAGCGGCGAGAGATCGTGGAACGCCTCGTACCAGGCGCTAAGCCAATAGCCATGCTGGAATGCAGTGCGATGGCCAGCGTTCAGGCGCGATGCGGCCTGCTTCCAGTCACGCACGAAATCGACCGCGATTCCCGACGTGCTGGACACAAGACCATCTGGTTGCTCGACGCTGAGGATCGTCATCCGCGGGACATACGATTACTGGGTGTTTCCAGATAGATTATGTTTTGTCGCGGCCACAAGTGACCTCTGCTTATCGTTAAGCCGATGCCACTGCGGCAGCACCGGCTGCGACAAGTCGTCCGGTTCCGTTTCCGCGACGCATTGGAACCTGGCCAGGAAGTGCAGGCCGGCCACGGCAACGGCGAACATGAACCAGATCGGATTCTGCCGGTCCAGCAGGAAGGTCTCGGTGGCCCCGTAGTACAGGCCGAACAGCCACACGGTCAGGAACAGCTTTGCCAACGCACCGCTGCGGTTGTGAGTTCGGGCCGTCTGGAAATTGCCGAGCGGCGCGAGCACGAAGACGAGGATCACCAGCAACAACCCCGGAAGGCCGATGGTGACCGCGAGGTCGAGATAGCTGTTGTGGCTGTGCGCGGCGCTCGTTGCCCATTCGGCGCCCTGGACGGTCTGCCGTGCCGTCACGTCGTCCCAGAACGCGGCGTAGCCGTGACCAATGGTCGGCTTCTCGGCGACGGCTGCGAGCGCGAACTCCCAGATGGCAGAACGGCCGGTGAAGGTGGGATCGAGCGGAAGCAGCCGCGTCATCGCCCCGAGCGCCGGGCTCAGGACGCTGCCGACTGTCAGCAGGTTCATCACGATCAGCGGCACGAAGCAGATCATCCGCCTCAGCCACAGGCTCGGCGTGACGCAGACCAGCGAGGCGAGCGCGTAGATCGCAAGACACAGCACCGACGACGTCTTGCCGCCGGTGAAGATCAGGAAGATTCCGGCCAGCGCGGCGATGGCCGGCCCCATCACGAAGGAGCCGACGGCGGACAGATAAATGCCGACATAGATCAGGATGGTCATCACCGGCGAAGCGATGTTCTTGTGACCAAAGCTGCCGCGCCAGTCGCCGGCCAACTGCGGCTCGGTGACGTCGAGTGCGGTGTGCATCGAGTATTGCGGCGCCAGGAAGACGCCGAGATAGCAGAGGGTAAGCAATACGAGCGCGGCGCCGCCGAGACACAGGTTGAAGCTGCGCTGCGTCGGCGGCAGCAACGGCAAAAGCACCGCGAGCGACATCACGCTGGCTGCGAGCACGAAGCGCTGCATCGAGACTCCGCGATTCTCGGAGAAGACGATGTTGATCAACAGCCATCCGACCAGGCAGAGATGCAGCGGCGTCACCAGCGTCTTCAGCGCGGGCGCATCCGTTGCGGCGACCAACAGTACCGCGACCGCCGCCAGCAAGCCCCAGGAGACATAAGTGAGCGCCATCCGTCCGCCGACGACGGTGGTGACATCCTCGTTGCGCAGGTCAGGAAACGGATCGAGCGTCACCAGCACCAGGAGCAGGGCTGCGACTGCGACGAGGCAGCGCGCCGCCCGCACGGCGTCGATCCCCGCAAGCCCATCGCGCAGGACGCCGCCGAACGATCGGGCCTCGACGTCGGTCATATCAGTGGCGCTGCGATCCATGGCTCGAGAGTAGTGGTGAAGCCGGGGGAAGCTCCAAGAGTTAGCCGATCCCTGTTAAGCATTCGTCAACCAGTCCAACGGGGCTCTGCGGCACCGCCTGCGGCCGCACGATGCTCCGCGCGATTTCGTAATATTGAAGCGCGCGCTGTTCCAGCGTGAGGTTGTCGAGCACGAAGCCGCGCGGATCGAACGTATCGGCGGCGCACCCGGCCCAGAAATCATCCCAGCCCGCCTCGAACCCGGCGATGTCGACGAACTTGGCGCCGCAACGATCGTCCCAGTACGGCACCGACGAGACCGGGGCGAACTGGACGCGATGCGGATAATAATCGGGGTCCCGCCAGGGGCCGCCGGGATCCCAGGCGAGCACCGGGACGCCGCAAGACAATGCCTGCTGATAGGCGATGCCCTGGCTCTCGTTCTGGCAGAGGAAGATCATCGCACGCGATCGCGCGAGCGCGGCCCGATAGTCCTCTTCCTTGTAGCTGCCGTAACGCAGCTCGGTGAACGAGCGGCCTTCCCTCGTGAGCCGGGCGCGGACGGGTTCGATCAGCTCCGCCGCGTAGCGATCGCGGTCCCAATGCACCTTGTCGTAGATCAGGACGTCGACACTCTTTTGCGAGGTCGGCGACGGTGCCCAGAGATCCGTGTCGATGCCGATCGGCCAAGCCTCCGTGTCGGGCCAATGCGGCCGATACATGTCGGCGTACCACGGGCCGGGCACCACGACCTTCTTGACCGGCAGGCGCTTGAACAGGTCGGGATCGTCGAGCGGATGATTGTGGGCGGCAACGCCGAGCAGGATCGGATTTTTCCAGGCGAATTTGTCGAGCAGGAAGGTGCGGCCGATGATGCAGGCGAGTTCGCCCGGATGCCGCGCGATGTAGCCATAGTCGTTGACGCGATAGCGGATACCGAGCCGATCGAGCCCCGCACAGAGATTGAGGAACACGCGGAGCTGCCCGCTCATGCGCGGCTCGCCGAGCAGCATGCGACGCGCCACGCGCCGCAGATGCCGATCGCCGGGAAACCAGCGATCGTCCTTGTCCTCGTAGAACAGGTTGAGGACCATGTCGTCGGGATCGTAGTCGAATGTCTTTGCGGGCACTGGGTCCATCCGCGGCAGCCAGGTTGCCCATTCTCGCATGGGACCGGCTGTCGCACTCTTCCAAATTTGCCACAGGCTTAATGCCGGCGGCTTAACGCTAATTGACGAAACCAACGCTGCGGCAGCCTTCGTGGCGACGCTTTTTTCCCCAATGCGAGTATCATTCGCGACGGCCAAGGTTCCGATCGATCGCGTTGCCAACTCGCAGATGCGCCCTGGTTAACAGACGGTTAAAGGCGAGTCGTATCTTGATCACCGCGGAAGAAATTCTCGAATTGCCGGCGACATCGCGCGTCGTTCCGGCGGCACGCGTCCCGCTGCAGGTCGGCTCAACGACGTCGGTATCCGTCGTCATTCCGGCCAAGAATGTTGCGGCCTACGTCGGCGAAACCCTCGCCAGCGCACTGGCGCAAGCCGAGGTCACCGAAGTGATCGTCGTGGACGACGGCTCGACCGACAGCACCACCGCGATCGTCCGTGCCATTCGTGACCCGCGACTGCGCCTGATGACCAACGGCGCCGCTGGCGTATCGGCAGCGCGCAATCTCGGCGCACAACATGCGAGCAGCCAATGGCTGCTCTTCCTCGATGCCGACGATCGCCTGCGGCCCGGCGCGGTCGCGACCCTGCTGGCCACTGCGCGTGCCGCGCCGCGAGCGGTTCTTGTCTACGGCGACTACAACACGATCGACAGCGAGGGACGGCAGATCGGCCGCCGGGATCTGCTGAAAGGACGCCGCAAACCGTCCGGCGACGTGCTGGCGCGGCTCGCGGCCGGAAACTTCATCGTCAATGGCGGCATTGCGCTGGCACGTGCAGAGGCCTTCCGCGCTATCGGCGGCTTCGACGTCTCGCTCAGATATTGCGAAGACTGGCACTGCTGGTGCCGCCTTGCCGCGATCGGCGAATTCGAATTTGCGCCAAACCTTCTGCTCGACTACCGCCTGCACACGGCCAACACCATGAACGCGGCGGTGCGGACGCCACAGGATTTCTTTCCGGCGATCGCACGAATATTCGACGACGGGTTGATCATGGCGCGACTGCCCGCGGGCATGGCAGCCGGGCTGCGCCAGGCCGCCGAGGTTCATCTCGTCACGTATTCGGCGATGCAAGCGGTCCGCTTCGGCAGATATCGCCAGGCCTTCGCCTATCTCGGGATGGTCGGGCGCCGCTCGCTCAAATCGCTGCCGCGTTCCGCGGTTAGGGTCGCCCTCGCCTGCTTCGGTATTTAGACCGCGACCTCGGCGTCAGGACGCGATCTTCGAGGCCTTATAGGGTTTCGGCTCGATGCCGAACGCGGCGAGCGCCGAGCCGAGCGCGACCATCACGGGATGCATCGCGACGAAGGCTTTCGACGATTTCAGCAGAGCGGCCGCGCGCACCAGCGACAACGGCAACCTCCCGAGCATCTGCGCAAACACCCACACTCGCGCCGCGGCGCCCTGCGCGGCCTTGGACTGCACACGATAATTGATCGCGCCGATGCGCAGGCCTCGCTTCACGATCCAGCCGAAACTGGTGCGGCTTTGCGGCACCGTCTCGGTGATGACTGCCTCCGCCGTCCAGTGGAACGTCATGCCGGCATTGCGGCAGCGCACGAAGAAATCGCAGTCGCCGCCCCCGAGGAAGTTGAAGCGCGGGTCGAAGGCCGGACGGGCGAACCTCTCGAACGCCGCACGCGTGATCAGGCAATTGCCGCAGCCGTAGATCACGGGCACAGCGCCGCTGTAATCATAGGCGGGGCAGAAAACGGGGTGGCGCGAAAGCCAGGGCATGCTGCGATCCTCGAAGACCGGCAGCACCGGCCCGCCGACCAGATCGGCGCCGGTCGCCTCCGCGGTGCGAACCATCAGCTCGAGCCAATCGGGCGAGGCGATCTCGTCGTCGTCGATCATCAGGAACCGGATCGCGGCGGGAAACAGCGCCAGCGCCGTCTCGAACGCGGCGTTGATCGCCTGGACGTTGCCTTGCCGTTTCTCAACCAGGCAGACACCCTGGAGCCTGCCATCGGCGAGATATTCCGCGGCCACCGGCGCGCTTTCACGCCGGACCGTATCGTTCTCGACCATGACGACGGCGAAGGAGCGCGGGGTGCGCTGACTGACGAGCGAGTCCAGCGTCGACCGCAGATGCTGCGGGCGGCGGAAGCAGGGAATGCAGACGACGATCCCAACCGACAGGTCGATAATCCGGGAGCTGGACGCGATCTCCCGGTCGGGATCGCGCACGGCATCCGAGATACGCGTGGCGGACCGGTCTGTCGGGATCAATGTCATGACGTTCTAGATGTCCGAGATAGATTGAAAAAGCCCTGCTTCGATCCGGGGATCAGCGCCGTCCCGCGACGGCACATCGCCGCGGGACAGGCACGTCCCAAAATGAACGGCCGGTTTGAGCCTCGCGACGGCGCCACGCCGCCGATTTTCCGCCATCCATGCACTTAACTGATTTCGGGTGTTTCTGCTGCGAAGCCTTGCGCGCGTGATACTGCAATTCGCGGTCCACCGTGCCGACGGTGGCTGGCGTGGACGATACCGTAGTTAATGCACATGCTCATTAACCCGATCGTAAGTACCGCGACGGGTGAAGCGTCGCGGTATCGGATTTGCTCTACGGGCACACGAGATTTTTCCTGTAAATTTAAGTCGAACAAGCGCGGTCAGAAAATATGAACAAGCCAGCCACGATCGATTTCGCGACAGCCACGACGGTCCAAATTCCCGCGGCCATTGCACACACTCAGGCGCTGCACGATCTCGTCCCCGGTGAAGCCCGCGACAGCCTGCTCGCCGTCCACGACGTACTGCGCCGCGGACTGCCGCAGGGCCAGCTCGCCACCTACGAAGCCGGAGGCGGCTCGTGCAGCGTCCTGCCACCGGAATTGCTGAGCCGCAGCAAGGTCACCGTCGTCGATATCGACGAGGACCAGGTCCGCAACAACAGCTACGCGGACGAAGCGATCCTCGGCGATGTCCAGACCTACCGCTTCGGGCGCGAGACCTTCGATCTGGTGATCTGCTACAACGTGATCGAACATCTTCCCAACGTCGACGCCGCACTTCTGAATTTCCGAGATGCGCTCAAGCGCGGCGGGATGATCCTGATCGGCGCGCCCAATCCGCGCTCGTTGTCCGGGGTCGTCACCAAATACTCGCCGCACTGGTTCCACGTCTGGTTCTACCGGCACATTCGAGGCATCAAGGATGCCGGCTTGCCGGGCGAGCCGCCGTTCCCGACCTTCTTCCATCCCCTGGTGTCGCTACCGAGGCTCGAAGCGTTCGCCGCCGCCAATGGCCTCGAGATGATCTACCGCCGTGAGGTCGAGAGCCCGCGCTATCCCGAGATGCGCCGGCGCAAGCCGCTGTTCGCAGCCCTGGTCGACGCCGGCGCCGCCGTGCTCAACGCCATGCTCCCGCGCGGGACCGACGTCCGCCGCGGCGATTATCACGTCATCCTGCGGAAAAGCTGACGGCCATGGTGCGCGCGCAGCCGATCGCAAGACCAGCGAAGCCTCGCGGCCACGATGCACGCGGTAACGAACCGTTAATCTCTGAAGGACCGCGCCATCGCATGCGTCACGGCGACGCGTCGAAGAGTGGCATGCGCTTAAACGCTTTGTTTGCCATTTCGGTGAATAGTCCCTCAATGAGTATGGTTAATTTTCCCTGTTGCGTTGAGTGGGCACCTATATCTGAGGTGCGTGGCGTAGAGCGAAGAGTACCCCCTCAGCTCGCGGCACTTGGAATGAAAGCTGGGGATCATGCTTGACTATAACCAGCCGATAGATCGGGCCGGACCGGAGGCCCCGCAGCAGCGGCCTCGGGTTGGCTTCAACGTGCTGGAGCTGGTCAATCTGCTCTGGCGGCGGAAGGTCGCGATTGCCGTTGCCGCGCTGCTCGGTGCAACGGCGGCCGTCACCGTGGGCAAGAGCCTGACGCCCCGCTACACCGCCACCGCCCAACTCTATGTCGACCCGCGCGAGCTTCAGCTCGTCGATCGCGAGCTAACGCCTCGCGCGCAGGACGTCTCCGGCATGTCGATGGTGGTCGAGAGCCAGGCGCGCCTGATCACCTCCAACAGCGTGCTGCTCCAGGTGATCCAGCAGGCTGATCTGGACAAGGATCCCGAATTCGGCGGCGGCGCCGACGGCAAAGGCGTGATGTCCTCGCTGCTCGGTCTGATCGGCCTTCAGCCCCGCGCGCCCTCCGCCACGGAGAAGAGGGAAGTGCAGCTCGCCGCCCTCGAGGCGCTGAACCGGCACATCACGATCCGCAAGACCGAGAAGAGCTTCATCGTCGACATCGAGGTCTGGTCGACCGATCCGGCGAAAGCGGCGATGCTCGCCAACACGCTGACCAGTGCCTACCTCGCGGAATCCCGCAACTCGCAGGCGTCAGCCGCGCGGCGCGCCACCAACGATCTCTCCGGCCGCTTGAAGGAGTTGCGCGAGCGGCTGCGCAACGCCGAGACCGTGCTTGCGACCTACAAGGCCCAGAACAATTTCGTCGGTACCCAGGATGCGCTGATCAGCGACCAGCAGCTTTCCGCCAGCAACCAGCGGCTTTCCGCCGCCCGCGCCGCGACCATGGACGCGCAGGCGCGCCTCGATCAGATTGAGGCGAGCCGGCGCACCACGGCAGATGCGGGCGCGAACTCCGAAGCGCTGCAATCGCCGACCATCGCGAACCTGCGCGCGCAATATGCCGACGCGCGCAAGAAATATGCGGAGCAGGCCGGCGAGCTCGGCCCACGTCATCCGGCGCTGCGCCAGACCGAGAAGCAGGTCGAAGATCTCAAGCGCACCATCAACGAAGAGATCGACCGCTTCGCGCAGTCCGCCAAGAACGATTTGACGCGTGCCCGCGACTTTGAAGCCTCGCTCAGCCGGGCGCTGGAGGCACAGAAGCGGCAGAGCGTCCAGCTCAGCCAGGCCGCCGTGCGCTTGCGCGAGCTCGAGCGCGAAGCCGATGCCAGCCGTGACGTCTATCAATCCTTCCTCAAGCGTTCGCGCGAGACCGAGGAGCAGGAGACGCTGAACACCTCGGCGGCCCGAATCATCGGCGAAGCGACGGTGCCGCAGCGGCGCTCGTTCCCGCCGGCGATGAGCCTGTTCGCCATGATCGGCTTCATCTTCGGCGCGATCGCTGCATCGAGCTGGTTCGTCGCGGCCGAACTGCTGTTCGCCGGCGCATTCGCGCCGGCGCCGGCGCCGGCCCGGCCCAATCGCACTCCGTTGCCGCAAGCTCCGCGAGCTTCAGAGCCTTCGCGAACGGCGGAGACCGCCCGGCCCCACCCGGCCTCGCGAGCCCCGGAAATCGCGCAGGCACTGCCGGAACTCACAGCCCCGCCGCTGCAACCTTCGATGGTCGAGAAGCCCCTGATCGAAAAGCCGCTGATCGCGCGCCTCCAGGAGGCCGACGTCATCCACACGCTCGGTGCCATTCTCGCCACCGGCGGCGGCATCGACCTCACCCGGCTGGGCTGGCCGACGCTGCGCCCCGGCTTTCCCCTGACGACGCTGCTCAACGCCTGGCGCGACATGCGCGCTACGGCGGCCCGGCGCGCCGGCGGAAAGACAATGCCTGTTATCGCGCTCGTCGGTGCCAGTGAGACCACCGGGCGCAGCGTGACCGCGCTGAATTTCGCGCTCGCGGCCGCGCGCGACGGCGCTCGGGTACTGATGATCGATGCCGACCACCAGGCCCACTCGCTCTCGAACAAGGTCAACCGTCCCGGCAAGAGTGAGCCGAGCAAGGTTGGATGGCTTTCGATCGGCAGCAAGGCCGCGCGCGAGATCAAGACACTCAACGGCATCTCGGTATTGCCGGCCGCCGAACGCGACGCAGGCAAGGCCACTGACGCCATCCGCAAGGCCATCGAGCAGGCGCGCTCCGCCGGCGGTTATGACCTCGTGATCCTCGACGGTCCCGCGGCGCCACTCACGACCGGCAGCCGCAAGCTGCTCGATGATGCCGACGCGCTGGTGGCGGTGCTGCCGACCAGCCTCGACATCAACGACGGCCTCGAAGAGATATTGAGCACGCTCGGCCGCGCCGAGCGCAAGCTCGTCGGCGTCGTGCTCGACGAACTCACCCCTATGGCCCAAGCTCGCCAACGAGGCAGACAATATGCTTGAGCGCCGCATCAATCTCGATGGCCGGACCGCAACTGCCGACGTGCCGCGGATCACCATCGGCGGCCTTCGCATGGCCGCACTCGACCTGGAAGCGACCGCGGATTTCATGATCGAGGCGACCGATCCGCGCCATCGCATCGGCCGTCCGCTGCACCTGACCTCGGCCAACGGCGAGGTGCTGGCGCGGTGCTCGACCGAACCGGAGACCGAGCGCCTGTTCCGCGGCGCCGACCTCATCAACGCCGATGGCCAGCCGCTGGTGGCGGCGTCGAGGCTGCAATCCTGGTTTCCGCTGCCCGAGCGCGTCGCCACGACGGATCTGTTTCACCTCGTCGCGCGCAAGGCCGAAGCGGTCGGCCGCACCTTCTACATGTTCGGCGCGAGCGAGGACGAGAACGCCGCTGCGGTCGAGAACGTCCGGAAGATGTATCCAAACCTCAAGATCGTCGGCTACAGCCACGGCTATCTCCGTGGCGATGCACTGCGCGCGAAGGTCGACGAGATCAACGCGCTAGCACCGGATTATCTCTGGGTTGCGCTGGGCGTGCCAAACGAGCAGGCTTTCGTCGAGGAATTCACGCCGCATCTCACCAATGTCGGCGTCATCAAGACATCCGGCGGCCTGTTCAACTTCTTGTCGGGAAGCCGCGCCCGCGCGCCGCGATGGATGCAGAAGATCGGCCTGGAATGGGCCTGGCGCACCTTGCTCGAGCCCCGCCGCCTGTTCTGGCGTTATTTGACCACCAATCCTCGCGCGATCTATCTGCTGTTCAGCCGCAATCGGCCCCTTAATCGCTGAGTAGAACGACATGACCGCCGCCGGTTATCAGCCCCGCCTGCGCTGTTTCAACGCCGGCGGCGCCGGTATTGCGCCTTGCGGGTCGGGCTCATAAGCGGCTAAAGAGACTGTCACAGTCGGCGCCGGCAACTTTCGCGGCCGCCGCATGTTTTTGTATGGCCGCCGACACAAGCGGCACAATCGGCTCAGCCAATAGCGCGAGCCAGCTTTTCACAGCGAAGGCCACGATCGAGTCCGCGCATCGGCCTGCTTTCAGGCGCGACCCAAGGGAGCACGGAACGAATGCATCAGGCCGCAAGCCTGCAATTCGAGCGCATGATGGACGAGCTCATCCTCTGGCATGCCGTGCCGGAGGACGAACGATCGCCGGCGCCGGCCTGGTGGTGGGGTCCGGCGATGGCGGTATTCGACACGCACGAGCCGATGCGACAGGCCTGGTGTCGTGAGCTCGGCCTTAACGACGGATCGAGCTTTGCCGAAGGAGCGCATATCCTTATCGCGCTCTTCGCCGAACAAACCTCGCTTCCGTGGCCGGATGATTTTCCACGCAAGGCGGAGATCAGGGAAGAGGACGTCCGCGAGCTCCACCCGCAGCCATCAGACGACAGCGCTTTTCAACCGTAGCGCCGCGGCCGCGGTGGCGGCATGGTCCGGCTCCGGCTGGAGCGGCGGCGCGACAGACGGCTCCGTCGGCCGCAGCAGCTCGGCCATCTGCCGCGCCGGCACCGGCTTGGAGATCAGGAAGCCCTGCATCTCGTCGCAGCCATGAGCGCGCAGGAACGCCTCCTGTTCAGCGTTCTCGACGCCTTCCGCCACCACGGTCATACCGAGCGCCTTGCCCATGCTGATGATGGCCTGCGCGATCGCCTGATCCTCCGCATCCTGCGGCAGGTCGCGCACGAAGGAGCGGTCGATCTTGATGGTGTCGATCGGAAAATGCTTCATCAGCGACATCGACGAATATCCGGTGCCGAAATCGTCGATCGCCAAGCGAATGCCGCGGCTCTGGATGGCGTCGAGCACCTTGATCGCACGTCCGACATTGCGCATCATCATACTCTCGGTGACTTCGAGCTGGAGCAGCACCGGCGACATGCCGCTTGCGGCGAGCGCTTCGTCGACGTCCTGCAAGAGATGCTCGTCGACGAACTGGCGCGGCGACAGGTTCACCGCCATGGATACCGGCAAGAGGCCGCGCCGCTGCCAGGCCATGGCCTGCGCGCAGGCCTCCTTCATCACCCAGCGGCCGATCGGCACGATCAATCCGGTCTCCTCCGCCAGCGGAATGAACTGCGCCGGCGAGATATTGCCGAGATCGGGATGCGTCCAGCGCAATAGCGCTTCCACGCCGGTGATCTGGCCGGTCACCATGTCCACCTTGGGCTGGTAGTTCAAAGTGAACTGATCCCGCTCCAGCGCCCGGCGCAGCGCGCTCTCCAGCGACAGCCGCTCGATCGACTGCGTGTTCACTTCCTTGGAGAAGAAGCGATAGCCGTTCTTGCCGTCTTCCTTGGCGAGATACATCGCCATGTCGGCATTCTTGGTCAGCGTCAGCGCGTCGGCACCGTTGGCCGGATACATCGCAATGCCGATGGAGGCGGTGGTGTGGCACTCGTGGCCGGCCAGCTCCATTGGCTTCGCGAGCACGCGGAGCAGTTCCGTCGCGATGCGCTGGACGTCGTCGATCTCGCCGCACTGGTCGAGGATAACCACGAACTCGTCGCCTCCGAGGCGCGCCACCACGTCGCTCGCTCGCAGCGCGCTGCGCAACCGGTCGGCGACTTCGAGCAGGAGCAAATCGCCCGCCTCGTGGCCGAGCGAATCGTTGATGACCTTGAACCGGTCGAGATCGATGAACAGCACCGCGAAACGATGGTCATGGCGCTCCGCCGCATCGATTGCCGCGCGCAACACGGCACTGAATGTCTCGCGGTTGGGCAGGTTGGTCAGGCTGTCATAGGAGGCGAGATACTCGATCCGTTCGTCGGCCTTGTTCTTCTCGTCGGCGCGATCGAAATTCTCCATCGCGAAGGAGACGTTTTCGGCGAGACGCTGCAGCAGCTCGACGAACTCGTCGGTAAAGGCGGCAGGCTCCGCCGACAAGTAGATCATGACGCCAACTGCCTGGTCGTGGGCGACCAGCGGGAATGCCGCTCCCGAGCGCGCGCCGTCGCCGCGGACGATGGCGTGGAAGGCGCGGACGCGATCGTCGTTGAGATAATCGTTGCTGATGCAAGGCTGGCGCGTGCGGAATGCCGTGCCGCTCATCCCACGACCTTCCGGGCAATCGGGGTCGATGGAGAGGCGGACGGTGCGCGTGGTGCCGGCCGCGGGTCCGGCGCTGGCGACGATTTCCAGCTGGTCGCTCTCGGCGCTCGCGAGCGCGATGGTGGTGGAGGTGAATTTTGCGCCATTCGAAGCAGCAAGGCAGACGAGGTCGAACAGTTCGGCGCGCGACTTCGCCCGCATGATCGCCTCGTTGGTGGCGCTCAGCGACGCAAACATCCGCGTCAGGCGTTCCTTCTGCGCTTCGGTGCGGGCCTTCTCCTCGGCACGATCGAAATTGTCGAGGGCGAAAGAGACGTTTTCAGCCAGACGTCCGAGCAGCTCGACCAAATCGGGTGTGAACGTATTCTCTTCCGGTGCGAGGAAAAGCAGGATGCCAATCGGCTCCTGGCCGCCCCGCAGCAGCGGGAAGCTGGCAGCAGCCCGGGTTCCATCCTCGATCGCCTTGGAATGCCAGTACACCGATCGCGGATCATTCAGATAATCGTTGATGACACTGGCCCGGCGGGTCCGCAGCGACATCCCTATGATTCCCTGGCCTTCAGGATGGTCGGCGGAAACAAGGCAGGTGCGTCCCACCATTCGTTCCTGCAGGCGTCCCTTCACGGCGACGACCCGGACAAGTTCACGTTTGTCGTCCAAAGTGGCGATTGTCGCGGAGGCGAACACCCCGCCGAGCACGGCGGCCTGGCACGCGACCTCGAACAGCTCCTCGCGCGTCTTGGCGCGCATGATGGCTTCGTTGGTCGCGCTCAGCGCCTCGAACATGCCACTCAGGCGATCGCGCTGCTTGTCGGCCCGCGCTTTTTCGTCGGCTCGATCGAAATTCTCGAGCGCAAAGGCGACGTTGGCCTGGAGCTTACGCAGGAGCTCGACGAACTCGTCCGTGAAAGTGCCGCGCTCGCGCGAGTTAAACAGGAATACGCCTTCGACCTTGTCGCCATTGAACAGCGGCAGCGCGGTTGACGACGCAATGCCGTTGCGACGCGCGCTGGCGTGCCAGGGCTCGAGGCGGGCGTCTGCCAGGATGTCGTTGCTAATGCAAGCCTTCCGGGTCCGGAACGCAGTGCCGGTCAACCCACGTCCCTCCGGCACCTTGTCGCTGACCGGCAATCTGAAGGTTCGTACCTCAGCGGCGTTCGGTCCAAAGGATGCGACAACGCGAAGCAGTCCCGCGTCGCGGTCGAGCAACGCAATCGAGGTCGAGGCGAACTTCGCGCCCTGCGCCGTGGCTTCGCAAACCAGGTCAAACAGTTCGCTGCGGGATCTTGCCCGCAGAATGGCCTCGTTGGTCGCGCTTAGCGCCGCGTACATGCGCGCCAGCCGTTCCTCCTCCAGCGCGATCTGGGCCTTCTCCTTATCGCGGTCAAAGTTCTCGAGCGCGAAGCATACGGTTTCGGTCATGCGCAGCAACAGTGCGACGATGCCTTCGTCTTTTGCCCAGGCTTTGCTCACGAAGAAAAACAGCACGCCGATGCTGGTGCCACGCTTGATCAAGGGAGCAGCCACGCAGGCGACGGCGCCGGCATCGACGTTGGTTTGCTCCCAGGTCGTCCCCTTGGTACGATTGAGGAGGTCGTCCTCGACGATCGCTTTCTGAGTCCGGAACACCTGGCCGGAGATGCCCTTGCCATAGGGACTCTCCGCATCGATCGAGTAGCGCGTGCGTCTGATCAGATCCAGATTTTGTCCGGTCGCTGCCACCGGCGTCAGCCATTCGGAATCCGGCTCGCGCAGCAGAACGAAAGTGGCAAGCGATTTGCCGCTATGCACAGCGGCGTCGCAGACCCGCTGGTATAGATCCTGCTCAGTGCTGGCGTGAAGGATTGCTTCGTTGGTCGCAGTGAGGGCGCCGAACATGCGGTTGAGCCGCCGCACTGCCCGCTCGCCATCCAGGCGCGCTGTCTCGCGCGCGAAATTCTCCAGCGCATGTGAGATATTGCTCGACATCCGCTCGAAGAGCGAGACCATCGCCTCGTCGAGCGTGCCTGCCCCCGAGCGCGTCACATACAACACGCCGATGCTGCGACCGCCACAGATCAGGGGAAGCGCCGCGGCTGCCCCGACACCCGCTCCGGCAGCGCCTTCGCGCCACGCGAGCGAGCGCGGATCGTTCAGATAATCGTTACTGATGCAAATCCCCTGGCTGCGAAAGGCTTCGCCGCCGACGCCCGACCCCTCCGGCGTGCCGGCCTGCGTGGTGATCGTGATCGCACGCAGCCGCGCAACGTCGTCGCCGCAGCCGGCCGCAAATCGGAGCCGCTGGCCATCCGGCTCCGCCAGGAACACGGCGACGGCCATGAAGTCCCCACTCGAAAACCCGGCGTCGCAGACCTTCTGGTACAGCTCGTCCGGCGACTTCGCGTAAAGGATGGCTTCGTTGATGTCGCTCAACGCTGCAAGTGTGCGCGCGAGGGTCGTCTGCACGATCTCAACTCCCCGGCATTTCTGCCAATTTCTCCCGGGTAGCTTATGAGGGCGATGGCCTAAGTGGTGGTTATTGGTTCCCGCAAACCGTCGATCAAAGTGAACGAGCTGCAAACAGCTGTCGCGAACCTGTCAAAATCGCTATACTGAATGCCGGTTTCAGCCACAGACGCGCTCCCTTTACGAATTTGCAGCCCTGTATTGGTTTACGGGAGATTGATATCGCACCGGTGCTTTGAGACGATGGCTTCCAACAGGCACAACCCGCCAAGGGCGAGACCTGAGGAAACGCCATGCCGATCGTCCAGGCCGACCGCCTCACGCGCATCAGCGCCGCGCTGCTTCGTGCCGCCGGAGCTTCCGCGGAAGAGGCCGACGCGATCGCATGCGGCTGCGTCAACGCCAATCTCGCCGGCCACGATTCCCACGGCGTGATCGCTGTTCCCGCTGATGGCGATGCGCGAAGGCATGATCGGGATCGCGACGGCGGATTCCGGCCGCTCGCGGAAGCACGTGGCGCCCTTCGGCGGCAAGGAGGCACGGCTCGGCACCATCCGATCTCGATTGCGGTGCCGTCCGACCTCGATGCGCCGTTCTACCTGGACATGGCGACCTCTGCGGCGCGCGCTGGCGCGCGAGTACAGGCTCGATACGATCCTCGACCTGGCCTGACGGATTTCGGCCTGACGCAATTCGGAGAACAGCAGCATGACGCGGCAGATGGTACTGGTCGGCTTCCTTCAGGCCCAGAACTGCACGAATTTGCCTAGCTCGTGGCGGCATCCGGACTCGCGCGACGATTCGATGTCGGCGGACTATTATCAGGAGATCGCCAAAATCCTCGAAGCCGGCAAGTTCCACATGGCGTTCTTCGACGACCGGTTGGCGATGCCGGACCGCTACGGCAACGATCACGCCCACACCGTCGAATACGGCATCCGCTGCGTGAAGATGGATCCGCTGATCGTGCTGACCACGATGGGCATGGTTACGGAGAAGCTCGGGTTGGGGGCGACCGGCTCGACGACTTATTTCGAACCTTTCGACATCGCCCGCCGCTTCGCAACGCTCGACCTGATGTCCGGCGGACGCGCCGGGTGGAACGTCGTCACCTCGCTCAACGACGGCGAGGCACACAACATGGGGCGCGACTCTCATCCCGAACATGATTCCCGCTACGACAAGGCCGACGAATTCATGGAGGTCGTGCTCGGCCATTGGGACACTTGGGAGGACGGCGCGCTCATCATGGACAAGACGAGCGGCCGCTTCGCCGATCCAGCCAAGGTGAAGCGGCTCGATCACAAGGGCCCATTCTACAAGTCGCGCGGTCCCTTCACCGTGCCGCGCTCGGATCAGGGCCATCCCGTGGTCATCCAGGCCGGCGCGTCCGGACGCGGGCAGCGCTTTGCAGGACGATGGGGCGAAGTAATCTTTACCGCTGCACGTAACCTCTCCGCCGCCAAGGACGGCTATGCGGCGGTGCGTAACGAGGCCGCGAAAGTCGGCCGCGATCCGGAGGCGATGTTCCTCTGCAACCTGACGACGCCGGTTTGCGCCGCGACCAAAGCCGAGGCCGAAGATAAGATGGCGCTGATCAACAAGCTGCCGCTGCAGATCGATGCGCTGTCGCTGCTGGCCGAAGCACTCAACTACGACTTCGCCTCCAAGGATCTCGACGAGCCGCTGACGACTGAGGAGTTGAAGAGCATGCAGGGCATTCTGGGCATCCGGGACGGCGTGCTCAAGAACTCCGGTAAAAGCAATCCGAGCGCGCGCGACTTCGTCACCTTCTCCGGCCGCGGTCAGGTCCAGGATGCGATGGTTGGCGGCCCCAAGGAGATCGCGGACAAGCTCGAAGAAATGTTCGTCGAGCGCGGCTGCGACGGTTTTGTCATCGCCGCGACCTATGTGCCCGGCTCCTATGCCGATTTCGTGCAATATATCGTCCCGGAATTGCAGCGGCGCGGATTGTTCCAGAAGGAATATCGCGGCAAGACGCTGCGGGAAAATCTCGGGCTGAAGCGGCCGGCGGCCGGCGACTGGAAAGTGCAGCCGCGCGATGCCGCGGAATAACAACGGAGACACGGCATGCGCTGGCTGACATTCACGGCCGCGGACAAGACGTCCTGGGGATTCGTCGAGGGTGACCAAGTGATTGCGGTCGACGGCGATCCCTTCGGCGAATGGCAGCGGACCTCGCGCACGCATCCGCTGTCGCAGGTCAGAATCGAGCTTCCGCTGATTCCGCGCACCTTCTACTGCGTCGGCCTGAACTATCTGAAGCACCTGAAGGAGGCCGCCGACAAGCGGGGCGAAGTGCCGGCAGTGCCGGACAGACCAGAGATCGGCTATCGCGCTCAGAATGCGCTGATCGCACATGACGAGGACGTCGTGATCCCGTCCTTTGCGACGGACAAGATCCACTACGAAGGCGAACTCGTCGTCATCATCGGCAAGAAGGTCAAGCATCTCACGAAGCAGAATGCGATGGATTGCGTGTTCGGCTACACCATCGGCAACGACGTCAGCGAACGAAGCTGGCAGAAAGCCGACCGCAGCCTGTGGCGGTCGAAGAACGCCGACACGTTCAAGCCGATGGGCCCGTGGATCGAGACCGAAGTCGACCTCGCCCGTATGGAGACCATCGTTCGCGTCAACGGCGAGGAAACCAACCGCTTCCGCACCAACGACATGATCTTCGGCGTGGTGCCGTTCCTTGTCGAGCTATCCAAATACTTTACGTTATGGCCCGGCGACATGATCTGGATGGGCACCGACGGTGCGTCGCCCGACATCAAGCACGGCGATGTCGTGGAGATCGACATCACCGGCATCGGCACGTTGCGGAATAGATTCGTGCGGGAGGAGCGGTAGCCCACGTTGCACCAACAGTGTCGGGCCCCCGCCCCCCCCGCCCCCCCCGCCCCCGCCCCCCGGTTTTTTTTTTTGATCGGGTGAGGGGTGGCCCGCGACAGTGTTATGGGGGGGTTTTGTGACGGGCCGCGCCGCGGGCAC
>NZ_JBVVPN010000021.1:83142-103658 GCF_055811035.1 Bradyrhizobium sp. MI1.10
TTATGTAATTACCGGTATTCGCCCGGTTGGTTAATTTTTTGGGGGGGGTGGCGGGTACGCCCACGTTGCACAAACGGGGGCGGCCGGGCTAACCCGGGGACCCATGCGCCGCAGCAGATGTTTTGATTAGGACTCGTCGTTACGGCTTCGCAAGGCAATTGGCATTCGTGGTTATGGGTCCCGGCCTTCGCCGGGACGACGAAGCGCTGCCTCTCAAAACGGTAGGGTCACGCTGGTCTTGATCTCCTTCAGCACCACATTGCTTCTGACATAGCGAATGCCGGGAATGCGGAACATGAACTCGTCGAGAAATTTGTTGTAGGCCGTCATGTCCTGCACGACGACGCGCAAATGGTAATCGGCATCGCCCGTGGTCGCAAAGCACTCCAGCACCTCACGCCGCGTGGTCACCCGCGCGACGAACTCGTCGACGAATTTTGCGTCGTGCCGTTCCAGCGAGACGTGGAGGATCGCGGACATCGCGAAGCCGGCCTGCTCGCGCGCGACCAGGGCCGCATAGCCCTGGATGGCACCGCTCTCCTCCAGCGCGCGCACCCGGCGCCAGCAGGCCGAGGTGGACATGCCGACCGCGTCGGCGAGCTGCTGGTTGGTGGCGCGGCCGTCCTTCTGGAGATAGGCGAGAATCCGCGCGTCTTGGTCTTCGATCATGGAAAGCACCAAAATGGATTACTCTACCGCTTTGTAGATTATAACGGACAATTCTACCACAATGGATATCCTATTCGGGAAAATAGGTAGGACCAACCAGTTGCCGAGGCCTACCCTTCTCCCATCCGGCAAGGATGCCGCGGGAGGTCCGCATGGACGCCATTTCCTCACTCGACGCCTACCAGCTTTCCGACCGCTACGATCGCGAAGAAGGCCGCGTCTTCCTCACCGGCACGCAGGCCATCGTCCGCATCGCGCTCGACCAGGTGCGGCGCGACCGTGCCGCCGGGCTGAACACGGCGGGCTTCATCTCGGGCTATCGCGGCTCGCCGCTCGGCGGCATCGATCTCGAACTGTGGCGCATCCAGGAGCGGCTGAAGCCGGACCGCATCGAATTCCTCCCCGCGGTGAACGAAGACCTTGCCGCGACGGCGGTGCTCGGGTCGCAGCAGGTCGAGACGCAAGCTGACCGCGAGGTCGATGGTGTGTTCGGGCTCTGGTACGGCAAGGGTCCCGGCGTCGATCGCTCCGGCGATGCGCTGAAACACGGCAATGCCTACGGCTCCTCACCGCATGGCGGCGTTCTGGTGGTCGCTGGCGACGACCATGGCTGCGTCTCGTCCTCGATGCCGCACCAGTCCGACGTCGCTTTCATGAGCTGGTTCATGCCGACGCTCCACCCCGCAAGCGTCAGCGAGTATCTCGAATTCGGTGAATATGGCTATGCGCTGAGCCGCTTCACCGGCATGTGGGTCGGCTTCAAGGCGATCTCGGAGATCGTGGAATCCGGCGCCTCCGTCGCGCTGCGCCCGCCGCGCGCCTTCCACACTCCGGACGTCACGCCGCCACCCGGCGGCTTGCACTATCGCTGGCCCGATCTGCCGGGGCCGCAGATCGAGGAGCGGCTGGAGGCGAAGAAGCACGCGGTCTACGCCTTCGCAAAGGCCAATCCGATCGATCGTCACATCTACGATATCCCGGGCGCTACCTACGGCATCGTCACCACAGGCAAAGCCCATCTCGATCTGATGGAAGCGTTGCGGTTGATGGATCTCGACGAAGTGGCCTGCCGCAGCATCGGCATCGACATCTACAAGGTTGGCATGGTCTGGCCGCTGGCGCTGCATGACGCGATGGCCTTCGTGAAGGGCAAGCGCGAGATCCTCGTGGTCGAGGAGAAGCGCGGTATCATCGAAAGCCAGTTCAAGGAATATTTTTACGATTATCCGGGCGAAAAACCCGAGCGCATGGTCGGTAAGCACGACGAAACCGGCGCGCGGCTGATCTCCTGGATCGGCGAATTGTCGCCGCGCGCGCTCGCTGGAGTGCTTGCACGCCGTCTCGATCCGATGTTCCCAAGCCTTAATCTCGCCGCGCGCGCAGCCGGCTTGATGCCTGAGGCTGCGCGCACGATCAACGTCAGCGGTGCGACGCGAACGCCGTATTTCTGCTCCGGATGCCCGCACAACACATCGACAAAAGTGCCGGAGGGGTCGAAGGCGCTGGCCGGCATCGGCTGTCATTTCATGGCGAGCTGGATGGACCGCGAGACATCGTCCCTGATCCAGATGGGCGGCGAAGGCGTGAACTGGGCCGCCTCGTCACGCTTCACCGGCAACAAGCACGTGTTCCAGAATCTCGGCGAAGGCACCTATTATCATTCGGGCTCGATGGCGATCCGGCAGGCGATCGCGGCCAAAGCCAACATCACCTACAAGATCCTGTTCAACGATGCCGTCGCCATGACCGGCGGCCAACCCGTCGACGGCCCGATCAGCGTCCACGCCATCGCGCACAGCGTCCGCGCCGAGGGCGTTGCGCGCATCGCGTTGGTGTCGGACGATCCAGCGCAATTTTCGCCAGGCGACCTGCCGGTCGGCGTGTCCATCCATCCGCGCGAAGAGATGGACGATGTACAGCGCGAGCTGCGCGAGATTCCCGGCGTCTCGGTTCTGATCTATCAGCAGACCTGCGCGACAGAGAAGCGGCGTCGTCGCAAGCGTGGGCAGATGATCGATCCCAAACGCTTCGCCTATATCAGCGATCTCGTCTGCGAAGGCTGCGGCGACTGCTCGGTCGAATCCAACTGCCTCAGCGTCGAGCCCAAGGAGACACCCTTCGGCCGGAAGCGGCGGATCAATCTCTCGTCCTGCAACAAGGACTTTTCCTGCCTCAACGGGTTTTGCCCTAGCTTCGTCACCGTTGAGGACGCGACGCGCCGGAAGAAGGGCGCAAGCCGGACCGACGCGGTCGGCCACGCGGCCACACTTCCCCTGCCCACTCTCGCAACGCTCGACCGTCCCTATGATCTGCTCGTCACCGGCGTCGGCGGCACCGGCGTGATCACGGTCGGCGCGCTGATCGGCATGGCGGCGCATCTCGAACGAAACGGCGTCTCGGTGCTGGATTTTACCGGCTTTGCGCAGAAATTCGGGCCGGTGCTGAGCTACATCCGGTTGGCCGCGTCCCCCGACGCATTGCATCAGGTCCGTATCGACCAGGGCGCGGCCGATGCGCTCATCGGTTGCGACCTCGTCGTCAGCTCCTCGCCGAAGGCGTCCGGCACCTATCGGAAAGGCACGCGAGCCGCGGTCAACACCGCGGAGATGCCGACCGGCGAGGTCGTCCGCTTCCGCGACGCGGATCTCGCCTCACCCGCCCGCCTGCGCGCGATCGGCCAGGTGATCGGCGACGGCAATCTCGACACCATCAACGCCAACGCACTGGCGGAGCGTCTGCTCGGCGATGCCGTCTATGCCAACATCGTCATGCTGGGCTTTGCCTGGCAGCGCGGGCTGTTGCCGGTCTCGCTGTCGGCGCTGTTGCGCGCGATCGAGCTCAACGGCGTCGCGGTCGAAAGCAACAAGCAGGCTTTCGCCTGGGGCCGGATTGCAGCGGCCGACCCTGACTTCTTGCCGAAGGTGGACGAAGCGCCCAAGGCCGAGACGCTCGACCAGCTGATCGACCGCCGCGCCGACTTCCTCGCGGCTTATCAGAACGATGCCTATGCAGCGCGCTATCGAGCACGCGTTGCAAACGTTCGCAATGCGGAAGCCAACCTGAATAGCGAGAAGTTGACCGAGGCGGTTGCGCGCGCCCTGTTCAAGCTGATGGCCTACAAGGATGAGTACGAGGTGGCGCGCCTGCACATGCAGAGCGGCTTCCTCGACGAGCTGAAGCGCGAGTTCGAGGACGGCTTCAGCGTCAAATACCATCTCGCTCCGCCCTTCCTGCCATCCGAGCGCGACGCCCGCGGCCGGCCGCGCAAGCGCGCCTTCGGCCAGTGGATCCAGCTGCCGCTCGCCGCGCTCGCGCGACTGAAAGGGTTGCGCGGGACAGTATTCGATCCGTTCGGCTACACCGTCGAACGCCGCACCGAGCGAAACCTGATCGCCTGGTATGAGGGCGTGATCGAACGGATGCTCGGCGAACTCGATGCGGCGCGCCTGCCCGATCTCGTCGTGATCGCCAAGGCGCCGATGGAGATCCGCGGTTACGGGCCGGTGAAGGACATCGCGATCGCGAAGGTGAAGCCGGCGGTCGAACGGCTTCTCGCCGATGTGATCGCAGCGTCGCAGGCAAAGTTGCGCGCCCACGGTTGACGTGATGCCGGCGAGGCTTCAGCCTCCCGAATTCGAGGGCTCCATGATGGAGCCGGGCAAGCGGGTGACGCATCATGGATTTCGATCAGTTGACCCTGACCCAAGCCGCCGCCGACCTCCGCGCCGGCAAGGTGACGAGCACAGCACTCACGACGGAAGCGCTTGCCCGCGCCAAAGCCAATGCCGACCTCAATGCCTTCGTCACCCTGGACCAGGCCGGCGCCCTGAAGGTTGCTGCCGCATTCGACGCGACGGGCGACCGGACAAAACCGCTTGGCGGCGTGCCCATCGTGATCAAGGACAACATCGAGGTTGCCGGGCTGCCCTGTAGCGCGGGCACGCCGGCCCTGAAGGATTACGTTCCCACGGCCGACGCGCCAGTTGCGGCAAAACTGCGGGCCGCAGGCGCGGTCATCATCGGCAAGACCAGCATGCACGAGCTCGCCTTCGGCATCTCCGGCTACAACACCGCATTCAAGACCGCTGCCGAGTTCGGCGTGCGCAACGCCTATGACCGCGCCCTGATCGCCGGCGGCTCTTCCTCCGGGACCGGTACCGCGATCGGCGCGCGCATCGTGGCAGGCGGGCTCGGCACCGACACCGGCGGATCGGTCCGGGTGCCGGCTGCGCTGAATGGATGCGCCTCGCTGCGCCCGACCATCGGACGCTATCCGCAAGCTGGAATTGCGCCGCTCTCGCACACCCGCGACACCGCGGGTCCCATGGCCGCGACCATGGCGGATGTCGCGCTGCTCGACCGCGTCATTGCAGGCGGCGATGCCATCGCGCCGGCCGATCTGAAGCTGGTGCGGATCGGCATCGTAAAGGCGATGCTGAGCAATCTCGACGCCGACACCGACGCCGCATTCGAGGCGGCCGTCACGAAAATGAAGGCGCAGGGCGTCACCGTCATCGAAATCGAGATGCCGCTGCTCGCCGAACTCAACGGCCAGGTGAGCTTTCCCGTCGTGCTGTATGAGGCCTATGACGACATGGTCGCGTATCTCAGACACACCGGTACCGGCCTCAGCATCGCGGCGCTGGCAGCGGAGATATCCAGCGCAGACGTCAAGGGTACCTATGATGGGCTGGTGATCCCGCGCAAACTGCCCGCCCCCGATGGCACGCTGGTTGACGCCAAGCCGATCTACGACGCCGCGATCAACACAGCGCGCCCCGCGCTTCAGGCGCTCTACAGCAGGACTTTCGCCGACAACCGGCTCGATGCCATCGCCTTCCCGACCACGCCGCGCGTCGCCATTGCCTCCAATCCCGATTCCAGCAGCCTCGAAAATTTCGGCCTGTTCATCCAGAACACCGATCCCGGCAGCAATGCCGGAATTCCCGGAATCCAGATCCCGATTGCGCTCGGCTCGGTCAGCAAGCTCCCGATCGGGCTCGAGCTGGATGGCCCGTCCGGAAGCGATCGCCGCCTACTTGCGGTCGGGATGGCACTTGAAAAAGTGTTCGGACGGCTGCCGGCGCCGTCCCGATCATGAATAGGGATTGATCAGCTTCTGCTGCTCGGCGCTATGATGCACGAGCATGTCGATGAAGGTCCTGACCTTTGCCGACAGATGATGGCGGTGTGGATAGACGGCATTCATCGACATCTCGACTGGACGATATTCGGGCAAGAGGCGCACGAGCCGACCGGCCTCGAGATCGTCGCGGATCAGAAATCCGGCCATCAGGCAGACGGCAGCGCCTTCCAGCGCCACCTTTCGCAAGGCCTCACCGCTGTTGGTGATGAAGCTGCCGGAGATGCGCACCGATGCCGGCGCGCCCTTGCGATCGAAGAAGCGCCAATCGTCGCCGAACGGATAATTCAAATGGCGCCCGCAATTGTGCGCGGCGAGCTCGTCGAGCTTCTGCACGCGACCGTGCTTGTCGAGATAGTCGTGCGAGCAGCACAGGACGTGGCGCCAGGTGGCCAGGCTGCGGACGATCAGGCTCGAATCCGGCGGCGCGGTCATGCGCAGAGCAACGTCATAACCTTCTTCGATGAGATCGATGTCGGCCTCGCCCATGCGCAGATCGATCTTGAGCTCCGGATAGGCCGACAGGAGCTTCGCCACCACGGGCGCAACGAACGGCACCATATGCGTGGCGACGTGGATCCGTAGCGTGCCGCGGGGCACCGACTGCAATTCGCTCGCGATATCGTCGGCCTGTTTGATTTCGGCGAGTATCTGGATGCAGCGGTCGTAATAAGCCTTGCCGATGTCGGTGAGGCTGACCTTGCGCGTAGTGCGCTGAAGCAGCCTCACCCCGAGGCGGTCTTCCAGCGCCTGGACGTGATTGCTCACCATGGTGGTCGACATGTTGAGCTTGCGGGCTGCTGCAGAGAAGCCGCCGGCCTCGGCCACCCGGCTGAAGACTTCGAGACTTGTCAATCGGTCCATACCGACTGATTATCCGCTCTTGGTCGATAATCGCAAGGAATTCTGTCCGATTATCCCATCAGATGGTCTCGCGCGCGGATGGCGGATGGGTTAGCCGCAATCGCTCGACAGAGGCGGCAATCGCTCTGGGGCAGTCGCACCTCCGGCTCGGTAGACCATACGCGAAGGCGGGTCCCCGGACTATCCACTCTCAGCGGATAATCCTTCCGGTATTTCGCCGATTATCGATCGAGCGAAGAAGACCGATAGTGTCAGCCACCAGACAGGAGACTGCCATGTCCGAGATGCCCCGCACCGAAAACTTCCAGCAAGCGACTGAGATACTGCAAGCTTCTCCGCCGGTGCCGGTGCGTGGTCCGACCCGGAATATGGTCCGGCGGGCGGCGTTGGCGCTCGCGTTCCTCGCGGGCACAGCAGCGATTGTCCATTACGGACACGACTACTGGGTCAACGGCCGTTATCTCGAGACAACCGACGACGCCTATGTGAAGGCCGACTCCACGATCGTCGCGCCAAAAGTCTCGGGCTACATCGCCAAGGTGCTGGTCAGCGACAACGAAAAGGTCAAAGCGGGCCAGGTGCTGGCGAAGATCGACGACCGCGACTTCAAGGCGGCGCTCGACCAGGCCCGCGCTGATGTCGCTGCGGCGGAAGCATCGGTGCGCAACCTCGACGCCCAGCTCGAACTCCAGCAGCCGATCATCGAGCAGAGCATGGCCGATGTCGCTGCTGCGGACGCGAATCTGAAATTTGCGCAGGAGGAGCGCGCCCGCTACGACGATTTGATGAAGTCGGGCTCCGGCACGATTCAGCGCGCACAACAGACTGACGCTGCGTTGCGCGCCAGCAATGCACAGCTGCAACATGCCAGGTCGGGCCTCGTGGCCGCGCAACGCAAGGTCGACGTGCTCACCACCCAGCGCGCGCAGGCTACGGCCCAACTCGAACATGCGCGCGCGGTCGCGGAGCAGGCGACGCTGAATCTCTCCTACACCGAGATTACCGCGCCGGTCGACGGCACGGTCGGCGCCCGCTCATTGCGCGTGGGACAGTTCGTGCAGGCCGGCACGCAATTGATGGCGGTAGTGCCGCTCGATGCGGTCTATGTCGTGGCAAATTTCAAGGAGACGCAACTCACCCATGTCCGCTCCGGCCAGCCGGTCGAGCTGCACGTCGACAGCTTCCGCAACCAGACCCTGCGCGGCCATGTCGACAGCCTGTCGCCGGCGAGCGGCCTTGAATTCGCGCTGCTGCCGCCCGACAACGCCACGGGCAATTTCACCAAGATCGTGCAACGGGTGCCGGTGAAGATCGTGCTCGACGACCACAGCCTGACCGGCCTGCTGCGCCCCGGCATGTCCGCAGTGCCGACCGTCGACACCAAACAGGCCGTCATGGCCGAGCGCGAGACGGCAAAGCATCTCGCCGACAACGCGGCCCATCCTAACGGCGGCTGAAGCCGGGAGGGTCCCGTGGGATTTTCAAATCCTGCCGGATGATCCTTCCTGCGCTTCTCCGATTATCGAAACCAACTGCTTGATCCATCCTGTCTCCGTAACCGAGACGAGGCCTCCATGAGCACGCTCCAAACGACCGTCAACGCCGCCTCCGCCGCCAAAATCCCCGCTTCAGTCGCGGCCCCCATAACGCCTGCCGTGTCGACCAAGACCTGGATTGCCGTGATCGGCGCGACGCTCGGCGCCTTCATGGCGGTGCTGAACATTCAGATCGTCAACGCGTCGCTCGCCGACATCCAGGGCGCGATCGGCGCCGGCATCGACGATGGCGGCTGGATCTCGACCTCTTATCTGATCGCGGAGATCGTGGTGATCCCGCTCTCGGGCTGGCTGGCGCAGGTGTTCTCGATCCGCATCTATCTCCTCACCAACGCGGTCCTCTTCCTGGTCCTATCGGCCGCCTGCGCGTTGGCGCAGGACCTGCCGCAGATGATCGTGCTGCGGGCGGTGCAAGGTTTTACCGGCGGCGTGCTGATTCCGATGGCGTTCACGCTCATCATCACATTGCTGCCGCGCGGAAAGCAGCCGGTCGGCCTCGCGCTGTTCGCGCTGTCGGCGACGTTCGCGCCCGCGATTGGCCCCACCATCGGCGGCTATCTCACCGAGAATTTTGGCTGGCAGTACATCTTCTACGTCAACGTCGTCCCGGGCGGGATCATGGTCGGCATGCTCTGGTACGCCCTCGATGCAAAGCCCATGAAGCTGTCGCTGCTGCGCGACGGCGACTGGGCCGGCATCATCACCATGGCGATCGGACTGTCGGCGCTGCAGACAGTGCTCGAGGAAGGCAACAAGGACGACTGGTTCGGCTCGCCCTTCATCGTCAAGCTGTCCGTCATCGCGGCCGTGGCCCTGATCGCCTTCCTGATCATCGAGCTCACGGTGAAGAAGCCGCTCCTCAACCTGCGTCTGCTGGTCCGCCGCAACTTCGGCTTCGGCATGCTCGCGAACTTCCTGCTGGGGATCGCACTCTACGGCTCGGTGTTCATCCTGCCGCAATATCTGGCCCGCATCCAGGGCTACAATGCCGAGCAGATCGGCATGGTGCTGGCCTGGACCGGCCTGCCGCAACTTCTGCTGATCCCGCTGGTGCCGCGGCTGATGCAGAAGCTCGATGCGCGGCTCATCATCGGCGTCGGCTTCGTCCTGTTCGCGGCCTCCAACTTCATGAATATCTATATGACCGGCAACTATGCCGCCGATCAATTGCTCTGGCCCAATGTGGTCCGCGCGATCGGCCAGGCGCTGGTGATGGCGCCGCTGTCCGCGGTGGCCACGGCCGGCATCGAGGCGGAGAATGCGGGCTCGGCGTCCGGCCTGTTCAACATGATGCGCAATCTCGGCGGCGCCGTCGGCATCGCGCTGTTGCAGACCCTGCTGACCAAACGCGAGCAGTATCACTCCAACGTGCTGATGCAGTCGGTCTCGGTATTCGAGCAGTCCACCCGCACGAGACTGGAACAGCTCACGCAATATTTCATCAATCACGGCGTGCTCGACCGTGCGGATGCCGCGCATCGCGCCTATGTCGCGATCGGTCACATCGTCCAGAAGCAGGCTTACATCTTCGCCTTCAGCGACACTTTCTATCTGCTCGGCGTGGCCCTGATCGTCGCGCTGATCGCCACCCTGTTCCTGAAGAAGGCCGGCCATGCCTCGGCCGGCGGCGCCCACTGACCTCAACCCAGCAAGCAAGGAGAACGACCATGAAACCCCGCATGAATTTCTACCAGGCCGCACCCGACACGATGAAGGCCCTGATGGGGCTGGAAGAGCAGATCCAGTCGACGGGCCTTGAGAAATCGCTGATCGAGCTCGTCAAGATCCGCGCGTCACAGATCAACGGCTGTGCCTTCTGCATCAACATGCACACCGAGGACGCGCGCAAGCGCGGCGAGACCGAGCAGCGCATCTATCTGCTCAACGCCTGGCGCGAATCCCCGCTCTACACCGACCGCGAGCGCGCCGCACTGGCCTGGACCGAGTCGGTGACGCTGATCTCCGAGACGCACGCGCCCGATGACGTCTACGAGCCGCTCCGCGCGCAATTCTCCGATGCGGAGACGGTGAACCTGACCATGCTGATCGGCGCCATCAATGCCTGGAAACAGGATCGCAATCGCATTCCGCGCGGTTCACCCGGTGAAGGTGAAGGCGTCGGTGGCCTGAGGTGCTGACGCATGAGGCCAAACTGCCTCCATGCATTCGACTGTCATGCCCCGGCTTGACCGGGGCATCCAGTACGCCGCGGCTTCTCGAGTCAAGCACTCCCGTCACGGCGTACTGGATCGCCCGGTCAAGCCGGGCGATGACGGCGGTGGACGGCTAAACCGCCGTCGCCTTGGCGAACTCCACGTAGATCTCGCGCAGCCGCATGGCCATCGGGCCGGGCTTGCCGTCGCCGACCTTCTTGCCGTCGATCGCAACCACCGGCTGGACGAACAGCGACGCCGAGGTGGCAAAGGCTTCCTTGGCGGCGAGCGCCTCGGCGACCGTGAAGGAACGCTCTTCGACGCGGAGCTGGCGCTCTTCCGCCAGCGCCACCACCGCCTTCCGGGTGCAGCCCGGCAGGATCGCATTGGAGTTCTTGCGGGTCACGATGACGTCGTCCTGGGTGAGGATGAACGCCGAGGACGAACCGCCTTCGGTGACGTAGCCGTCTTCGAGCATCCAGGCTTCGCCCGCGCCGGCCTCGGCCGCGGCCTGCTTTGCCAGCACTTGCGCGAGCAGTGCGACGCTCTTGATGTCGCGCCGCTCCCAGCGGATGTCGGGCACGGTGATCACGTTGATGCCGGTCTTGGCCGAGGCGGCGTTGATGATGTCCTTCTCCGACGTGAACATCACCAGGCTCGACTTGACGTCGCCCTTGGGGAAGGCGAAATCGCGGCCCTTGTCGGCGCCGCGGGTGACCTGGAGATAGACGAGACCGTTCTCGACCTGGTTGCGCGCGATCAGCTCTTTCTGGAGCTCGGTGATACGCTCGACCGTCTCGGGCAGCTTCAGCTGGATCTCGCCGACCGAGCGCTCCAGCCGCGCCAGATGCGAGGCATTGTCGATCAGCTTGCCGTCGAGCACGGCCGAGACCTCATAGATGCCGTCGGCGAACAGGAAGCCGCGATCGAGGACCGAAATTTTGGCGTCCGAGAGCGGGACGAATGAGCCGTTGACATAGGCGATCGGATCCAAGGCAGGTCTCCTGGGGAGGAAGGGATTTGGCGCGCTTATACGTGAAATGGGGGCGGCGATCACCCCTCTATTCGTCATTCCGGGGCATTCGCGCAGCGAATGAGCCCGGAATCCATTTCGCCTCGTACAATGCCGCCCGATGGATTCCGGGCTCGCGACTTCGTCGCGCCCCGGAATGACGGCGGAGTTAGTGGGAGAGAATCTTCGACAAGAACTTCTGCGCGCGGTCGCTGCGGGGCTTGCCGAAGAAATCGTCCTTCGGGGCGTCCTCGACGATCTCGCCGCGATCCATGAAGATCACGCGGTTGGCAACCTTGCGGGCAAAGCCCATCTCGTGCGTCACGACCATCATGGTCATGCCCTCATGGGCGAGGTCCACCATGACGTCGAGCACCTCGCTCACCATTTCGGGGTCGAGCGCCGAGGTCGGCTCGTCGAACAGCATGACAATGGGATCCATCGCGAGCGCGCGAGCGATCGCCACCCGCTGCTGCTGGCCACCGGACAGGTTCGCGGGATACTTTTGCGCCTGTTCCTTCAGGCCGACGCGCTCCAGCAGCTGCATGCCTTTCGCCATCGCCTTGTCGCGCGACCGGTCGAGCACCTTCTGCTGTGCGAGGCAGAGATTGTCGATGATCTTCAGATGCGGAAACAGCTCGAAGTGCTGAAACACCATGCCGACACGCGAGCGCAGCTTGGGCAGATTGGTCTTGGGATCGTTGACCTTGGTGCCATCGACGCTGATGTCGCCTTTCTGGAACGGCTCCAGGGCGTTGACGCATTTGATCAGCGTCGACTTACCTGATCCCGACGGGCCGCAGACCACGACCACCTCGCCCTTGGTGACGCTGGTGGTGCAGTCGGTCAGCACCTGGAAGCTCGGGCTGTACCATTTGTCGACGTGGCTGATCTCGATCATGACAGACTCTATCGAATGATGGCGATGCGCGCCTGCAGGCGGCGAACGCCGAAGGACGCAACACAGGAAATGGTGAAGTAGACGATTGCTGCGAACAGATACATTTCGACCAGACGGCCGTCGCGCTGCGCGACCTTGCTTGCCGCACCGAGGAAATCGGTGATCGACAGCACGTAGACCAGGGAGGTGTCCTGGAACAGCACTATGGTCTGCGTGATCAGCACCGGCAGCATGTTACGGAAGGCCTGCGGCAGCACGACGTAGCGCATGGTCTGGGCGTAAGTCAGGCCAAGGGCGTTGGCTGCGGCCGGCTGGCCGCGCGAGATCGACTGGATGCCGGCACGCATGATCTCGGAGAAGTACGCGGCCTCGAACATGATGAAGGTGATGAGCGAGGATGCGAACGCGCCGACGCTGATCGGGCGCGAGGCGCCGGTTACCCACTGCCCGATATAGGGCACCAGGAAGTAGAACCAGAAGATCACCAGCACCAGCGGCAGCGATCGCATGAAGTCGACATAGACCCCGGCGATGCGGCCCAGGATCTTGAAGCCAGACAGCCGCATCAGCGCGATGGCCGTGCCAAAGATCAGGCCGCCGAGCGCCGCAAGCCCCGTGAGCATCAGCGTGAACGTCATGCCCTCGTAGAACAGATAGGGCAGTGCGCGACGGATGACCTCGAAATCGAAATTGCTGAACATGATGCTATTTCCCCGTGATGTAGCCTGGGATCGCGACGTAGCGCTCGAGGAAGCGCATTGCGGTCACGACGACGGCGTTGACGAGGAGATAGAGAAGGGTCGCGGCGGTGAAGGCCTCGAACACCTGGAACGAGAATTCCTGCATCGAGCGCGCCTGTCCGGTCAACTCAAGCAAGCCGATGGTGATGGCCACAGCCGTGTTCTTGATGGTGTTGAGGAACTCGGACGTCAGCGGCGGCAGGATGATGCGGAACGCCATCGGCAGCAAAATGTAGCGATAAGCCTGCAAGGTCGTCAGGCC
Organism: Bradyrhizobium sp. MI1.10; assembly: GCF_055811035.1. NCBI lineage: Bacteria > Pseudomonadati > Pseudomonadota > Alphaproteobacteria > Hyphomicrobiales > Nitrobacteraceae > Bradyrhizobium > Bradyrhizobium sp. MI1.10. The sequence goes on from NZ_JBVVPN010000021.1 coordinate 96,443, forward strand.
GAGCGCGGTCGCCGCCATCTTCTGGCCGCGCGGGAGCGATCCGATGCCGGCCTGCAACTGCACGGCGACGCGCGCCGACATGAAAAAGCCGATGCCGATCGCCGCCGTCCAGAACGGCGCATTCGGCAGCTGCTTCAGCCAGAGGCCGGCAGATCTCGGCAGCAGTTCCGGCAGCACGAAGAACCACAGGAAGAGCTGCACCAGCAGCGGCATGTTGCGGAAGAATTCGACATAAGCAAAGCCGAACCAGTACGCTCCCTTCGACGGCAGCGTGCGCATCACGCCGACGATCGAGCCCATGATCAGCGCGATGATCCATGCGAGCGCACCCGTCTTGAGGGTCAGCACCAGGCCCGACAACAGCATGTCGAGATAGGTGCCGGTCCCCATCGGGTTCGGCTCGAAGAAAATTCCCCAGTTCCAGTGGTAGTTCACGTGTCCCCCGCGCGAACGCGCCAGTCATGGATGTCCCGGCGCCTATGCAAATGTCCGGCCACCTTGGAGTCAAGATGGCCGGACACGATCCGGATCGAAAGATCGCGGTTATAGCTTACTTATAATCGTCCGGGTTCGGCGAGTCGGTTGGCTTGGCGAACTCGTTCTTCAGCTCGGCCGAGATCGGGGTGTTGAGATTCAGACCCTTCGGCGGGATCTTCTGGGTAAACCACTTGTCGTAGATCTTCTGGCCTTCGCCAGAGGTGTAGAGCGCGGCGGTCGCCGCATCGACCACCTTCTTGAACGGCGCGTCGTCCTTGCGCAGCATGATGCCGTAGGGCTCAGGCTTGGAGAACGCGTCCTTGGAGATGACGTAGTCGTCGGGCGACTTCGAGCCGGCTACGAGGCTCGCGAGCAGGATGTCGTCCATCACGAAGGCGACGGCACGATCGGTCTCGACCATCAGGAAGGATTCGGCGTGGTCCTTGGCCGGGATGATGTTGGCGCCGAGGCCTTTCGCAACATTGGCTTCGGTGAGCTGCTTGATGTTGGTGGTGCCGGCGGTCGAGACCACGGTCTTGCCCTTGAGATCGTCGATCGACTTCAGGCCGCTCGACTTCTTGAAGACGTAGCGGCTGGCGGTCAAATAATGGGTGTTGGTGAAGGCGACCTGCTTCTGGCGCTCGGCGTTGTTGGTGGTCGAACCGCATTCGAGGTCGATGGTGCCGTTCGCCATCAGCGGAATACGGGTCGCCGAAGTCACCGGGTTGAGCTTGACCTCGAGCTTGTCGAGCTTGAGCTCCTTCTTCACGGCGTCGACGATCTTGTAGCAGATGTCCATCGCGAACCCGATGGGCTTCTGGTTGTCGTCGAGATAGGAGAACGGGATCGAGGAGTCGCGGAAGCCGAGCGTAATGGCGCCGGTGTCCTTGATGTTCTTGAGCGTGCCGGTGAGCTCCTCGGCCCCGGCCTGGCTGACAGCGAAGGTCGCGGCGAGCGCGAGGCCGATGCTACGGAAATGTTTCACTTTTTGGTCCCCTTTCAGGATGATGCCGGCGGGATGCAAGCACAAATTGGGTTGGAATAGAATGTGACTTTTGGCTGGATCGCGGCTCCGGTTAACGGCTCAGGCCGGCGGGCGCGTTAGCGGTCTTGTTAGCGCGCTTGGCAATTCCCCGAGATCCCAGAACAGGCCGGCCATCACCGTCAAGGCCTCTTCGGTCAATGGCAGCAGGATGTGCTCATTGGGCGCATGCTGGGAGCAGCCGGGATAGGAGTGCGGCACCCAGATCGTCGGCAGGCCCAATCTCTCGGAGAACACGTCGTTGGGCAACGAGCCGCCGAAATTCGGCAGCACCGCCGGCACTTTGCCGGTGGTCTGGCGCACCGAATCCGCCGCCCATGTGATCCAGGGGCTGTCGAAATCTGTGCGCGAGGCGGCAAAGCTCTGCGCCGCCCGGACCTCGACCATCGGATAGCCCTTTGCGACGAGATGCGCGCGAACCGCCTCGATCAGCCCATCGATCTTGGTGCCGACCACGAAACGCAGTTGCAGCACGGCATTGGCGTGGCCGGGAATGGCGTTGGCCGGCTTCTCGATATTGCCCGACGACATCGCCAGCACTTCGAGCGTGTTCCAGGCATAGAGCCGCTCGGCCGCCGAAAGACCCTCCTCGCCCCAGTTCTCGGCTAACGCCGGCTCGTCCTCGGTCGGCACCACCTGCACGTCCGCAAGATAGCTGCGGATCTGGTTGGTGAGGCGCGGCGGCTTCAGCGCGTCCAGCTGAAGGCGGCCGTGGCCGTCGACCAGCGTCGAGATCGCGTTGACCAGAATGGTCGCGGGGTTGGCGAGCACGCCGCCCCAATTGCCGGAGTGATGGCCGCCGTCGCGAAGGTTCACATCGAGATGAATGCGGATGCCGCCACGGCAGCCGAGGAACAGGGTCGGACGGTCGGCGGACAGGCGCGGCCCGTCGGAGGCCATGAACAGATCGGCCTTGAGCGCATCGCGATTGAGATCGCAGACCTTGCCGAGATCCGGCGAGCCGATCTCCTCGCCCATCTCGAGGATGAACTTGGCGTTGAAGCCGAGCTTGCCGCCGCGGGCCTCGCGCACCGCGCGGAGTGCGGCCATGTTGATACTGTGCTGGCCCTTGTTGTCGGCGGTGCCGCGACCGTAAAGACGCGTGCCCGAAACCGTGGTGCGCCAGGGATCGCGGCCATCACGCCACTCGCCTTCCATGCCGTCGACGACGTCGCCATGGCCGTAGATCAGCACGGTCGGCGCCGTCTCGCTCTCGCGGTGTTCGGCGAACAGGAACGGCGCCTTGCCGCTGGGAGATTCGATCATCCGGCTTTCGAAATCGAGCGCGGCGAAAGCGGGCACCATCTCCTGTTCCAGATAGGCGCGCAGCTCGACGCTCCGGTTCGGATTCTGGCTCTCGGTCCGATAGGCGACGCGACGGTCGAGTTCAGCGAGGAACGCGCCGGATTTGAAATCGTCACGGGCGCGGGCGATGGCATCGGCTCTGGTCATTATTTTCTTTTTTAGGTTGCGAGACGAAGGAGCATACCCGATACGGGCAGGCCTCCGAAAGTGGCGGGGACTTCGATAGTCTTGGGATTTCGTTCTTGCTCTCTTGAGATTGGCTTGCCAAGCGCGGCAGCGCCGCTGATTTTGGCCTTGCCAACGTCGCGCTATATGCAAGAACTTCGCCAAGTTCGGGCGCAGCTCTATCATTCGAAGAGTGCCCGGTACAGGGCGCTGGGGGACCATCATGGCCAAGCAGATCAGGCTCAATGCATTTGCGATGAATTGCGTCGCGCACCAGTCACCGGGCCTTTGGACCCATCCGCGCGACCGCACTGCCGAATATACCCGCCTGCCCTACTGGATCGATCTTGCCAAAACGCTGGAGCGCGGCCGTTTCGACGGGCTGTTCCTGGCCGACGTGCTCGGCGTGTATGACGTCTACGGCAACAGCCCTGACGCAGCCTTGCGCAACGCAGCCCAGTCGCCGTCGAACGATCCGCTGCTGCTGCTGTCGGCAATGGCTGCGGTGACGCAGAATCTCGGCTTCGGCGTCACCAGCAATCTCTCCTTCGAGCCGCCCTATCCGTTCGCGCGGCGGATGTCGACGCTCGATCATCTCACCGAGGGACGTATCGGCTGGAATGTCGTCACCGGCTATCTCGACAGCGCCGCGCGCGGCGCCGGCAAGGACAAGCAGATCGGGCACGACGACCGCTACGAGATCGCGGACGAATATATGGAGGTCGTCTACAAGCTCTGGGAAGGGAGCTGGGAAGACGACGCCGTGCTGCGCGACCGCACGCGCGGCATCTTCACCGATCCCTCAAAAGTTCATCGCGTCAACCACGAGGGCGCGAACTGGCGCATCAACAACACCATTCATCTCAGCGAACCGTCGCCGCAGCGCACGCCGGTGCTGTACCAGGCCGGCACCTCGCCGCGCGGACGGAAGTTCGCAGCACAGCACGCCGAATGCGTGTTCATGTCGGGACCGTCGGCCAAGGTGATCGCGCCGCGCGTGTCGGCGATCCGTCAGGAGGCCGCCGCGTTCGGCCGCAATCCGGCGGAAATCCTGATGTTCTCGATGATGACGATCATCCTCGGGCGGACGGAGGCCGAGGCGAACGAAAAATATGCCGACTATCGCCGCCACATCAGCCCGGAGGGCGCGCTGGCGCTGATGTCGGGATGGACCGGAATCGACTTCTCCGGCTACGAGCTCGACCAGCAGGTGCGTCATGTCCAGAACGACGCCGGTCGCAGCGCACTCGATAACGTCACCCGCGCCGATCCCGATCGCGTCTGGACCGTGCGCGACGTCATCGAGCATGTCGGCGTCGGCGGCGCCGGCCCCGTCGTGGTCGGCACGCCGGAGATGGTCGCGGACAAGATCGAGGCGTGGTTCGAGGCGACCGATGTCGACGGTCTCAACGTCGCCTTCGCGATCTCACCTGGCGATTTCGAGGACATCGCCGATATGCTGGTGCCGGAGCTGACGCGCCGTGGGCGGTACAAGGCGGAGTACGCGCCGGGCACACTGCGCGAGAAGCTGTTCGGTGACGGGCGTGCAAGGCTGGGGGCGCCGCATCCGGCGGCGGGGTTCAGGGTGGGGAGGAAGGGGTAGCGTCTTAAGGTACGCTGTCATGCCCCGGCTTGACCGGGGCATCCAGTACGCCGCAGCGTCTCGACTCAATCACCGCCGCCTCTGGAATACTGGATCACCCGCCTTCGCGGGTGATGACGACTGAGAACGTGGCGGGCATCAGCGCCGCAAGTGACGCTGCCTCACACCTTCCCGTCCACCATCACCTCGATCAGTTTCGTCCCCGGCCGGCCAAACGCCGACGCCAGCGTCGCCTTCAACTCGCGGGGATCGCTGACCTTGATCGCCTCGCATCCCAGTGCCTTCGCCACGCCCGCGAAATCCACCGGCGGATCGACAAAATCCATGCCGACGTAATTGTCGTCGCCATGGAAGGCGAGCAGACGCTGCTTGATGATGCGATAGCCGCCATTGTTGGCAATGACCACATTGAGCGGCAGCTTGTGATGCGCTGCCGTCCACAGCGACTGGATTGAATACATCGCGCTGCCGTCGCCGGAGAAGCAGACCACGGGGCGATCGGGATTGGCGATGCTGGCGCCGACGGAGGCCGGCAGGCCCCAGCCAATGCCGCCCGAGGCAAGGCCGTGATAGCCGAAGCGGTCGCGGTGCGCACGGAGCGCCGTGATCTGGCGGCTCGAGGTGAGGCCTTCGTCGACGAGGATGGCATTGGCGGGCATGGCCTCCACCATTTGCAGCACCAGCCAGTCCGGATCGATGGGGCTGCGGTCCGCGGTCTTGCCGATCTGCTCGACCAGCGCGGTGCGCCGCGCGGTCCAGTTCTTCGGCGCAAGCTCGGCGAGACGTTGCTTCGCACGTTGCGCCAGGGCAGCGCCGCCCATCTCCTTCAGCACCGGGATCAGCGCGCGCAGCGTTTCCTTCAAATCCGCCTTCAGCGCGATCTCGGCACCGTAATTCTTGGCGATCTCCCAATCGCCGAGGCCGATCTGCACGATGCCAAGGCCCTCCGGCAGCGCATCGACCTCGCTGTAGACCGACATTCGCAAGGGATCGCCGCCGAGCGCGATCAAGAGGTCGTAGGCCGCAAGCGTGTCGCGCGCGACTTTCTGGACACGTGCCAACGTGCCGACGAAGCTCGGGCTCTCCGAGAGGAAGTGCGAGCCATAGGGCGTCGAGGATTGGTAGGCAGCCGCACCGAGCACCTCGGCGAGTTCGGCGGCCTCCTTCAGCGCGTCGCTCTTCACCACCTCGTCCATGGTGACGATCACGGGACGCTCGGCCCTGAGCAGCCGCGCGGCGAACGCGTTTAGTGCCTCATCCGATGGCCTTGTGCGGGCATCAATGCGGGTGGAGCGGCCGAGATCGATCCCGGCCTCGCTGTTGAGGATGTCGCCGGGCAACGAAATGAACACCGGCCCGGTCGGCGGCGTGGTCGCGACTTTGGCGGCGCGGCGCACGATGCGCGGCAGATCCTCGAGGCGCGTCACCTCGACCGCCCATTTCACCAGCGGCTCGGCCATGCGGACCAGCGGTCCGTACAGCACCGGCTCCATCAGGCCGTGGCCCTGCTCCTGCTGACCCGCGGTCAGGATCATCGGCGTGCCCGTGAACTGGGCGTTGTAGAGCGAGCCCATCGCGTTGCCGAGGCCGGGCGCAACATGGACGTTGCAGGCGACGAGCTTTCCGGAGGCGCGGCTGTAGCCATCCGCGATCGCCACCACCAGACTCTCCTGCATCGCCATCACATAGGTGAGATCAGGATGGTCCTTCAGCGCATGCATGATCGGCAGCTCGGTGGTGCCGGGATTGCCGAACAGATGCGTGATGCCCTCGTCCTTGAGCAACGCGAGAAAGGCGGAGCGGCCGGTGATCTTGTTCTTCATGCTTCCTCCAGAGGCGGACGTTGCCGCAAGGACGGGCGCATGATGGCCGAAATCGCGGGAGGCGCGCAAGGAAGCGCAGTCATGGCTGCGTTGCGTGGGCGGGCGCTACATCTCCTCGCGCCCCAGCTCGAACGGATCCTCCCCGCCCGCCCGCTTCTTCTTTTTCGAGCGCTGCCAGACCACACCGGGAAAACCTTTCAACGGCACCAGCGGCTCGCCGGTATAGGCCCATTCCTGCAGCTCTTCGATGGCGATGTGATAGAGCGGCTGGCGGCCGGTGCGTTCCCTGAACAGCGCACGGGGGATGTTGACCATATGCGGCCCGCGCGGGCGCTCGTACGTGATCGGCGTGCCGCAATGCGCGCAGAAGCTGCGCGCGGTCTTCGTTGCCTTGTCCTCGTAGCGGGTCAGCGCCGTCTTGCCTGCGGTGATGCGAAACCGCTTCTTCCAGCTTCCGACATAGGTTGCATAGGCGGCGCCGTGGGCGCGACGGCTGGCGGCGGAGTGATCGTGCCAGGCCCAGCGTGCGGGCACGTCGATCTCGAAGGTGACCTTGCCGCAGAGGCATTGCCCGGTGGCTATACCTGCGGCGGCTGCGGCTTTGGCCATAGCACTTCCCCCATCGCTCGCAATGACGAAATTCGTGGTGTCCGTCGGGGCAACACAATAACTCCGTAGCCCGGATGAGCGAAGCGACATCCGGGACTCACGCGACGTGGGGGGAGACCCCCGGGATAGGTTAGCGCGACCGCGCGCCACGCCTGTGAGACCCGGGTGAGGTTCGGCAACAACGGAGAATCA
>NZ_JBVVPN010000021.1:103668-161464 GCF_055811035.1 Bradyrhizobium sp. MI1.10
CACCCCCCCCACATCCCCATTGCGGGGGGCGCGGTCCCGCAAAAAAAAAACGCCGGCCCCCCGATCCCCCCACGCGCCTGCGGCCAAGACCAGAGCTTGGGTGAAGACCCCGGATATCGCTTCGCTCATCCGGGCTACAGCAGTGTCAGACCGGCGTCAGTTCGTCATACACGGGATAATCCGTATAGCCCTTCTCCTCGCCACCATAGAATGTCGTACGGTTATACGGCGTGAGAGGGTAATCGTGCTGCAGGCGCCGCGGCAGATCGGGATTGGAGATGAAGATGCGGCCGAAGGCGATGAGGTCGGCGTGGCCATCGGCGATCGCCGCATTCGCGGTTTCGCCGCTGAAGCCACCGGCCGTCATCAGCACGCCGCCGTAGAGCGGCCGGAACAGCAGCATCGCCGAGGGCACGTTCTGCCAATTGACTTCTGCGCGCCCCGAGCCGCTGGAGCGGTTCGATGAAATGCAGATAGGCTAGACCGAGCTTGTCAAGCGCCTTGACCACGTGCGTGTAGAGCGGCATCGGATCGGGCTCGCCGGAATCATTGGCAATGCCGTGGGGCGACAGCCGCACGCCGACGCGGCCCGCGCCCCAGACCCCGATCGCGGCCTCGGTCACTTCGAGCAGAAGCCGCGCGCGGTTCTCGATCGAACCGCCATATTGATCGGTGCGCTGGTTGCTGCGTGATTGCAGGAATTGCTCGAGCAGATAGCCGTTGGCGCCGTGGATCTCGACACCGTCGAACCCGGCGGCCAACGCGTTCTTCGCGCCCTGCCTGAACGCCTCGACGATGCCCTTGACCTCGTCCGTGTCCAGCGCGCGCGGCGTCTCGTAGTCGGAGATCTTGCCGTCGGCGGTCATTGCCTTCATGCCTTCGGCCCTGATCGGGATCGCCGAGGCCGAGACCGGCAGCTCCCCGCCGTGGAAGGAGGAATGCGAGACGCGGCCGACATGCCAGAGCTGGAGAAAGATGATGCCGCCCTTGGCGTGCACGGTGTCGACCACCTTGCGCCAGCCCGCGATCTGCGTCTCCGAATAGATGCCAGGCGTCGCCGGATTGCCGCGGCCGTGCGAGAGCACGGGCGAGGCCTCGGCGATGATCAGGCCGCCTTGAGTGGCGCGCTGACCGTAATATTCGGCGTTGAGCGGCCGCGGCGAAAAGCTCTCGCGCTCGGCCCGCATGCGCGTCAATGGCGCCATCGCGACGCGATGCGCGAGCTTGTACGGACCGACCTGCAACGGTTGAAACAACGCCTCGAATTTCATGCTGGTTCCAGAATGGCTAAGGAAGGATGCGCGTCATATAGCGAGGGGCGGCCACCCGAAAAGGCGCCGCCCCCACAAAAGCAGATATTCCCTGCCACGGAATCCGCGAAGAGAACAGACCTCAGCCCGTCTTGATCCACACCGCCTTCACGTTGAGATATTCCTCGACGTGCTGCTTGCCGGATTCGCGGCCGTAGCCGCTCATCTTGTAGCCGCCGAAGGGGACTGCCGGGTCCATCGCCTGGTAGCAATTCACCCACACCGAGCCGGCGCGCAGGCGCTTCGCAACCGCATGCGCCTTGCTGACGTCCCGTGTCCACAGGCCCGAGCCGAGACCGAACGTGGTGGCGTTGGCGCGCTTGACCAGCTCGTCCATGTCCTTGAATGCGATCGCGGAGATGACGGGTCCAAAGATCTCCTCCTGCGCGATCCGCATATTGTCCTGGACGCCCGCGAACACCGTCGGCGAGACGAAGAAGCCTTTTGAAAGCGCGCCTTCGGTGACGCGGCCACCGCCGGCGAGCGCCTTGGCGCCTTCCTTCTGGCCGATGTCGAGATAGCTGGTGACGCGCTCGAGCTGCTGCTCGGACACCAGCGGTCCGATCTGGGTGTTGGGGTCGAGACCGTTGCCCACTTGCAGCTTCTTGCCGAACTCGGCGACGCGGCCGACGAACTCCTCGTAGATCGACTGCTCGACGAACAGCCGGGTGCCGGCGCTGCAGATTTGCCCCGAATTGGCGAACACCGCCATCGCGGCGCCCGGCACGGCGGCATCGAGATCGGCGTCCGCGAACACGATGTCCGGCGACTTGCCGCCGAGCTCGAGCGAGACACGCTTGAGGTTGCCGGCCGAGGCGCGAATGATCGACTGGCCCGTGACATGCGAGCCGGTGAAGGCAACCTTGTCGACGTCGTGATGTGCGGCAAGCGCCGCGCCCGCGGTCTCGCCAAAGCCAGGCACGACATTGATGACGCCGGGCGGGACGCCCGCTTCCATCGCGAGCTCGGCGATGCGCAGCGACGTCAGCGGCGCTTCTTCGGCGGGCTTGAGCACGACGGTGCAGCCGGTCGCGATCGCCGGGCCGATCTTCCAGATCGTCGCGGTCAGCGGACCATTCCAGGGAATGATGGCGCCGACGACGCCGATCGGCTCCTTCAGTGTGTAGGAGAAGATTTCGCCGGGCAGCGAGTTCTCGATGGTCTCGCCATGGATCGCTGTGGTCTGGCCGGCATAATAGCGCAACATGCCGACGGCGCGCAGACGATAGGCGCGGGTACGGCTGAGCGGCGCGCCCATGTCGAGCGTGTCGAGCTGCGACAATTCGTCGAAATTCTTCTCGACGAGGTCGGCAAGCTTCAGCAGCAGGTTCTGCCGCTCGAACGGCTTGACCTTGCTCCAGGGCCCTTCGAAGGCGCGGCGAGCGGCAGCGACCGCACGGTCGATATCTTCCTTGTCGCCCTCGGCAACGGTTGCGAGCAGTTCGCCGGTCGCGGGGTTATGGGTCTCGAAGCGCTTGCCGGAGGCAGCATCGACCCACTTCCCGTCGATCAGCATCTGCTTGTAGGACCCGTTGGCGAACGGGTGGCGCGTGATTGGAATAGCCTGCGACACAGCCATGGCTGAACTCCCTGTCAATGATTGATTGGTTCGATCTGGGCGGGATCGTTAGGTCGATAGAATACTGCGATGCCGGACAGGCGTAAAGGAGAGGCGCAAAGTCGGTGCGGAACGAAGACCTCCCATGCCGACTTGTGCAGGGTCGCGCAAGTGTCGTGTTATGGCACGACCGAGCCCCTCCCCCGGAGACCGAACCATGCCGCATCCCGCGATCGTCAAAGACAATGTAGCCGTGATCACCGGCGGTGCGTCCGGCATCGGATTCGCCGCCGCAGCAGCCTTCGCGCGGAACGGCATGAAAGTGTGTATCGCCGATGTGGATCAAACGCGGCTGGCGGACGCCGCAACAAGACTCTCATCCCTGACGTCCGCCACACATGTGATGCCCTTCGCGATCGACGTCAGCAAGGCCGAGAGCGTGGCGGAACTCGAGCGCGCCGTGCGCGAGCGCTTCGGCGGCACCGACATCCTCATGAACAATGCGGGCATCCAGCCCGGCAGCACGTTGTTCGGCGAACCCGACAATTGGCAGCGCATTATCGGCGTCAACATGTGGGGCATCATCACTGGCTCGCGCATCTTCGCGCCCAACATGATCGCGCGCGGCAGGGCGGGGCTCATCATCAACACCGGCTCGAAGCAGGGCATCACCACCCCGCCCGGCGATCCCGCCCACAACGTCTCCAAGGCCGGCGTGAAGGCCTTTACGGAAGCGCTGCAGCACGAGTTGCGGAACACTGCGGGTTGCCGCATCACCGCGCATCTGCTGATTCCCGGCTTCGTCTTCACGGCCCTTACCGCGAAGGGCCGGACAGAGAAGCCGGCCGGCGCCTGGACGGCCGAGCAGACCGTGGATTTCATGTTGGCGCGGCTGGAGGCCGGCGATTTCTACATCCTGTGCCCGGACAACGACGTCCCGCGCGCGCTCGACGAAAAGCGCATGCTGTGGGCCGCCGGTGACATCGTGGAGAACCGCCCGCCGCTGTCACGCTGGCATCCGGACCATGCGGATGCATTCGCGAAGTTCGTGAAGGGGAATTAGGCTGTTTGATCCTCATGGTGAGGAGCGCGGAACGCGCGTCTCGAACGATGCAGGCCCGGTTGGGCCTCGATCCTTCGAGACGCCCGCTTCCGGCGGGCTCCTCAGGATGAGGGTTTACACAGGGGGCGCTCTACAGCGTCTCTTGCTGATGCCCGCAATTCTTGCAGGCGAACTTGATGCGGGTCTGGCCCTTTGGCGCCTGCACACGGTTCGGGGCGCCGCATTTACCGCAGACGGCCTCGATGCGGGTATCACCCTGCTTGACGACGACGGTTTTCTTTTCCATCGATTCGCGGATCAGGCGCTCGGCCTCCTCACGCAGGGATTGTTTCGACAAAGCTCGTCTCCGCCATAAATGCGGGCGAGGCTTATCCCACCTGCGGCAAAATCACAATCCGAAACGGCTGCTCAGACCTCCACAATCACGTAGCTGTCCTCGACATGCACCGGAAAGGTCTCGGCAACATACGGGCCTTTCTGGAGTTCCTCGCCGCGCTCCACAGCGACCGGATATGACCTTATCTTGACGCGCTTCGGATCGAACCACGACTGGCCGTTGCGCATGTCGAACTCCCAGCCGTGCCAGGGACAGCGCAGCATCTCGCCGACGCGCGAGCGCTGATAGATGCCGGGCTCGGGCGAGGTCAGCCGCGCCACGCACGCCGCTTTCTCCAGCGGCGCGCCTTCGTGCGGGCAGCGGTTCAGCAGCGCGAAGAACTCGCCATGGACGTGGAACACGACGATGTCGCGGCCGGCGACATCGACCACCTTGTTGCCACCGGGTGGGATCTCCGAGGTGGACGCGACGATGTGACGGGCCATACCGTGCAGACCTTCTCAGAACTTGTAGACCGCGCGGGCATTGGTGCTGAAGATCTTCTTTCGCTCGGCCTCCGTCAGCGGCGTCTTGAAGGCGAAGCGCGGATCGTCGAAATCCCAGTGCGGATAGTCCGACGAGAACAGGAGACGATCGATGCCAACCCATTCGATCAGAGAGCGCAGGTGGCGGGCTTCGTCAGGCTCGTCGATCGGTTGCGTCGTGAACCAGAAATGCCCGCGGACATATTCCGACGGCTTGCGCTTGAGATGCGGCACCTCGCTGCGGAAGCGCTCGAAATGCTGGTCCATTCGCCACACCGCGGACGGAATCCAACCGAAGCCGCCCTCGATGAAGACAAACTTCAATTTCGGAAAACGCTCCGGCACACCCTCGATCACGAGACTGGCAAGCTGCGCCGCAATGGTGTGCGCGTTGGACTGGTGTTCCTCGACGTAATAGGACGGCCAGCCGCCACCGGTCGGCGCATGCCCGCCATAGCCGCCGACATGGATGCCGAGCGGCAGACCTAGTTCCTGGGCACGCTCGTAGATCGGCCAGTAGCGGCGACGGCCCAGCGGCTCGTTGGCGCGCGGCGAGACGTTGATCTGGACGTATTCGCCGATTTTCGCGCAGCGTTCGATCTCGGCGATGGCGAGATCAACACCGTCCTGCCCGACCAGGATCGAAGCCTTCAGGCGCGGGTCGCGATGCGACCAGAACGCCAGCTGCCAATCGTTGATGGCACGCTGGATTGCGGCGCCGAATTCGAGGTTCTGCTGCGAGAAGATGAAGAGATCGAGCACCTGCAAAATCCCGAACTCGACGTCGAGCGGATCGAGATGCTGCTTCTGCATGAAGGCGAGATCCGAACCGGGCGGCCCGCCCGTCGGCGGCCACGCATCGCGGCGCGCGATCAGCGGCGAAGAGCGCGGATAGGGCGTGGTGAACAGATAGGGCGTGCGCAAATGGCTGCCATATTCCTTCAGATGCTGCTGCCAGCGCTTTGGCAGGAACTCGTTGAGATCGTCGAACGAATGCAGACTCGGATGGACGTCGCAATCGACGATGCGCAGCCGCGAAGCGGCGGGCTTCTCGTCTTCCCGCAGCGGGCGGTCGATGACCTCACTCATGCAAACCTCCAAGGTCAGTTAGCGAGCGACAGCCGCGGAAACGTCTCCAGCGGGTTGTCCACGCACATCTTCGAGATGATGCTGTTCGGCAGGTTCGGCGGGATCGGATCGTCGCCGTCGAACTGCCAATGCGGATAGTCGGACGCGAACAGGAACATCTTCTCAGAACCGATCTGGTCGATGATCTCCTCAACGCTTCTGACGTCACCCGGCGCATCGAACGGCTGCATGGTGACGCGAAAATTGTCGCGAATAATCGCAGCCGGCTCGCGCTCGACCCAGGGCACCTCGACGCGCACCCCGCGCCAGGTCTTGTTGGCTCGCCACATGAAGGCCGGCAGCCAGCTCACGCCGGATTCCATCAGCACGACTTTGAGATTCGGAAACTTGCCGAACACGCCCTCATAGATCAGGCTCAAGATCTGCGCCTGAAATGCCTGTGCCTCGACGAAGTAATATTCGTAGCGGTGCGACGGCCATCCGGCCGAGCTCGGCGCCTGCCGATATTGCGTGCCGGCGTGGATCGCGAGCGGCAGCTTGTACTTTTCCGCGAGCCGATAGACCGGCCAGAAATGCCGCCGTCCCAAGAGCGTCTCGCCCTGCGCCAGCACGAGGATAGAGACGAAGCGGTGATCGCCGGCGCGGCGCTCGATCTCCTCGACCGCCAGATCCGGGTCCTGCATCGGCACCACGATCGAGGCACGCAAGCGCGGATCGCGCGACAGCCACTCAGTGGCGATCCAGTCGTTGATCGCCTTGCAGAAGTCGGCCGCCATGTAGGGGTCGAACACGGCCTGCGCGCCATAGAGCACGTTGATGATCGCGTGACTGGCACCCAACTGCTCGAACGCGCCCTTCTGCACCATCGCGAGATCGGAACCGGGCTTTGTGCCGTTCGCCGGACGCCAGTCGGCGCGGCCGCTTAGCGGCATGCTGGGCGGATAGGAGGTGAGATCGAGCCCGTCGATGGCGCGGCTCACGACCTGCTCTTTCCAGTGATCGCTGAGATAGGGCAGTAGCGTCGTGCGCGTGCCACCAACCGCCGGGTGGATGTCGCAGTCGATCCGCGTCGCTGCCATGAGGTTCCTCGCCGAGATCTTGTAAGCACATCTTATTGGCGGCGTTCTTGTGCGCCGCCTGTGAAGACTGCCCCTGCCCGTGCGGTTGCGCAAGAGCGCACGCCCGCGCGATCGTCATGGCTCTGTTGCATTTCGCAGGCGCGATATGAGGTGTGGCGACATGCGTTCCGGCGCCGAAGCCGCGGAGCGCATTGCTCCGCTGCTTCCTTGCGGATTGTCTATGCCCGTCAAGCGGCCTTGGAGACTTCCATCAGCAGACGTTCCGCCTTGGCATCCTCGATGCGGTTTACCATCCGGCTGCTTTCGTGATTGTCGCGGATGGTCTTGGTCAGGGTGACGCAGGTCTGGATCAGCATCACAACACCCATGGTGAGATAGCCCTTCATCCAGAAATCGATCGGCAGGAAGAAGATGCCGATGGCGACGAGAAAGGCGGAGGCTGCGAAGGACACGTAAGTGAAGGTCACCCAGGCGCCGCTGTGGGGCTGGCCATTCTGGTTCATGATGGTCTCCTGTTGGTTCGAATGACGATGGGTTCGGGATCAGACAGTCGGCGTGCGCTTGGACTTCAACCGCGCCAGCACGTCGTCTGCGGTCGTCTTGAGCCGGGGGCCAAAACCCTGCTCGGCGAGTTTTTCGGCGGTGGCGCGCGGGCCGGTGGCCGCGTCGAGCTCGACCAGCGCGTCGTCAGCGGCCTGGGCTTCCATCTGCCGCTCACGAAGACGCCTCAAAGTGCTCTCCGCCTCCGGCAGCGTGGATTCGTAGGGGCGTGCCGCCTCGATGCCGCTGCGGCGAAGCGAGCGCACCGCTTCCGAGGCACGGGCGACGCGGCGGCCGCGGTCGAGCTCGGTGATGCGGGCTTGCGCGCTTGCGACGTGCCGCTTCAGCCGCGCAATCTCGGTTGCGAACAAGGCGCGTGCCGTCAGCGCTGCATCGCGATCGGCCTCCAGGCCTGCGATGACTTCGGCGGCATCGTTGGCGAGATCCTCGCGGCCGCCGTCGAGCGCCGCAACCGCGCGCGTCTCGAGATCGGCGATGCGGGCGACGGTCGCCTCGAGCTTGCGACCTTCTTGCTGGTCCTGCGCGATCGCCAGCGCCAGGGTCCGTTTGCCACGCTCGAGGGCGGCTGCCGCGTCGCGCATCTGTTGATCGAGGATCAGAAGGGCCGTCCGGTCTTCCAGCTCCTCGCCGGCGGCGGCCACGCTGCCGCGGAAAAGTGTCACTACGGTCTTGAACATTGTTGGCTCCCTGTTATGAGCGCTGCTCACGTTTGTTTGTAGCAAGAAACTTGAACTTCGTTCAAGAAATGTTTGAGCAGCGCTCAGAAATTTGATTGCAAATGGCTAAGGCATTGGAACGCAGAGAGAAACTTCGATCCGATCTGATCTTGGCGGCGGAACGAATGCTCGCCGAGAAGGGATTGGCGGGCCTGAAAACCCGCGATCTCGCCCGCGAGATCGGCTGCGCCAACGGCGCGGTCTACAATCTCGTCGCCGATGTGGACGAGCTGATCCTGCGCGTGGGCTCGCGCACTTTGCTTCGGCTCGACCAGGCCCTGAGCACGGCGGAAAGCACGGGCGAGCCGTCGCCGCAGGGGAGGCTGGTCCGCATCGCCCTCGCCTATTGCGATTTCGCCGCGGAAAATCTCGAACTGTGGCGCGCTCTGTTCGAGCACCGCATGGACGCCGACAAGCCCCTTCCTGATTGGTCCATCGACGACCAGATGCAGCTGTTCCGCCACGTCCACGAGCCGCTGGCCGCGCTGTTTCCAAAACGCGGTCGGGAGGAGCTCGGCATCACTGCGCGCAGCCTGTTCTCGGCGGTGCATGGCATGGCGGCGCTGGGGCTGGAGCAGAAGCTGGTCGCGGTACCGCTACCGGCGCTTCGGGCGGAAATCGCGGGCTTGGTGCGCGCGATGATCGACGGGCTGATCGCGCGGGCGGCGTAGAGGCTGAGAGCGCACAGCTCAACTGTCGGCGGCGACTGGCTAAAATTTCACCTGTCACATCCCATGCAGCGCGCTTAGCTTCGCGAGGTCCACTTCCCTCTCCGGAGCATCCAATGCCCCTCCTCATCCGCGGCGGCACCGTCGTCAATCATGATCATTCGCGCCGCGCGGACGTGCTAATCGACGGCGCGACCGTCGTCGCGGTCGGGCAATCGCTCGACGCGCCCACCGGCAGCGAGATCATCGATGCCGGCGGCGCCTACGTCATCCCGGGCGGCATCGATCCGCACACCCATCTCGAAATGCCGTTCATGGGCACTGTCACCGCGGACGATTTCGAATCAGGGACTAAGGCGGCGCTGGCCGGTGGCACCACCATGGTAGTGGATTTCTGTCTGCCCGATCCCGGCCAGTCGATGCTCGCGGCCTATCAGGAGTGGCGGCACAAATCCGAGAAGGCGGCCTCCGACTACGGCTTCCACATGGCCGTAACATCCTGGTCGAAGCAGATCCATGACGAGATGGAGACCGTGGTCAAAACCTACGGCATCAACACCTTCAAGCACTTCATGGCCTACAAGGGCGCGCTGATGGTGAACGACGACGAGCTCTACAACTCGTTCGCCCGCTGCGCCCATCTCGGCGCCATGCCCGTCGTGCATGCGGAGAACGGCGACGTCGTCGCCCTGATGCAGGAGGCGCTGATCGCGCGCGGTGTCACCGGGCCAGAGGGACACGCGTATTCACGGCCACCGGAGGTCGAGGGCGAAGCCACCAACCGCGCCATCATGATCGCCGACATGACGGGGACGCCAGTCTACATCGTACACACGAGCTGCCGCGAAGCGCATGAGGCGATCGCGCGGGCACGCGCAGCTGGCAAGCGCGTCTATGGCGAGCCGCTGATCCAGCACTTGCTGCTGGACGCCGGTGAATATCAGAACAAGGATTGGGATCATTCCGCGCAGCGCGTGATGTCGCCGCCGTTCCGCGACAGGTCGCATCAGGATAGTCTTTGGGCCGGTCTCCAAGCCGGCTCGCTGCAAGTGGTCGCGACCGACCACTGCGCCTTCACTACCGAGCAGAAACGATTCGGGCTCGGCGATTTCAGAAAGATCCCGAACGGCACCGGCGGCCTCGAAGATCGTCTTGCGCTGCTGTGGACAGCGGGCGTTGCAACAGGACGGCTGACCAAGGAAGAGTTCGTCGCGGTGACCTCGGCGAACATCGCCCGCATCCTCAACATCTATCCGCGCAAAGGCGCGGTCGCCGTCGGATCGGACGCGGATGTCGTGGTTTGGGACCCCAAGGCGAGCAGGACCATCAGCGCGAAGCGGCAGATGAGCCGGATCGACTACAACGTGTTCGAGGGCTTTTCCTGCACCGGCGGACCGGCGGCGACGCTGTCGCGCGGCCGAATCGTCTGGAAGGATGGCGATCTGCGCGCCGAGGCCGGTGACGGCCATTATGTCGAGCGCCCGGCGTTCTCGCCGGTGCATGTCGCCAATTCCACTTGGAAAGAGCTGACCGCCCCGCGCGCCGTGCGCCGCGGAGCGGTGACGCCGTAGGACTGAGATCCGCACGGGATGCGACGCCGTGAAGCGCGGCCGATGGCATGCGCCTTGCCTCTTTATGGTGCAAATTTCTCAAGAGTGGGGCACCCATGAGCGCATCATCATTCGAACTAAACCGTCGCGGCGTGCTCGGCGGCCTCGGCCTCGCCGGAATGACCGCCCTCGCTCCGCGCTTTGCCACGGCGCAAGGGCGCAGCGAGACGCTGCTGGTGGTGCAGGAACTCGGGCCGAACTCGCTCGACATGCAGGGCGTCGGCTCCAACCAAACCGTGAACGGGCTGTCCTGGAATTGCTACGATCGCCTGCTGAGCTACGCCTCCAAGACGCTCCCCGACGGCACGCTGTCCTATGACCGCGAAACGCTCGCGCCTGAACTCGCCGAGAGCTTCGAGGTTGCGGCCGACGGCATGTCCTGCACTTTCAAATTGCGAAAGGACGCGAAATTCCACGACGGCACGGCGGTCACGGCGAAAGACGTCAAATGGTCGTTCGACCGCGCGGTGAAGGTCGGCGGCTTTCCGACCTTCCAGATGTCGGCGGGATCGCTGGAAAAACCCGAGCAGTTTATCGTGGTCGACGATCACACCTTCCGCATCGACTATGTGCGCAAGGACAAGATGCTGCTGTTCAACGTCGCGGTGGTCGTGCCCTTCATCATCAACTCGGAGCTTGCGAAAAAGAACGCGACGGCGGAAGACCCGTGGGCACTGGCGTGGCTCAGGAACAACGAGGCCGGCGGCGGCGCTTACAGGATCGAAAGCTGGAAACCGGGCAGCGAGACCGTGCTGGCGCGCTTCGACGATTGGAAGAGCGGACCTCTCCCGAAGCTCCGGCGCGTGATCGCGCGCGACGTCCCTTCCGCCGGCACCCGCCGCGCCATGCTGGAGCGGGGTGATGCGGACATTTCCAGCGGCTTTGCACCGCGTGACTTCGAGCAGATCATCAAGGAGGGTAAGGTCAAGGTTTCGGGCGTGCCGATCCCGAACGCGCTCTGGTCCGTCGCGCTCAACACGGCAAAGCCGCCGTTCGACAATGTGAAGCTGCGCCAAGCCGTCGCCTGGGCGATGCCGTATGAGCAGATCCAGAACAGCGCGTTCTTCGGGCGTGCCGTTCCCATGTATGGCGGAGCAGCAGACGTCTCAAAGCCGGTCTGGCCGCAGGCGTTTCCCTACGTCACCGATCTCGACAAGGCCAAGGCGTTGATGAAGGAGGCGGGATTCGAAAGCGGCTTGGAGACAACGTTGTCGCTCGACACCGGTACCGCCACGGTCGGCGAGCCGACCGCGATCCTGATCCAGGAAAGTCTCGCCAAGATCGGCATCAAGGCGGCGATCGAGAAGATCCCCGGCGCGAACTGGCGCACGACGCTGAACAAGAAAGAGCTGCCTCTGGCGCTCAACCGCTTCAGCGGCTGGCTCGACTATCCCGAATACTACTTCTACTGGAATTTCCACGGCAACAATTCGATCTTCAACATCTCCTCCTACCAGAACAAGGAAATGGACGCGCTGATCGACAAGGCACGGTTCACCACGGATGCTGCCGAGTACGACAAGGCCGTGAAGGATTTCATCGCGCTCTGCATGCGCGATGTTCCCGTCGTCCCGCTCAACCAGCCGATCCACGATGTCGCCATGCAGAAGGCCATCACCGGTTACGAGTTCTGGTTTCATCGCGAGCCGGACTACCGTCAGTTCGCGAAGGGCTAGTTTTGGCGGGCGACGCTCACGGGGCGTGAGGCGGCTCGCGCCTGCTCGGACGGGAAACCCCGCGCGAGCCGCGCTTGGCTCGCGCGCAGCATCGCCATATCGAGCTTGCCTTGCCGTGATCCATCCAGGGCGCAAGCGAAAATCCGGTAGAATTGCGCGCCGTCATAGGCGACCAGCAGCAGATCGACGCCCGCGTTGATAGCCTCGACAACGGCCCGGCAGACGTCGCGCTGGTAGATCGCCCCCATCACGAGATCGTCGGTCATGACGACGCCCTTATAGCCCCATTTGTCGCGAATGATCCCCTCGACGACGCGCTTCGAATGCGAGGCAGCTCGGTCGGGATCGACGGCCGTGAGCGTGACGTGCCCGACCATGAGCGCGCTGCGCGAATGCGACAGCACCTCGCGGAACGGAAGCCAGTCGGTTGCTTCCAACTCCTTCACCGGCGTGTCGAGATTGGCGCTGAAATGATGCGTGTCGGTGCGAACGCGGCCGATGCCGGGAAAATGCTTGAGCGTGGCACCGACGCCGGATTCTTCCAGCCCACGCACATAAGCGCTCGCGATCGCGCCGACGACGGCCGGATCGGTCGCAATCGCGCGCTGACCGATGAGTGTGTGAAAGTCGAGGCGATTGCGCCGGACCGGCGGTTTGAGATCGAGCACTGGTGCAAGATTGAGGTTGACGCCGAGCCCGGCGAGTTCACGTCCGTGGATGCGGCCGAACCCTGCTGCTTTGGCCTGCTGGTCATCGGGGGCAAGCCCGGCAAGCGTCGCCAGCGCCGGCAGCTTCGTCAACGGCGGCGCAAGATGCCCGACGATGCCGCCCTCCTGGTCCGCGGCGACGACCAGCGCCGGCAGGCCGGCGGCTCGCCGCTTGTCCTGGAGCGCCGCGATCTCGGCACGCAGCGCCTCCACGGTCCGACCCCGGATGTTGTGCCGGGTGACGTAGATGCCGCCGATCAATCCTTGCTCGGCAAGGCGCGCGATCTCCGGGAAGGAGGAATAACCGACCACGAAGTGAGGTCCGAGCTGACGCGCCTCGGCCGCACTGGCGGCAAGAACATCGTGCTTGCGCAGTTCGAATTTCAGGTGCGCCGCCGACATCAGGAGCGGCGGAACGCACCAGAGCATGACGAGGAGCCTGCCGGCGATTGTGCGCCAGCGCCCCCTGCGCAGCAGCACGATGACGATCACGATGCTTGTGACGACAAGCGCGATGTTTCCGCCGCCCCGCAGCACGAGCAGATAAGGATCATTCTTGTTCGCGGCCATGAATGCGACGAGAGGCGCGGCGAGCCAGAGCAGGATGAGACCGATGCGATTGAGGAGCTGCATGATTGCGTCACGCCCAAAGTGATGAACGCATCGCACCTATCAAAGCGATTTGCGCCGCGCGAGGACCAAAACCGCGCCTGCACGAAATCTGCAAAAGACTCCTGAAGCCATGCAGACGACGATCCCGCCTTCTGCACAAACGACGTTCAGACTTCGTGATGCCACCATTCACGAAAGGTCATCTGGACATGACGAGCCTGGCTTCGACGTCGACGACGGAAATCAAACCGATCAGGCCTTCGGCGCTGTCGGCAAAGCTCGCGTTGGCATTGGTGCTCGCCGCGCTCGCCGACTTTCTGCTCTACGGGCAGCGATTGGGGCTGTCACTGGTGATCATGGCCATCGCGATCGCCTGCGCCTCGCTGCTCGCCAACCACGCGACGCTGGATCATCGGCGTGCTGCGATTGGCGGCGCGATCGTTGCGCTTGGTCTCGTTCCGGCCGCGGAAGAGCTCAACACGCTCTCGTTTCCAATCCTCGTGGCAGCGCTGGTCATCGCCCTCCTGCTCGCGACCAATCCGGAGACGACCGGGCTCGCCGACCGCACCCGCGCGCTGCGAAACTTTGTCCTGATCAATCCCTTCAGGGTCTTCCCCGATGCACTTCAAATCTTCAACATGTCGGCACTCACTCGGAGCATCGCACTCTGGCTTCTGCCTGCAGCGCTGGGCGCGGTCTTCACCGCATTGTTCGCCGCAGCCAATCCGCTGATCGAGCAGTGGGTGTTCCTGCTCAATCCAAAGCTCATCCTCGACTATGTCAGCATCCCGCGCGTGCTGTTCTGGACCATGATGCTGGCGCTCGTCTGGCCGTTCATCCATGTGCGCTGGCGGCGCAAGACGATTGCCACAACGACGATCGTCGATGGCCCCGTGCCGCCGCCACTGCCGTCCCAAGTCTCGGCTGAGTTCCTGGGCCCCTCCACCATCCTGCGCTCGCTGATCCTGTTCAATCTGCTGTTCGCGGCACAGTCCATTCTCGACGGCATCTACCTCTGGGGCCATGTCGCGCTGCCGGCCAACATGACTTATGCGGCCTACGCCCATCGCGGCGCCTACCCGCTGATCGCCACCGCGCTGCTTGCCGCCGCCTTTGTGCTGGTCGCGATGCGTCCGGGCGGGCCGGCGGAGAAATCGAAGATCATGCGGCCGCTGGTTTATCTCTGGGTGGGGCAGAACGTTCTTCTCGTCGCCTCCTCCATCCTTCGCCTCGATCTGTACGTCGACATCTACATGCTGACCTATTGGCGCATCGCGGCCTTCATCTGGATGGGGCTGGTGGCGCTCGGACTGATCCTGATCGTCGCCCGCATCGTGCTCGACAGGTCAAACCAATGGCTCGTCGGCGCCAATCTGATCGCGTTAACGATCACGCTGTATGGCTGCTCGCTGGTGAACTTCGATGCGTTCATCGCCGACTATAATCTGAGCCACAGCAACGAAATGTCGGGTAAGGGCTTGAACATCGATGCCAACTACCTCTTCACACTTGGACCGCAGGCGCTGCCTGCCCTCGACAAGGTCATCGCTCATCGGTCGGACGACAACTGCCTTGTGTCGCGGCGCGATCGGCTTGTAGAAGTCCAGCTTCAGGATCTGGCCTGGCGGAGCTGGGGCTTCCGGAATTGGCGACTCCAGCGCAGGCTGGACGCGCTGGCGAAAGCTCGGCCGACGGGCTAACGAGGCAGCGGAGAGATTCTTGGCGCACCGCATTCTCATCGTCGACGACGAGGGTCACATCCGCGAGGTCATCCGCGTTGCCTTGAAGAAAGCCGGCATGGACGTGATCGAGGCGCGCGACGGCAAGGAGGCGCTGAGCCGCTTTGCCGCCGACAAGCCCGACCTGATCGTACTCGACATCGGCATGCCCGAGTTCGACGGCCTCGACGTCTGCCGCGAGGTGCGCAAAGGCTCCGACGTGCCGATCCTGTTCCTGTCGGCGCGCGACGAGGAGATCGACCGCATCCTCGGCCTCGAGATCGGCGGCGACGACTACGTGACGAAGCCTTTCAGTCCGCGCGAGCTGGTGGCGCGGGTCAACGTCATCCTGCGCCGCCTCAGCCCCCGCAATGGCGAGGCCAAGGCCGGGCCGTCAGCACTTGCGCAAGGCGGCCTCCTGGTCGATCCCGAGCAGCATGTCGCGTCCTTCGCCGGCACGCCGCTGAAGCTGACCGCGATCGAATTCGGCATCTTGCGCGCGTTCCTGACCCGGCCGACCTCGGTCTTCAATCGCGAGCAGCTGATGCGGGCCGCCTACCAGCTCAACATCCAGGTCTCCGACCGCACCATCGACAGCCACATTCGCAACATCCGCGCCAAGCTCGCGGCGCTGGCCTGTGACAACGTCATCGAGACCATTCACGGCGTCGGCTTCAAGCTCGGCCGCTGCGAGAAGGACGCATGAGCGCGGCGCCCGACAAATGGCGGCCGTCGCTTACCCTGGTGATCTTCACGGTGCTGGCGACCGTCGGCGTGCTGCCGCTGGTCGGCCTGTTCTTCTTCCGTCTCTACGACAACCAGCTGATCCGCCAGACCCAGGCCGAGCTGATCGCGCAGAGCCGCGTGCTCGCGACGATCTATGCGCAGGAGGTCACGGCAAGGCTCGACAGTGGCCTCACGCTCGGCGCCGAGGTGCCGCCGAACGTGCTGCCTGACCCCGGCGACCAGGTCACCCCGATCCGCCCCGCGCTCGACCTCACCGCCAATGACTTGCTGCGGCGGCGACCCGAGGCGCTGGCGGCGGCCCAGCCGGCGCAACCCGCCTATGTCGAGATCGGCGCGAAGCTGACGCCGATCATCCGCGAGACCCAGAAGGTGACGCTGGCAGGCTTTCGCATCCTCGATCCCCAAGGCGTGGTGATCGCCGGGCGGCAGGAGGTCGGGCAATCGCTCGCCCATATCGAGGAGGTCGCCGACGCGCTGCACGGCCAATACCGCGCCACCTTGCGCAACCGCGTGCCGGACAAGCCGCCGCCGTCGATCTATTCCTTCAGCCGCGGCCTCGGCGTCCACGTGTTTTCGGCGATGCCTGTCATCGTCAACAACCGCGTCGCGGGGGTGATCTACACGACGCGGACCCCAAGCAACATCTTCGACCATCTCTACCAGGAGCGGGCCAAGTTCGTGCTGGCGGGGCTTGCCGTGATTCTCGGCACCATCGCGATCGGCCTCGTATTCTCGCGCACCATCACGCTGCCGATGCGCGAGCTGATCGATCGCGCCACCAGAATAGGCCGCGGCGACCGCGAGGCGTTCAGGCCGCTCCGACATTACGGCACACGCGAGTTCGCGCAACTCTCGCACAGCTTTCTCGGCATGGCCGAGCAGCTCGCAAGGCGCTCGGACTATATCGCGACCTTCTCGGCCCACCTCACCCACGAACTGAAATCGCCGCTGACCTCGATCAAGGGCGCCGCCGAGCTGTTGCAGGATTCGGTTCAGGGCAAAGCGGGGAGCCTGACGCCCACCGAGCAGGAGACGTTCATCGCCAATATCCTGTCCGACACAAAGCGGCTGGAAGCGATGGCGCAGCGGCTGCGCGAACTCGCGCGTGCCGAAAGCCTGCCGCAAAACGAGCGCACCGAATTGGCGCCCGTGATTGCCGACCTCAGGAGCCGGTTTCCAGCGAGCTCAATCGAGGCCAGCGGCAGCCTTGACCTGATGATCGGCATGTCGGCTGAGAAGGCGCTGATCGTGCTGTCGCACCTCGCGGACAATGCGATGCGGCACAACGCCGGGACAATCAGGCTGGAGGCGATCGACGAGCGCACGACCCTGCGTCTGACCGTGAGCAATGACGGCGATCCGATCTCGGCGCCGAACCGCGACAGGATCTTCGACGCGTTCTTCACCACCCGCCGCGACCAGGGCGGCACCGGGATGGGGCTCGCGATCGCGCGCGCGGTGATGGCGAGCCATGGCGGCTCGATCAGGCTCAAGCCGACCGAGGACGGCGCGGCATTCGAGCTCCAGTTTCCAATGGGCTAGATCGCGAACACCCAGGCGGCGACGATGGTGCCGATCGTGACCAGACCGGCGATGGTCCAGCCGGCGGCGTATTCCAGCTCAGGATGACCGGTCGCCCGCATGATCTCTGCCGGATCGGCGGTATGCTTCTCTGCCATGACAGCCTCGCACGTTACTTTCCGCGTCATATGTAAGTCGCATCAGCCACCATTAGGTTCCATCACGGAAATGCGAGGAATGACGCAGCTTGGTTTGTTCGCCGATCCGCAAGCAGGGCCTGCCGGCCTTCGCTACACCGATGACTTCGTCGAGGCCGCCGCCGAGCAGGCGCTCATCGGCCGCATCGCAGCATTGCCGCTCCAGCGCTTCCAGTTCGGCGCCTTCGAGGGCAACCGCCGGGTGGCGTCCTTCGGCTATCGCTATGACTACACATTGCAGCGGCTGGCCGAGGCCGAGCCGATCCCGGACTGGGTCGTCCCCGCCGCACGGCAGGTCGAGGCATGGGCGGGGCTTGCCGCCGGCAGCGTGCGGCAAGTGCTCTGCACCGAATACGACGCCGGCGTCGGCATCGGCTGGCATCGCGACAAGCCGCATTTCGACAAAATCCTCGGCCTGTCGCTCGGCTCGTCCTGCAAATTCCGCTTCCGCCGCCGCGGCGGCGACAAATGGGAGCGCCACACGCTCGAAGCTCTGCCGCGCTCGCTTTACATGATGGACGGGGAGGCGCGGTCGCAATGGGAGCACAGCATCCCGCCGGTCGAGGCGCGCCGCTATTCCATCACCTTCCGGACGATGAAGCAGGCCTGAAGAGCGGGCCAAAACAAAAAAACGCGAAAACAACCCCATGCACAGTAGAACGGCCGTGTCGGCGCGAGGCTCGGCCCCGCGGCATAACCGTTTGACACCTCGGGGCAAAACAGCCGCACCGCGCAAAGGCGCAAGGCCCGGCGAACTTGCCTTCCAATTCGCGTTTACATGCTAAACTGGTTCCACGCGCCGCGCGGGAGGAAGCCGCGACTGCAGGTCCAGGGAGCCAAGATGAAGCCCGGTCGATTGATCCTCGCCTGCACCCTCGTTGTCGCTACCGCCTCCGGCGTCGCCGATGCCTCCGACGCGACGCCCGCAAAAGTCTCGGGCTCGACGGCGCTGGCGCTCGCGGGGGTGATCGCGCCGCTGTCGTCGGTCCTGTCCGGCGCCGAGAAGAAGGCGATGGCGATGCTGTTCGCCGCCAACAGCGACATTCCCTACAAGAAGCCGATCGTGGTGACCGCCGATCGAATCGTTTGTCGCGCCGGCAATGTCGACATCACCGTGCGGAACTGCGAGGTCACCTTCGGCAAGAAGACCAGGACGGTGAACGGCTCCACGGCCAGCGAGATCTTCGCCACCGAAGCACTGGCCGGCATTCCGTCCGACGGCGCCGCGGGATCGAATTTCGAGAGCCTGACCAAGCTGAGCTGCACGATCGACCCCAACGCAATCCGCCGGAAGGACGGCAGCGGGGCGGAGTGCACGTTTCAGCCGGGGAATTGAACCACGCGCGGAGGACGAGCCGAGAGAACCATGGGTGCCGTGAAATCGCCTCATGACCAGCTAACTAATAAAGGCGAATTGAAAAGACGGGCCAAACGCGCGAGCCCATATCGGGCACGCAGGGCCAACACCGACATGAAGAATTTTCTCGCATTTTTTCTGACTCTGGGCCTGACGGCAGCCTCCGCACAAGGTCCCCTACCGATGCGGCCGGACGCGCCGTCCGATCTCGTCCGGGTGGGCCTCACCGACAACGACACCACCGCGGGCGGCACCGCGCGGCTGTGCGAGCAGGTCACCTTCTCGCGCGGCCTGCGCTACGGCGAGAGCGAAGCCAATGTGCTCGATGTCGCCACCGCCACGACCAAGGCGGATACGCCGCGTCCGGTGCTGCTGTTCGTGACCGGCGACACCTTCACCGGCGACCGCGCCGCGCCG
Source organism: Bradyrhizobium sp. MI1.10 (assembly GCF_055811035.1). Lineage (NCBI taxonomy): Bacteria > Pseudomonadati > Pseudomonadota > Alphaproteobacteria > Hyphomicrobiales > Nitrobacteraceae > Bradyrhizobium > Bradyrhizobium sp. MI1.10. The sequence continues at coordinate 123,136 of NZ_JBVVPN010000021.1, forward strand.
GAGCTGTCGCGTCAGATCCAGGACCAAGCCATGTGCTTTGCCGCACGCAACGACATGGTCGGCGTGCGCGTCAACTATCGGCTGGCGCCCTCGGCGACGTGGCCGGCGGGTGCGACCGACGTAGCGGCGGCGCTGTCCTGGGTCCACGGCAATATCGACCTGTTCAACGGCGATGCCCGCGAGATCGTCGCAGTCGGCTACGGCGCCGGCGCCTTCCATGTCGCCACCCTGCTGGCCCATCCCGAACTCCAGACCGACCGCGCCGATGTTGCGGCAGTCGTGCTGGTGTCCGGCGTCTACCGCGCCGGCAAGGACGCGAGCGACAGCGAGAAGGCCTATCTCGGCAGCGACGCCAGCCAGTACAACAAGCGCTCGGTCTTCCCCGGCATCCTCAATGTCGACGTCCCGATCGTGCTGGCCTGGGCCGCGGATGATTCCGCCGGCATCACGGCGCAGGGCGAGACCCTGAAGAAGACGCTCTGCGGCGCCGGCCATTGTCCGCGTAGTGCGCTGCTGCGCAGCCGCGACGGCATCGCGAGCGCCTTCGGTCTCGACGGCTCCGGCGACAGCCTCGCCGAGCCGACGCTGCTGCTGGTGCATCAGCTCGAGGCGCGCGGTCTGCCGTAGCGGCGTGCCGGGAGCACGCCGATACCGGCCACGCCTCGCCGACGTTAGCACGCCTTAAACCACGATTCGCGATCCTGGTCGCCGCCTGGAGCACCGCGTGCTATCTAGGAGAGTTACTTGAAGTAGTTCAATCTATGAGGGTCCGCTAGAGACCGAGAAAATCGGCGTTTCGCACAACTGTGTGACCCGTCGCTGCCACGATCGGAAAACCGATGCTTACGTTGCTGGCACGATGCGCGGTGATCTCGTTTGCGTTGATTTCGACCTCAGCCGCCGAACCGGTCAAGCTCAAATTGGCCTTCTTCAGCTCCGACCGCTCGACGAGTTATCTCGCCGCGGTCAAGCCGTTCGTCGAGGCGGTCAACACCGAGGCCAGAGGCCAGATCGAAATTGAAACCTATTTCAGCGGCGCGCTTGGCAAGGATCCGGCTGAGCAGCCCCAGCTCGTGCTCGACGGTAGGGCCGACATCGCCTACGTCGTGACGGGGCTGACGCGCAACCGGTTTGCGGATAACGCAATCATCGAAATGCCCGGCCTGTTTGCGAGCATGCGGGAGTCCGTTGCGGTGTTCGGCCGGCTGATGGCCGCCAACGCGCTGCAAGGATACGATGACTACATCGTGATCGGCGCTTATGTCAGCGAGCCTGAGACGATCCACAGCAATATCGCGATCACGTCGTTGAACGATCTCAAGGACAAGAGAATTCGCGTCAACAATCCTGGCGAAGCCGCAGCGCTCGAAAAGCTCGGGGCGCGGCCTGTGCTCCTGCCGGTCAACAAGATCTCCGAAGCCATCGGCAACGGCAGCATCGATGGCGCCCTCGTGAACCCTGCTTCAGTGGTCGATTACGGCATCAAACGCGTTGCGACTTATCATTACCTTCTTGGTGTCGGCGGCGCGCCGCTGATGGTCTTGATGAATCGGAAGACGTTCAACCGGCTGCCGAAATCGGCGCAGGCGATCATCCTCAAATACAGTGGTGCATGGTCTGCCGGGCGCTTCATGGATACCTACGAAGCCGTGGAAAACAGCATCATGGGTGAGCTGAAGACCGATCCCAAACGCCAGGTGACCATACCCTCGCCGTCGGACCTCGATGCGGCCAATGCCGTGTTCGCGGCCGTTGCCGACGATTGGGCTTCGAAAAGTGAGCGCAATGCCGAGCTGCTGAAAACCGCTCGGGCCGAGCTCACGAAAATGCGATCGACGCGGTAGCACTGATGCCGTCACTCGCCAGGATCCGGCCTCAGCGAAACATCGTCACCATCGTCGCCGCGCTCGCCATTCTGTTGCTGGGCGCCGGGACCACCCTGAAAATCACGACCGAACATCTTCTCCGTCAAGATGCGACGTCGACCGCTCGTAGCTGGGCGAGGTTCCTTGCGGCCAGTGTCGCCGATCTCGAGCAGATCGCCGGCGGCGAGCAGCCTTCCGCCGCGAGCATGGCGTTCTTCCGGTCGGCGCGAAATTCCGGCGAGGTCTTTCACTACGAAATATTCAACCGTAATGGCTACTCCCAGTTCGTTTCGACCCGCGAAAAGATCGCGCTCGTCGACTTGTCTGAATATAGCCCCGATGCAGCGCGATCAGCGGTTGACGGTCAACCGATCATCGACGTCGGGGAGGGAAATTCGCCCGACCGACCGGCATTCTTCGCCCGCGCCTATGTCCCGATCCAGACCGACGGTCGCCTCACCGCTGTCGTTGCGGCCTACGTGGATGAAACCGAGCAACGCAAGAATGTCCACAATACGTTCCTGACCGCAGCCGTGTTTCTTTGCCTGCTGTCAGGTCTCGCCTTCTCCATTCCCGCAATTGCCTGGTATCGGGAAACAAAGGTGAAGCACGCTGACCGGCGCATCCGGTTTCTCGCCCATCATGACGCGTTGACCGGGCTGACCAATCGCCCGCAGCTGATCGAAAAACTGGAGAGCGCCATCGCTCGCCTGCCGATGCGGGGCAGCAGCCTTGCCGTACACTTCATCGACATCGACCGTTTCAAGGAGGTCAACGATTCGCTTGGTCACGACGGCGGCGATTTTCTGCTCAAGTCCATCGCCAAGCGTCTTCGCGCCGCGGTCAGGATCGACGACGTGGTGGCGCGGCTCGGCGGCGACGAATTCGTGGTCGTGCAGTGCGGCATCGCCGGCAAAGCTCAGGCCGAGTCGTTTGCGAGCCATCTCGCCGCCGCGATAAATGCGACCGTGAAATTCAAGCAGCACGAGATCCTCACCACCGCTAGCATCGGCGTGGCGCTGGCGACGGGGGAAGACACCAGCCCCGAGGGGTTGCTCAAGAGTGCTGACCTCGCGCTCTACGCGGCCAAGGCAGCCGGCCGCAACTGCATCCGGTTTTTCCTGCCCGAAATGGACACCGAGCTGCAAGCGCGCATCGAGCTTGAGAGGGCGATTCGCGAGGCGGTGCTGAATGATCGCTTCGAATTGCATTACCAGCCGCTCTTCGAAGTATCCCGGCGCCGCCTTGCCGGATTCGAAGCGCTGATCCGGATGCCCGCGGCGGACGGAACCCTCATTCCGCCATTGACCTTCATTCCGGTCGCCGAGGACTTGCGGCTTATCGACAAGATCGGGGCGTGGGTATTGCGGGAGGCATGCCGCACGGCCGCGACCTGGCCGGCGCACCTGACCGTTGCAGTGAACCTGTCACCCGCGCAGTTCGTGGCGGGCAACATCGGTGACATCGTCGCCACCGCACTAACAGAGGCTGGACTCGCGGCGCACCGGCTCGAACTGGAGATCACCGAAAGCCTGCTGCTCGGCAACACCGAAACGATCATGGCGCAACTCCGGACGCTCAAGACGATTGGCGTTGCCATCGTGATGGACGATTTCGGGGCTGGCTATTCGAGCCTCAGCTATCTGTGGCGCTTTCCGTTCGACAAGATCAAGATCGATCGAGCCTTCATGCAGAGCCTCAACGGCCCCCATTGTCAGGTCGGGACAGTAGTGAAAGCGATCATCGCGCTCGGACGGGAACTGCACATGCGCGTCACGGTCGAAGGCGTCGAAACCGCCAACCAGGCAGCTTTTCTCGACGCGGCCGAGGGTGATCAGGTGCAAGGCTTCTTCTTCGGCCGGCCGATCCCCGCCTCGGAGCTCGGCGCCAGCATTCTCGCGGACTTTGAGAAGGCAATGCCACCGGCTTCGCCCGCGCCGGCCCAAGCCACCAAGCTGCACCTCGTCAACTTATCAGCCGAACGGTAGCACCGACCCTGTTCCGTTCGGCCAACGCGGCTCTTGGCGGCTCTCTATTGCAGACAGTTCTCTTGTTTCAACTAACTGTTTCAACACCAAGATTGCATTTGGGTCCGGCCGACGGCATCTCGCTCTGAGGTTGCGCGTTAGCTGTCAGGTGTATGATGCAAAACAAAACGCGTTTCGGTTCGACGCTCGAAAGCGGCGGTCCAGATATCGCGAAGCCTCTCGCGATGGACGGAAACCATGACGCGCACGGTTTGCAACGCGCGTTGGATGCGCGTCTCAGTCCCGGCAATACCGATGCCCCGGCAACTGGCGGCGCTGCGGCCGCGGATCTGGCGCAATCCAAGCCGAGCCGGACGCTTCGCCGATTTGTGAAGGCCGCAGCGGGCATCGCCATCGTCGCAGTATTCGGCTGGCTGCCGCTCAGGGCGCTTTTCCAGACGTCAAGCGTCGAAGCCGTCGTCAATTCCAGGCTCGTGACATTGAGGTCGCCGATCGACGGGAAGATTTCAGCGGGGGCCAGTCTGGCAGGCGATTTAGGCATCGTCGGCGAGGGCACTTTCATCCTTCGTGTCGTCAATCCGCGCGGAGACCGCGTGCGGCTCGATGATCTACGCAGTCAGATGTCTCGCCTCGAAAACGAAAGGCCGAGCCTCGTTTCGAAGATAGCTTCAGCCCAGGCGGCGCAGAAGGATCTGGCGCGTCAGGCGGCCCTGTTCACAGCGGGGCGCATCCGTCAGCTCGAGGCGCGCATCGCAGAAATCCAAACATCAATCGAAGCCGCCGCAGCGCGTCGCGAGGAGGCGGCGGCCGCGGTGGAACGAGCTTCATCGCTTATCAAATCGGGCAGCGTTTCGTCTGTCGAGCTTGGGCGCTTGACGCGGGATCAAACCATTGCCCAGCAAACCGAAATCGGCGCGCGCCGCCGCCTGGATGCAACCCAGGTTGAGCTCACCGCCGCGCGCGAGGGCACGTTCCTCGGCGACAGCTACAACGATCGTCCGAGCTCGGTGCAGCGTGAGGAGGAAATGCGGCAGCGGGCTGAAGGGCTCACCGCGGACGTAGCGCATGCTGATGCGCAAATCTCGTGGCTCGTCGGCGAGATTGAATCCGAACGATCTCGTTACATCAGCCGCTCCGAGGCGGACATCAAATTCCCCATCGCCGGCCGAATATGGGAGGTCATGACGGCGCCTGGAGAGGACGTCCGGGCCGGACAACCGCTCGTCCGTCTACTCGATTGTTCCGGTGCCGTGGTGACGGCGAACGTCACTGAGAGCGTGTATAACGGGCTGAAACTGGGATCTCTCGCACATTTCCGGCCGAGCGCCGGCGGGCCCGAATTGGCTGGCACCGTCGTCAATCTCACCGGCTCCGCAGGGGCCGCAGCGAACCTCGCCATTAATCCCGATGCGCTGAGCAAGGAACCGTATCGCGCGACGATTTCTGTCCCCGACCTCAACGATGGCTCCAACGATTGTCCGGTCGGGCGAACCGGACGCGTCATCTTCTCGGCAGACACGGCGAGAAAGCCATGATCGCCGCGCTGACGCCGGGCCTTATTGCGCTCGGGTTCTGCGTTGCCGTCCTTCCCTGGCTCAGGCACGAAAACTCCGCGGCGCGTTCGCTGATGATTTCAATCGTGTTGCTGCTCATGCTCCGTTATTTTGGATGGCGCATGACGGCAACGGTCCCGCCCGTCGGCTGGACCGCCGATTTCGCCGTGGGATTTCTGTTCCTCATCGTCGAGGCTGCATCGCTTGCAGCGGGTGCACTGTCGCTGGTATTTCTCAGCCGCACGACCGATCGTACGCCGCAAGTCGAAGCCAACAGGCGGTGGCTTGCCGGGCGGCAAGCTCCGCTGATCGACGTATTCGTTTGCACCTACAACGAGGAAACGTCGATCCTGGAGCGCACAATCATCGGCGCCACGGGAATGAACTATCCCAACTACCGTGTCTGGGTTCTGGACGACGGGCGGCGTGACTGGCTCGAAAAGCTTGCCGGCCAGCTCGGCTGCCGCTATCTGGCGCGCCCCGACAACACCGACGCCAAGGCTGGCAACATCAATCACGCCCTGCGGCATGTGGCGGAGCTCGCCGATCCCCCTGACTTCATTTCGATCCTCGACGCCGATTTCGTTCCGATGCCCGAATTCCTCGCCCGCGCGATGTGCTTCTTCGGCGATCAGCGCGTAGGCGTGGTGCAAACGCCTCAGCATTTCATCAATGCGGATCCGATCCAAACCAACCTGGCCGCGACCAAGGTCTGGCCGGACGAGCAGCGTTTCTTCTTCGATATTCTGATGCCATCGAAAGACGCTTGGGGCGTGGCTTTTTGTTGCGGCACGTCGTCGGTCATCAGATTCTCATCCCTCGTGAAAATTGGCGGCTTTCCGACCGACTCCGTGACGGAGGACTACTTGCTGACGCTGCGGCTGAAGGAAATTGGCGCGGGCACGGTGTACCTGAACGAACGTCTGACCTTGGGGCTGGCCCCGGAGGGCCTCAAGGAGTACATCACCCAGCGCAGCCGATGGTGTCTTGGCTTCATGCAGATCTTTCGCGGGCGAAGTGGCCCTTTTTCCCGAAGATCGCAGCTGGATGTTATCGACAGGCTGTCTCTCATCGAAGCATTCATGAGTTGGACCTCGACCTATGTCGTCAAGGTATTCGGTCTCGTCGTTCCGAGCCTTTATCTTCTCTTCGGCGTCAAAGCCGTCCAGGCGGATCTTTTCGAACTCCTCGGATATTTCCTACCCTTCTATGTCTGGTATTCGCTCACCATGGCCTGGATTTCCCGCGGACGCTCCATGGCGGTGATGTCGGATGTCGCTCAATACATTGCACTGCCGGCGGTTCTCAAGGCCGTGGCGGCGGGGCTGCTCAAGACGCAGGGGCACAAATTCAAGGTCACCGCAAAGGGCGGGGATCGCGATCAACGCTTCATCGAGTGGCCACTGCTCAGGGTATACGGCACCGCACTGGCGATTACGCTCGCGGGTATCGTCTATGCCTTCGTGCTTCATGTGCAAGGCGACATGATCGCCTATGGCAGCCTGGCGCTCGCCTGGAGTTTGTACAACGCGATCATTCTGATGATCGTCTGCTTGGTGTCGATCGAGCAGCCGCGGCGACGGAAGGCCGAGCGGTTCGAGCGAGATGAGCCGGTTCTTTTCAATCTCGGTGGCCGGCAGTTCATCTACCGTTTGGCAGACATGTCGATCACGGGCGCCCGCTTCGTGAGCGACAAGCCACCGCCAGTCGGGACCGCGGTTCATTGCACCCTCCAGGAAAGAAAAGTAGCTGCCCTGGTCGTGCGACGAACTGGGGATGGATTTGCGGTCCGGTTTGATGAAACCCTGAACACGCGCATCGATCTCATTCGCGCTTTCTATTCCGGTGACTACGTCAGTGCATTCACCGGCATACGCGCCGCTCCCGTCGGCAAAGCATTATTGATGCGGATCTTCGGGTGACTACGTCTACCACCGGCGGCAGGTAGAAGGGTTGGACAACATGGCTGTCCTAGCAGGCCTCATTTCCTCACAGCGAGGAGATTCGTAGCAAGGAGCATCGTATCCGAGTGCGGCGACTGAGAGCGCCCCGGCAAATCGAGCCTTCTGATACCCAATGCGATAACCGCCGAAGCTGAGCAATATTGAGCTGCGAATCGTCGTTGAGAGCACGTAGTTTTTTTGGGGGGCGTCATGCCAAAGAGCGCGAAGAGATACGTAGCGCTGTTGGGAGGAAGGGATGATCACCGAGCGAAGACAGCCAACCCTTTGGCCCCGGAGTCTCGAAGACGAACTGCGAATGGAGCGCGCCCTCCACTCTCTCGAAAAGGAGAACAAGGACTTGAAAGAATTGGTCGTCCGTCTTTCGGAAACCCTCCTTCGACATGTTTGTCAAAGCGCAGCACTAAGATCGCTGAAGAATAGCGCTGAGCGGAACACTCAAGGTCGGACCGATCCATACTGAGCACGTCACCGCACCTGCCAAGCCGAGCGCTGCAATCGGTTGTTCTCAACCAACGCCCACGTCCAGGCTTTCGGCGCTCGATCGTTCCGGGTAGGGCGCGTTCCTACGTAGGCGCCCGCAATTCGCTGTGAAACCAAGCCAAGGTATGGGCCGATCTCATCGGGTCGACCAGATCGACCGCGATCTGATCGACGAAATCGCAAGCGGAACATTCGAAGGTACGAATGTCAAAACCGGCGGAGCCGGGCGTGATGCGCGCCAGCATCATTGTCGTCTGGCATTTAGGACAAGGCGGTCGTTGAATGGTCATGAGGCTTGCCTGGATCCGGCGGGAGCGCAATACTCTCTGTCATCGATGGATGCCAATGGGAGCGGTGATGGAACATGATGGAACGGCAAGCTCTGCTGCCACCGGTCAATATTGACCACCAGCCAAACTAAGGCCCGCTATCCCAAATGTGAACTTTCACAGATAGAATCATTTTTCATCGGCAACCTGCACTGTATCGTCCGGTTTCGCGACCGCGGGGTCGAGATCGAGTTCGAGGTCCGCGGACGGCCCGCCACGGTCGGCACGTCAATACGCTTGCCATTCCGTTCGGCCGGCAAGAAGCCCGCCGTCCGGCCACAGCTTTGACAAACGCTTGACGTAGATCAATCGCCTTGCTGCGGACTGAGCCGACCTCGTTGGGGGCCAACGACAAGGTGTCGAGCATGCGCGTCACCGGCAGGCTGCTGTTCGTTCTGATCATCTCCTACGCCTCGCTCGGGGCGATGTCGCAGGAGCGCGCCGATCAACCCACCGCCGACAACGAAATCCGCATCGGCAATGTCATGCCGTATTCGGGACCGCTCTCGGAGTTCGGCGCTATCGGCCAGGCGGAAGCTGCCTATTTCGACATGGTCAACGCGCGCGGCGGCATCAACGGCCGCAAGATCCGCTTCATCACCCGCGACGACAATTCCGACCCCACGACCGCGCTGGAGCTGACCCGCAAGCTGGTCGAGACGGACGACGTGCATTTGATGTTCGGCTCGTTCGGCACGCCGGGCAATCTCGCCGCGCGCTGGTATCTGAACGCGAAGAAGATTCCGCAGCTGTTCGTCGCCTCCGGCGACGAGGAGCTGAGCCAGGCCAAGGCGTTTCCCTGGACCATGGGCTGGCAGCCGTCGTTCCGGTCGGAGGGGCGCATCTACGCCAACTATCTCCAGGCCTATTATCCCAGGAAGAAGATCGTGGTGCTCTGGCAGAACGACCAGTTCGGGCGTGCGCTTCTCAAGGGCATGGAGGAAGGCCTTGGCGATCTGAACCGTCTCGTCCTCGTCGACATCGCCTTCGACATTGCCGACGAGCATCTCGACGGACACGTCTCGATCCTCAAGCGCGCCGGTGCCGATATTTTCGTCTTTCTCGGCGTACCGTCGACGGCGTCCAAGGTGATCAAGCTGGCAGCGTCAATGAAATGGCGCCCGGTCTTCATCGTCAACGACGCCTCGGCCTCGATCGCCAACGCGATGGCGCCCGCAGGCCTAGAGAATTCCTCCGGCGTGATCTCGGCGGCCTTCCTGAAGGATCCTAGCGATCCCGCATGGAAGGACGATCCCGCCATGAAGGACTGGTTCGCCTTCATGGACAAATACCATCACGACGAAAGCACCAACAGCAGCGCGGCGCTCTATGGCTATGCCGCGGCCGAGGCGCTGACGCAGGTGCTGAAGCAATGCGGCGATGACCTCTCGCGCGAGAACATCATGCGTCAGGCGGCTTCGCTGAGGAATTATCAACCCTCGGTCGCGCTGCCCAACATCAGGATGAACACCTCGCCGAACAGCTACCTGCCGATCAGGCAGATGCGGCTGGTCCAGTTCGACGGCCGCTCCTGGCAACCCTTCGGCGATGTGATCGAGACGGCCTTCACGGAAGGCGCGGCGCGGTGACTCGGGCAGGGCAGTTGCCCGCTTGAGGGAGCGTCGGTGTTTATCGCATCGAAGGGAGAGGTGCGCTCCCTCCCCCGCTTGCGGGGGAGGGTTGGGGAGAGGGTGCATCCGCAATCGAGAACCCCCAAGAGGAGAAAGCCCTCACCCGGCGCGCGGGGCCCTGGGTGGCCTGGCCCCGCCCCCCCCCCCCCCCCCCCCCCCGGGCGCCCCCCCCCCACCTCTCCCGCAAGCGGGAGAGGCGACGCACCTGAGTCTTGGCAACATCCGGGCACGCCCGGACTGAATTCGGCTTCTCACGCCGGCTTCAACTCCCGCGCAACCCCATTTTATGGTGGTCGCGGTCGGCGGCTTTTCGTTTCATCACGGATGTTTAAGATCGGCACGAACCTGCATTCACTCCGCCGGGAGATCCACCAAATGACCGAGACCATCCGTATCAAGCGCTTCAATGCGCGCCCCGTCATCGTGCCGATGAACCTCCCGCTCAAGACCTCGACCGGGGCTGTCGCAAAAGCGCCGCTGGTGCTGATCGACTGCGAGACCGACGTGGGCGTGCGGGGGCACGCCTATCTGTTCTCGATCACGCCCTCGGCCTTGAAGCCGTTGGCGGCGATGGTCGCGGAAATGTCAGAGCTGCTTGCGGGCGACGAGCTGCTGCCGTTCGAGATCGAGCGCAAGCTGACCCAGCGCTTCACCCTGCTCGGCCTCGCCGGCCTGCAGCGGCTGGCGCAATCCGGCATCGACATGGCGGCCTGGGACGCGTTGGCACGCGCACGCGGCCTGCCGCTGGCGCGGCTGCTCGGCGGCGCGCCAAAACCGGTCAGGGCCTACAATTCGAAGGGGCTCGGCATCATGCCGGCGGATGCCGCGGTGGAGGAAGCCCACAAGCTGCTGGCCGAGGGCTTTCAGGCCGCAAAGATCCGAGTCGGCCGTCCCGATGCGCGGGAAGACCTCAAGGTGGTGCGCGCGGTGCGCAAGGCCGTCGGCGACGACGTGACGCTGATGTGCGACTACAACCAGGCGCTGACGGTGACCGAGGCGATCCGCCGCGGCGAGATGCTCGACGACGAGGGGCTGACCTGGATCGAGGAGCCGATCCGTCACGACGATTATGAGGGCAACGCCCGTATCGCGGACGCGCTGCGCACGCCGGTCCAGATCGGCGAGAATTTCGACAGCGCGTTCGCGATGCAATCCGCGCTCTCCGCCGAGGCCTGCGACTTCGTGATGCCCGACGTGCAGCGCATCGGCGGCGTCACCGGCTGGCTGCGCGCCGCCGCGCTGGCGCACGCCGCCGGCATCGAGATGTCGACGCATCTGTTCTCGGAAGTCAGCGCGCATCTTTTGTGCGTAACGCCCACCGCGCACTGGCTCGAATATGTCGACTGGGCCGACGCGGTGCTTTCAACGCGGCTGATCGTCAAGGACGGCTTTGCCCTGCCGGGCGAGGAGCCCGGCAACGGAATTGTGTGGGACGAGGCGGCGGTGAAGAAGTATCTCGTGAGCTAATCGTTGAAAGCGATGCCCTTCGCGGCCTCGCCCGGAGCGCCGGGCTCGGCAATTCCCGCGCAATTGGCCTGCGGCTTTTGTCCGGCGAGCATGCCGCGGAAGAACGCGAGCGCATCCGGGAAGGCCGCGTTCAGGCCGCCATTGTGCGTCGCGCCGGGATAAGTCTTCCAGACCACCTCGTTGCCGGCCGCGCACAGCGCCGCGACTTCGGCATATTGCCGTGTCGGGACCAGCGTGGATTCGGCAAGACCGGTCCCGAGCAGCACCGGCACCTTCAGCCGCACGGCCTTCATGTCCGTGATCGGCGTCAACCGCGCCAGCACATTGGCGATGGGCTCGACATAGACGTTCTCGGCGGTAATGCCGTCCTTGCGCGCGACCTCGCGCATCTCAGGCGTGCAGCTTTCACGCGCCGCTTTCAGGACCGGCTTGCCCTTGTCGGAGACGAGATCGTCGGCGGACGGCGCGCCATCCGGCAACGAGCCGCCGAGCATCATCAGCGACGTATAGATCGGCGAAGCGATCGCGGTCGTCTGCGGCGGCTTATAGGGGCCATCGGGGAACGTGGACACCAGGCCCGTCGCCACGGTGGCGATCAGCGGCACGTCGGGCGCGTAGCTTTCCGCGATCACGGTCGCGCCGATTGCGGCGCCCGAGCCTTGCGATTGTCCGGTGACGAAAACCTTTGAAGCGAGCTTGTCGCGATACGCGGCGAGCGCAGCACGCGCGCCGTCGAGCACGGAGCGCCCTTCCGCCTCCCAGATCAGATAAGGATGCGGCCCCGCGCCGCCGAGACCCTGATAATCGGTCGCCACCACCGCAAACCCGTTCTCGAGCCAGCGCTGGATGTAGGTGGCATCGCGCGGCTTGTGCCCGGTCCAGGACGGCGCACAGGAATCCGACACGCCGAGCGTGCCGTGCGCCCACGCGACCAGCGGCCAGCCTCCGGCCGGCGGCTCGCCCTTGGGCAGATAGACCGTACCGCTCACCGGCACGATACCGGCGTGCCAGCGCACATCCGTGGACGTGTAGAGGATGCGCTCGGCGACACCGGCGCTCGTGATCTCCGGCTGCGCAAGCATCGCCTCCCTGCGCAGCATCACGCCGGGGCTTTCTGGGAGGGCTTGGGGCCAGCGATAAAAGCCGGACAGGTCCTGATCGCCGACTTTCGGTCCCACCGGCAGCGACGAATCCGCGTGGGCTTGCGCCATCGCGAGGCCTGTGACGACGGCGAGCGCCATCACGAATTTCGGACTCGGGGTTTTGAACATCGGCGTCTCCAGTTCCCCTGCAGTGTGCCGCATTTTTGTTGGCGGGTTGATTGCCGCAGCAATGCACTTTCCGCGTCGATTATGGAGACGATCGTGCGCGGGTCCAAGTCTATTTGAGGCAAGTCTATTTCAGGCAAGTTTTTTGCAGACACGTCTTTTCGGACACGTCTGTTCAGAGATGGGCAGATCCCGGTCTGCGTAGCTACCAGGTCTCCGCGCCGGGGATTTTCTTGCGCACCGCCCGGCGCTGGATCCAGATGCAACGGCGCACGGCCGTATTGGAGCGGCCGACTGCGGATATTCCTTGGCCGGCCTGCAGCAGTGGCGCCACGTTTTCGCGCAGCGCGCGGCAGCGCTGGAGCTCAGCCTGCCAGTCGATGATGGCTGCGTCGGCCCGCGACGCCATCAGCGACAATATCGCCACGGCAAGACAGCTCCCTCGCATGGTGCGCATTCCCTTCACCGTGATGTGGCCGGATCGCGCCAGGCGGCATCGTGGCCCGGATGTCATCCGAGCTAATGACACTGCAAGACGATAACTCAACTTGACGCCGGCGGCGAGAGCTTGCCGGTTACGTCCCGCGGCATCCGACAGCCTGATCCAACGCATCTGTGATGCAGCTGTGAGCTCTGATCGCGCGATCCTGAAAAATCAGCGAAGCGATCAATGGTATGACAACCAGCATTCAAAACGCCAGCCGGCAAACAACGAGGTGAACATGATCCTTCCCAGGAAGTTTTTGGCCAGCGCCGGGTCACGACCGATTGCGCGACGCCCCCATCTTGCCGTGATGACCGCAGCGCTGTTTTTCGCCGCAACGTTCTGGCCAGCCGGACCTGCGCGCGCTGCCGCAAATGATGCCGAGGCGCGAGCCATCTTCGACAAGTTCATTGCCGCGCAGAATGCGCATAGCGCAAACGATGTGAAGGCCATGCTCTGGAATTCGCCGAGCACGCTGTTGTTTGCGAGAGGGATCGAGACCAGAGGCCGTGATCCGATCGCCGACCGCTTCAAGGCGTATTACGAAGGCACCTGGCACCTCGAGCCCGACATGTCGAAATTCCACGTCGCCGTGATCTCGAACGAGGTCATGCAGGTCCTCGTGCCGATCGTCTTTACGCGCGGCCTTCCGGGCAAGCCGCCACAACAGAACACGTTTCTGATCAGCCAGACCTACGTTCAGGATGCGGACGGCTGGCACGTCGCCTCCATCCTTCCGGTCGCGAATACGGAACTGAAATAGGGGGATTTAGCGGCGGTATGTCGGCTAAGGAGGCTGCCGCTCCAGTCCGTCTCCGCTCTTCGAGCTACGCCGGACACGCTTCGCCGTGATTTTCCAGGCTGTGCCACGCGAAGCCGAAGGCGAAGCGTGGTGGGCGCGACAGGGATCGAACCTGTGACCCCTACCATGTCAAGGTAGTGCTCTCCCGCTGAGCTACGCGCCCTAGATGTCGTCTAGATCGGGTCGGGTCCCTATAACGGCTCAGGGGAGCCGGTGCAAGGACGGAAGGCGGCCGATTTAGGCCGCCAGCATCTTGTTCACTTCGCTGACCAATTCGCGCAAATGCACAGGCTTGGACAGCACCTTGGCGTTCTTGGGGGCGTCCGAATCCGAGTTCAGGGCGACCGCGGCGAAGCCGGTGATGAACATGATCTTGATGTCGGGGTCGAGTTCCGAGGCCCGGCGGGCGAGCTCGATGCCGTCCATCTCCGGCATCACGATGTCTGTGAGCAGCATTTCGAACGGCTCTTCCCGCAGCCGCTGATAAGCGGCCATGCCGTTATCGTGGGACGAGACCTGAAAACCGGCGTTTTCCAGCGCCTTGACCAGGAAACGGCGCATGTCGTTGTCGTCTTCGGCGAGCAGGATCTTTGGCATGGCGGAAATGTCGAATCCCCAGAGGATATCAGCAGAGGTCACTAAGCCCGACGGAGGGTAAATTTGGGGTGAAAATCTTTACCCTCAGCCGGCTGTGCTTGCCGGCCCCTTGTGAACCTGAAAGCAGTTCGAAGCAATCGAGCCGTACCTGCCGGTCCCCACCTCGCTGCCCGCAGGGTTAAGACATGTTCCAGCACAGATCTCATCTTTTCGCTTGGCAGGATGGTTGCGATTCCGGACAATGACGACACATAAGAGCCGCCCGATCGGCCGAATCAATGCGTTGAGGCCGGTGCCGGGCTTGTTGGATCGTGCGGCGCCAAGGGTGAAGCCTGATACCAACGGGCAAAGCCTGATTGCCAAGGGACGAAGCCTGACACCAAGGGACGAAGCCTGAGAAGATGACCCGGTTTGACGGCGACAAGTCGCCAGCCTTCGAGATCGTTGAGCCCGCGCAATGGCGCGCGCCTGTTATCTTCAACTCGCCCCATTCCGGCTCGACCTATCCGGACGAATTTCTCAGCGCCTCCAGGATCGACCTGCCGACGCTGCGGCGTTCCGAAGATTCCTTCATGGACGAGCTGATCGGCCATCTCAGCGAGCGCGGCTTTCCGACCGTGCGGGTCAACTTTCCGCGCTCCTATGTCGACGTCAACCGCGAGCCCTACGAGCTCGATCCCCGGATGTTCACCGGGCGCCTGCCGAGCTTTGCCAACACCCGCTCGATGCGGGTTGCCGGCGGACTTGGCACCATTCCGCGCGTGGTCGGCGACGGCCAGGAGATCTATCGCGAGCGCATCCTGGTCGACGACGCGCTGGGGCGGATCGAGACGTTGTACAAGCCCTATCATCGCGCGCTGCGCCGGCTGATCAACAGGGTGCACCAGATGTTCGGCACCGTCGTGCTGGTCGACTGCCATTCGATGCCCTCGGTCGGCGTCTCCCGCGACGAGCCGCGCCGGCCCGACATCGTGATCGGCGACCGCTACGGCACGAGCTGCACGCCGCTATTGCCCGACCGGGTCGAGGAGACCATGGCCGGCCTCGGCTATTCGATCGGCCGCAACAAGCCCTATGCCGGCGGCTTCATCACCGAGCATTACGGCAACCCGGCCAGTGGCCTGCACGCCGTGCAGCTCGAGCTCAACCGCGCAATCTACATGGACGAGCGGCGGCGCGAGCGCAGTCCACGCTTTGCGCAAGTGGCGTCGGACTTCGGCGTGCTCGCCGACGTGCTGGCGACTACGGTCCCGTTCGGCGATCTCGGCCCGTTCCAGGCCGCGGCGGAATAGGCGCAACGTTTTTCTTCTAACGATTGTGTTGGGTGCGATCAGCGCGAACGCGTTTCGCGGCGCGCATTGAAATGAAAGCCGATGCTGAGAGAAAGCAGAGGCTGAAAGAAAAAAGGGCCGCTTCTAATGAAGAAGCGGCCCAAGTCTAGGGAGGAAACGCCCAAGGAGGGCAGCAGTAACGCGAGAAGCGCTACCGCACCGCAACAATATGCGGCCGCGACGCACAAAGTGCAAGGGCTTTCGAGCGATTTCCCATGCAATGAGGACATAGCTCGGTTGCTTCCAGAGAAACCCAGATTCAGTTCCTTTGATAAGGAAATTCAATGGGTTGATAGTCATTTGCATACGAACAAGGCAGGCCCGGAACTAAGGTTTCAACTCAATGATCGATATTTGCCCAGCGGGTGTCTTCGACGAGGCGAATGCTTCCCGCATCCAAAATACCAGGGTGCAAAAGCAAGACAGCGCTGCACGATTCTTCCGATTTGAGCTAGGCAGGAGTGAGCTTCACCCGACTTTCGCTTTTTGAGGATACGCCGTGACGGTGATCGATTTCTCCGCCTTCATCGGACGGCTCGCCACCGCCTCCGGCGAAACCATCCTGCCGTTCTTCCGCACCTCGCTGTCGATCGAGGACAAGAGCAAGACTAGGGAATTCGACCCCGTGACCGAGGCCGATCGCGCTGCGGAGGCGGTGATGCGGCGTCTGATCAAGGCCAACTTTCCCCAGCACGGCATCGTTGGCGAGGAATTCGGCAACGAGCGCGAGGATTCGGACTATGTCTGGGTGCTCGACCCCATCGACGGCACCAAATCCTTCATCGGCGGCTTTCCGATCTGGGGCACCCTGATCGCGCTCCTGCACAAGGGCACGCCGGTCTACGGCATGATGCACCAGCCCTTCATCGGCGAACGCTTTTCCGGCGACAGCGGCTCCGCTCATTATAAAGGCCCCTCCGGCGAGCGCCGGCTCCAGGTCCGGCGCTGTGCTTCGCTGTCGGAGGCGACGACCTACACCACCAGCCCGCTGCTGATGAACGAGCGCGACCGCGCCATCTTCGGCCGCATCGAGCAGGGCGCGCGGCTGTCGCGCTATGGCGGCGACTGCTACTCCTATTGCATGCTGGCGGCAGGTCACGTCGATCTCGTGGTTGAGACCGAGCTGAAGCCTTACGACATCGCAGCCCTGATCCCGATCGTGACCGGCGCCGGCGGCGTCGTCACCACCTGGGAAGGCAAGCCGGCGCAGGGCGGCGGCCGTATCGTCGCGGCCGGCGACGCCAGGGTTCACGAAGAAGCACTGAAACTGCTCAACGGATAGGCGATATAGGAGCCTGCATGACCAACCGGCGCACGCTCCTTCTCGCCGCCTTGCTTCTGGTTCCGACACTGGCCTGCGCCCAGAACTTCCCGGCCAAGCCGATCAAGCTGATCGTGCCGTTCCCGGCCGGCGGCCCCAACGACATCATCGCGCGGGTGATCGGCCAGCGCATGTCGGAGCTGTCAGGACAGCCGGTGCTGATCGACAATCGCGGCGGCCAGGGCGGCGTGCTCGGCACCGATGCCGTCTCCAAGGCTGCACCCGACGGCTACACCATCGCGATCTCCAGCGCCGGCGCGCTGGCGATCAGCCCGAGCATGGAGAGGGTCGCCTACGATACGCTCAACGACCTCACACCAGTGACGCTGGTGGCGACCGTGCCGGAAATGCTCGTTGTCGCCACCAACGTTCCCGCAAAGGACATCGCGGAATTGATCGCGCTCGCCAAGGCGCAGCCCGGAAAGCTCAACTTCGCCTCCTCCGGCCCCGGCAGCCTGCCGCATCTCGCCGGCGAATTGTTCAAGCTGACGGCGAAGATCGACATCGTGCACGTGCCCTATCGCGGCGCGGCGCCCGCCGTGAACGATCTGCTGGGCCAGCAGGTGCAGATGACGTTCCTGGACCTCCCCGTGCTGCTGCCACAGGTCAAGGCGGGCGCCCTGCGACCGATCGCAGTTGGCTCCGCCGAGCGTTCGCCGACGGCGCCTGACGTGCCGACCACGGCGGAAGCCGGCTTTGCCGATCTGCGCATCGAGAACTGGTACGGCATGGTGGCGCCGAAGGTCACGCCGAAGGAGATCGTCGCGGCGCTGCATGCCCTCGCCACGAAGGCGATGGCGGATCCCGCGGTGAAGGAAAAGCTCGCCGCCCAGGGCGCGACGCTTGTCGGCGATGAGCCGGAGCATTTTCGCAGCTTCATCGCGGACGAGACCAAGAAATGGGCGAAGGTGATCAAGGACGCTGGCGTGGAGACCGCGAGGTAGCGCAGAGCTCACACCGCCGCCGCCCTCAAATGCTCCACCAGCATCTTCGCCGGGCGCGGCAGCGACTTGAAGCTTCGCGCGCAGATCACGAGCTTGCGGTTGGCCCAGCTATCGCGCAGGCGGACCATGGCAAGCGGCATCAGTTTCGCGCAGCGGCGGGCCGCGGCTTCGGGCACCAGGGCAACGCCGACATCGGCGGCGACCATCTGGCAGATCGCGTCGAAATCGCGCAGGCGTGCGCGGTAATGCGGCCGCATGCCGAGCCTGGCGGCGTGCTTCGAAATATGCACCTGAAGCGCGGTGGCGCTGGTGAGCCCGACGAAGTCGCAAGCGCCCGCCTCCTGGAAATCGATCGCGCGGCGGCCGGCGAACGGGCCGCGCCTGGACGTCACCAGCGTCAGGCGATCCTCGCTGAAGGCGAATCGCTCGATATGATCGGGCAGCGCATGCTCGGCGGCGAAGCCGAGATCGGCCGCGCCCGCAGTGATCGCGGCCGCGATGTCGGTGCTCTCGCGCTCCTCGATGTCGATGGCGACGTCGCGGTGCTCGCGCAGGAAGCCGGCGAGCGCCTTCGGCAGATGCTCCGAGAGGCCGGAGGTATTGGCCAGGAAGTGCACGCTCGCGCGCACGCCACTGGCAAAGCCGGCGAGATCGCCGCGCATGGCGTCGATCTGGTGTATGACGACCCTGGCATGATCGAGCAGGCTCTCGCCGGCCGCGGTCAATTCGACACCGCGGCGCCCGCGCTTGAGCAGCGCGACGCCGAGCGCATCCTCCAGCCCCTTGATGCGGGCGCTGGCCGAGGCCAGGGCCAGATGCGACCGCTCCGCGCCGCGGGTGATGCTGCGCTGGTCGGCGACCGCGATGAACAGTTGGAGGTCGACGAGGTCGAAGCGCATCCTGGGTCCCTTCAGCCTTCGTCTAAGCCGAAGGCTGGCTGCGTAAGCTACAGATTGTGCCGGCGCGCGGCATCGGTCAATGTGCAGATATGATCGACCCGCTCCTCGTTCTCATCGCCGCCGTTTTCCTGATTGCCGGATTCGTCAAGGGCGTGGTCGGGCTCGGCCTGCCGACGGTGTCCATGGGCCTGCTCGCGGTGAGCATGGCGCCAAGCCGCGCGATCGCCATCGTGATCGTGCCCGCCATCCTCACCAACATCTGGCAGACTTTCGTCGGCCCCCATTTGCGCGACATCCTGAGGCGGCTGTGGCCGCTGATGATCGGCACCGTGATCGGGTGCTGGCTCAATGCCGGCGCGCTCACCGGCCCGCATGCGCGCTACGGCACGATCGTGCTCGGCGCACTCCTGGTGATCTACGCGATCATCGGGCTGAACAAATTCCAGTTTCACGTTGCGCCAAAGAACGAGAAATGGGTCGGCGGCGTGGTCGGCGTGGTCACCGGCGTGATCTCGGCCTCAACCGGCGTGCAGGTGATTCCCTCGATGCCGTTCATGCAGGCGATCGGCATGGAGAAGGACGAGCTGGTGCAGGCGCTCGGCGTGTTCTTCACGACAGCGACACTGGCGCTCGCCTTCAATCTCACTGCGGGCGGATTGCTGACGCCGGCCAACGCAGTGCCGGGTGCGGTCGGCATGGCGTGCGCGTTTGCCGGCATGTATATCGGCCAAACGGTGCGGGCGCGAATGCCGGCGGAAGCGTTTCGCCGCTGGTTCCTGATCGCGATGATCCTGCTCGGCCTCTATCTCGCCGGCAGCGCGCTGCTGAAGGAATTCGCGTAAAAGAAGTTACCGCGCCTCCAGCATGGCGACGCGGATGCCGAGATAGATGAAGAGGCCGCCGAGGGCACGGTTGACCCAGGCGACCGCGCCTTCGGAGCTCCGCAAGCGGTGGGCGGCCTTTGCCGCGAACGCCGCCAGCACCAGGCACCATAGCGTTCCCGTGCAGATGAAGATCAGGCCGAGCATCAGGAATGCGAGCGGCTTGTGCGCCGAGTCGGCTGCGACGAATTGCGGCAGGAAGGCCAGGAAGAACAGCGCGACCTTGGGATTGAGCGCGTTGGTGAAGACGCCCTGGAGGAAAACCCGCCGCAGCGAGCTCTGCACCGGCTCGTCGATGGCCGAGGCCAGCACTGGGCGCGACCACAGCATCTGAAGCCCGGTCACGACGAGATAGGCCGCTCCGACCAGCTTCAGGATCGAGAACGCGGTCGATGAGGCCATCAGCAGGGCCGAAAGGCCGATTGCGGCGCCCGCGACGTGGAAAAAGCAGCCGCAACTGATGCCCAGTGCGGCCGCGGCGCCACCTCGCCAGCCCAGCTGCATGCTGCGGCCGATCACATAGACCGTATCAGGACCCGGCGTGATGTTGAGCAGCACGCCTGACAGGACGAAGAGCCAGATTTCGTGAATGCCCAGCATGTGTGACGTGCCTCCGTCGCCCAACCATAGCCCAAGAGGCCGGCTTAGTTGGTTCGCTCGTCCCCGTCCACTGCCGGGATTGCCGAGGATTTACCTCGAATTTGCAATGCGGTTCGTACTTTCGCTCGGCCTCATCTGCTCTATAAGGAACGGGTTCTTTGAACGCGGGATTCGAGGCGACTGCCACGCCGTGGCCGGTCCTCGATCTCTTCCAAGTCTCTTGCAAGTCTCTTGGAGCTCCGGAATATGGAAAGACGTCTGGCTGCCATTGTCTGCGCCGATGTCGCCGGCTATTCGCGCATGATGGGCACTGATGAGGCCGGCACCCATGCCGCCTTCAAGGCCCATCGCAGCGCGATCCACCCCATCATCCTCAATCACGGCGGCCGCGTCGTCAAAAACACCGGCGACGGCTTCCTGCTGGAATTCCCCTCGATCGTCGGCGCCACCGAGGCTGCCATCGCGATGCAGACGCTGATGGCGGAGCGCAATCACCATCTGCCCGCCGATCGCGCCATGCAGTTCCGCCTCGGGATCCATATGGGTGACGTTATCGCCGACGAGGACGAGGTGTTCGGTGACGATGTCAATATTGCCGTCCGCCTCGAAGCCGTGGCGAGCCCCGGCGGCTTTGCGATCTCGGCCAAGGCCTACAAGGAGGCCGGCAAGCATCTCACCGTGCCGCTGGTCGATGCCGGCAACCACCGCTTCAAGAACATCAAGGATCCGATCGGGGTCTGGACCTGGACACCTGAGGGTGCACCGGCGCTTGCGCCCGCGCTGAGGGAGGCATCCGCCCTCTCGCAGCAGTACCGCACCGCGATCGTCGGCGTGCTGCCCTTTGCCAATCTCAGCGACGCCCAGGACGAGTATTTCTCCGACGGCCTGACCGAAGATCTAATTCACGCGCTGTCGCTGCAATCCTTCTATCGCGTGCTGAGTCGCAACTCGACTTTCGTGTTCAAGGGCAACAACGTCAGCACCCGCCTGATCGCGCGGGAGATCGACGCTAGCTATCTGATCCAGGGTTCGGTGCGGCGTGCCGGAGCCAAGATCCGCGTCACCGCCGAGCTGATCGCGCCGGAGACCGGCGAGCAGCTCTGGACTGGCCGCTACGACCGCGACATCGGCGATCTCTTCGCGATGCAGGACGAGATCACCACCAACCTGTCCGCCGCCATCGCCACCGAGATCGTCCGGGCCGAGGCCTCGGCGCCGGCGCGGCTCTCGACCGATGTCACGGCCTGGGACCGCTTCCTCAAGGGGCTGTCGCACTATTATCGGCAAACCAAGGAAGACCTTGCCATCGCCGTCGACCTGTTCCGGGAGGCCATCAGGCTCGAGCCCAAGCTGTCGATTGCGCACGCCTATCTCGCCACGATCCAGATCCAGAGCATCCACTTCGGCTGGGTCAAGGGCACGCGCGAGATGTGGGCCGAGGCGATGAAGCTTGCCGAAACCAGCGTCAGGCTCGACCCGCGCTCGTCATTTGCGTTCTCGATCCTGTCTTGGACCCACGCGCTGGAGGGCCATTACGAGGCCGCAATGGACGCCGCCAAGCGCGCCGTCGCGCTCAATCCCTACGACAACGGCGCGCGCGGCGTGCTCGGCATCTGCCATTTCGCCATCGGCGAGCACCGCGAGGCGATCGAGCTGTTCTCGATGGCGGCGCAGCGCGACAACAGCGATCCGCGCTACCAATGGGCCGCACTGAACGCCTTCAGCCATTATCTGCTGGGCCAATATGACGCGACCCTGTCATGGGCTCGAGAACAGCTCTACATTAACCCGAACCATTTGCAGGCGCTGGCAATCCGCGCCGCGGCGCTGGCGCAATTGGGACGGGGCGACGAGGCGGTCGAGGCGACCCGCGTGCTGATGGGCAACTACCCGACACTCAATGTCGACCGCCATTTGCGCAATTTCCACTGGAAGCGGCCCGAGGACCTCGCCCATTACCGCGCCGGACTCTTGAATGCGGGCGTGCCGCTCGGCAAACTGACCCTGGTCTCGAGCGACGTCAAACGCATCGCCGAATCCTGAGGGCCAGCCGCGGCCACGCGGCAATGTCCCCTCCGCCTTTATTGACACGACAGTGAATTCAGCCACACTCCGCTACACGCTGAAGTAGTATAACGTGTTGTCGGTTTGTCAGGACTTTCCGCGCTCTATCGCCGCGTCTGTATTTCACGATTCGCCGTTTTCAGGATTTTGGGCCATGCATGACTCCGCTCCGAAGCCCCCCTTCGACCCTTCGATCCAGGTCTCGCCGAACAATCCCTGTCCATTCCTCCGCGGCCTCGTCGGCGAGGGGTTTGTCGACGGCGGAACCGTGCCGCTCGGCACGCTGTCGCAAACGATCGCGAATGCGAGCGGCGAGACTGGGCTGAAGAAGGTCTCGGCCCGCATCCAGGTCCGCGGCGTCGCGCTCATCGCGAACGGTCTGGGTCATATCCTGAAGAGCATATTTTCGGGCGCGCAGCTCGACGCGTTGCGTGGCGGCCCTCTCGACAAGCGCGGTGCCGGCTCGCGCGTCCTCGGCGTCGACGGCAAGGTCGATGAGGACGAGCTTGCGCGGTTTGCGAGCTTCGGCCGGACCTACCAGGATCCGAACGGCGGCGGCTCTGAGCCGGGTCTCAACGCCTCGGAAATCGGCGTCTTCATGCGCGACAATCTCAAGCGGGCCGGCAGCGCCGCACGCTGGTATTACCCCCTGCTGATGAAATTCGAGTGGCCGATCCTCCTGAAGATCGCGGGCAAGGGCGCGGGTGAGGACCGCTATCTCAGCGTGGCCGACGTGCGCACTCTGTTCAACGAGCGGCAATTCCCTGCTCGCATCAACCAGCGGCTCGTATCGCAGCCTGTGCTGTCGACCTGCCAGCGCGTGGTGCGGGGCGGGCTCAAGATTGCGGCGCTGCTCGTCGCCCTCGGTCTCGCCTTGCTCGTTGCGCTCGCCGAATGCCCCGACCAGGTGCGTGCCATGCTGCCGCAAAAGGGAATCCTCGTGAATCTCCTGCCGCCTCCGTTGCCCACGGTCCCCGAGACGAAGGCGGCCTTTTGGCTCGAACAGAACTGGTCGCTGAAGGACAGGCACTGGTTTCACCATGCCAGCCAGGGCACAGCGACCTTCCCGGTGCCTTACGAATGGTTCATGGCCCTGGAGCAGCCGCGCCTGCATCTGTTCTCGCGGCCGGGCATGATGACGGACAGCGCCTATCTCGAGCGCTTCGGGTTCATTCCGAGCCCGCAGTCGATCCAGACCGACGCGACGTCCCTGCGCCGCTTCGGCTACGCCAATCTCTACGAGACGACGCAGGTGCCGGACTGGTCGACCAGATGGACGCCGGCGGAGAACGTCGACGGCCTGCCGGTCGGCTTTGCACGGATGACCGGGGTCAGCGATCCCGCGACCGGCCGTCGCGAAGAGGACAAGATCGGGCTGACCTGCGCCGCCTGCCATACCGGCCAGATCCACTACCAGGGCGTGGACGTGCGTTTCGACGGCGGCCCGGCCATGACCGACTTGAAGAAGCTCGAGCTCTCCACCGGCCTGTCGATCGCCTACACGCTTTACGTGCCGTTCCGCTTCCAGCGCTTTGCCGATCGCGTGCTCGGCCCCGATGCCAGCAAGGCTGACCGCGCCGCGCTCAAGCAGAAGCTCAGCGCGATCGGCAACTTCCTGATCGACTGGGCGAAAACCCAGCAAAAGACGATCGAAGGCAAGAAGACCTGGAACGGCAGGCAGCAGAGTGACACCGAGGAAGGGTTCGGTCGCCTCGACGCTCTCAATCGCATCGGCAATCAGGTTTTTTCGCAGGATCTCGCGCTGAGCGGGCTTAAGGGTTTCGAGAAGAACCTGCACGCCCAGGACGCCCCGGTCAGCTATCCCCCGATCTGGACGGTGCCGTGGTTCAAGTTCGCCCAGTATGACGCCTCGATCGAGCAGCCGCTGATCCGCAACGCCGGCGAAGCCCTCGGCGTAACGGCGCTGCTCAACCTGTCCGACGCCTACCCGGAGGACAGGCTGTGGCGGTCCTCGGTTCATATCAACACCCTCGGCTGGATCGAGGACATGCTCAGGGGCCCCGATCCGTTCAAGACGGCTGATCCCTCCACCGGTCCGAAATTCGGCGGCCTGCTGGCGCCGAAATGGCCCTCGCAGATCCTCGGCGACAATTGGAGGCTCGATCAGAAGAAGGTCGACAATGGCCGCAAGATCTACGCCGAGATGTGTTCCGGATGCCATCTGCCGGCGATCGACACCCCCGCTTTCTGGTCTTCGGGACATTGGGAGCCGAGCGGCGACAGCAAGGTGCTGAACGCGGTGACGATCCCCCTCGACGAGATCAAGACGGATCCCGAACAGTCGCTCGTGCTCAGCAACAGGATCGTCGATTTGCCTGGCTTCCTGAAGGTGAATACGGCCGACCTCCAGAAATGGTGGCAATGCGACGTCTCGACCGCAAGCTCGCCGACCGAGATGGTGTATGCGCTCGGGCTGATGACGGTGGTGGATCTCGTCGCCCGCAAATGGATGGACGACGAGAAGACTCCGGACGCCGAACGGGCGAAATTGTGGAATCTCGCACGCAAGAACTGCCTCAATCCGGTGGGGGGAGCGCGCTATCGGGCACGGCCGCTGAACGGCATCTGGGCCACGGCGCCCTATCTGCACAACGGTTCGGTGCCGTCTCTCTACTGGCTGCTGAAGCCCGCAAGCGAGCGCCCGCAAAAATTCTGCATGGGCCGCCGCGACTACGATCCCGTGACCGTCGGCTTTGCGGTCACCGCCGACGAGAAATGCAAGACGGGTGAAACCGAGTTCTCGGCGGGGTCGGAGAAGGATCCGATCCAGGGCAACAGCGTGCTCGGCCATTCCTTCGAGCGCAAACCAGGCGAGGAAAAACGTCCGGGCGTGATCGGCCGCGTGTTCAAGGACGACAGCGAGCGCTACGATCTGATCGAGTATCTGAAAACGCTGTAGTGGGCCTTACCTCGCCCCGCTTGCGGGGAGAGGTCGGATTGCATCGAAGATGCAATCCGGGTGAGGGGGTACAGGTCTCTCGACGATCTTGCGTGCCGAGAGAGGCCCCTCACCCCAACCCTCTCCCCGTCAGAACGGAGCGAGGGAGCGCACCTCGCGCGCGGCAGCCATTCACTTCAACCCCTCACTTGAACAGCGGCGTGCCCGGCACGAAGGCGTCGAAGGCTGCCCAGAATTGGGAGCGGTAGCGGTCCTGCTCCTGGAGAATCTCGTGCTTGGCGCCGGCGATCACGAGATGGGAGCCGGCGCGCAAATGATAGGCGAACTCCTCGATCGCCGCGATCGAGACCACGGTGTCGCTGGAGGCCGCCAGCATCAGGATCGGCTGACGGATCTCGGACGGATAGTTTTTGCCCCTGAAGGTGTTCATCGCGCGGAAGGCGGTGTCGGCCCAGGCGACCGTCGGTGACGCGAGCCCGAGGGTCGGATCCTCCTCCAGGATCGCGGCATTGCGCGCATAGCGCACGGGATCGCTGGTCAGCGGATTGTTGATGAAGGGATTGAGACCGGTGATCTGGTCGCTGCCGCCGGGGACATAGCGGCCGCCCATCCCCAACACGCGCATCGTCTTCAGCAGAGCCCGCGCCGGAAACGAGGTGGCGCGGCCGGGCAGGTCGATCATCGGCGCAGACAGCACCATGCGGTCGAACCAGCGCTTGCCCGCATGCGCCACCCGCAGCATCACCGTGCCGCCCATGGAGTGGGCGAGCGCGAAGAAGGGCGGCGGGCAATCCGGCAGCACCACCTGCTGCACGAAGGTCTCGACGTCGATCTCGAAATCGGCGAAGTCGCGAACATAGCCCTTGCGCGGATCGCGCAGGCGGCGCGAGGAGTGGCCCTGCCCGCGCCAGTCGATCATCGCCACCGCAAAGCCGCGGTCACGCAAATCGCGCACGGTCTCGAAATACTTTTCGATCTGCTCGCTGCGTCCGGTGAAGACGCAGACGGTGCCCTTGCGGTTCGCCGGCGGCGCCCAGCGCGCAAAGCGCAGCTCGACGCCATCAGGGGTTTTGATGGTGCCGCTGACAACGTCTTCGGGAACGGGATTGGATGGTATCGAGACCAGCGTCATGATGGCGAGGGCTTGGGCAGGAAGTGCTGCAAATCAGGGGCGGGAGCGCCTAAAAGGCTAAATGTCCGCCCTCTTGAACGCCGTTCCCCTGAACCCATATCATCATGGTGCAGGCCGCTACCAGTGTTTCGGAACCGGAACATCAGGCTGCACACAGACGAAAGCCCGGCCCGATTGGCGGGCGGGTTACTCAAACAGTCGCTCAATGGAGGACTTGACCATGCGTACCTACGACCTGACCCCCTTCTACCGTTCCACCGTCGGCTTCGACCGCCTCTTCAACTTGCTCGATCAGGCCGGTTCGGACGGCAGCCCCGGTTATCCCCCCTACAATATCGAGCGCACCGGCGAGAACGACTACCGCATCACCGTTGCGGTCTCGGGCTTTGCCAAGGATGAGCTCTCCATCGTCGCGAAGGAAAATACGCTGACGATCAAGGGCGAGAAAGTCGCCAACGAGAACTCGAAGGCCGAAGTGCTGTACCGCGGCATCGCCGCGCGTGCCTTCGAGCGCGCCTTCCAGCTTGCCGACTTCGTGCAAGTGAAGAACGCCTCGCTCGAGAACGGGCTGCTTCACGTCGACCTCGTCCGTGAGATTCCCGAAGCGAAGAAGCCCCGCCAGATCGCGATCAACACCGGTGCGCAAGGCGCACAGGTGATCGAGAACTCGGTAGCCGCGTAAATCACGTCGGCCACTTCCAAGTTGCGAAAACGCCCCGGTGCCCCGGGGCGTTTTTTTATGTCGTCCCGGCGAAGGCCGGACCCATAACCACAGGGAGTAATGTGGCGAAGACTTGCCGTTCGGTACTCCTACCACGAATAACCGAGGGACCTCGCGGTATGGGTCCTGGCCTTCGCCAGGACGACACCGTTGGTGTGATGCGGGCCATCGCATCAAACGCCACGCTTAGTCCAGCCCTTGTGCCGCCGGCATCTCCTGTGTCGGCAGGATCGTCGCGGCAGGCTTGGCCTGACCTACGGTCGGCGCGGCGGCTTGCGGTGGGACCTCAGCGGGCTTTGCCGGCACGGCCGCCACGGTCTGCGTGGTAGGTTGAGCCTGCGCTGCCTGCGCCGCCGCGGGTTCGGCTGGCTTGGCGGCGACCGGCGCCTCGCGTGGCGGAGCCGCCTTCGGGAGCGGGACGGAGCGGCTGGCGACATGTGGGATCGGGGCCGGTGGGCGTGGCGGACCATTGCGGATCATGGTTGGCGGCGGTAGCGCGCTTTGCGGGCGGTAAGGCGCAACCGCAGGCTGCTCGTAGCCCGGCGCCATACCGTAGGCGTCGGCAGCCGGCATGAAGCGCAAAATCCTTCCGTCGCGGGCATCGATCACCAGCCGGCCGTCCTCGCCCCGGCGGTCAATCACCGCGATGGTGTAGACGCCGCCGCGCAGGCGCGGGATGCCCAATGGAGAAAAGCCGTTTTCGCGCAGCACCGCGTAGACCTCGGTCGATGGCAGCAGCACCGAGGCCGGCCCGCGTTCTTCGTAGCCATAGCCATAGCGCGGCGGCGGGGGCGGCGCGGCCTCCGGCGGCGCATAGGGCCCGTCGAAATCCGAGACCGCGATCATCGCCCCTCGCGCTGGAACTTGCGCTTGTGCGGCGGTCGCGGCCAGCGCCAGCGCGGCGGCAGCCATCCATCCTGTGAAAAACTTCATGATCGAGACGCTCCTGTCAGGCCCCCGGATGGATCGCACTCTTTCGCTTCTTGCGGCGTGGCGCGGCTTCCGAAGGGTTGATCAGAAGCTTCATTGGGGATTCCGGCGTCGGCGGGGCCGGATCAGGGCGCGTTTGCTTCAAAAGCGGGGCCGCGCAACTTTTGGAAAGGGATCGATTGATCTATGGGGAATCGGGACTTGCGCGCGCTTGTGTGATAGACAAAAATTTGGCAAGGTGGCGGTTAGGACAGGAAGACTGTCTCAATTTTGCTTGCGGTTCCGGCATAGGGATTGCAACGAAAGTCGGTGCTTTCGAGCGCCAAGAAGGCAACAGGCAAAGCCGTTCTCGGGGACGAAGAACGCCTTGGCCTGAATTTAAGAAAATGCGGCTCGCGAGCGGACGAGCGGTGACCCAGAAGCGGGTGCCGCGGGACGCCCAAGGTGCGCCGAAGATGGCGGTGAGGCAGCTTGCCGCATGGAGAGGACGAGGACATGAACGGGTCGCAAGTCGAGCGCGGAAACATCGTGGCAGAGCAACTGTCGGCGACGGTCGCCTCGAAAACGACTGATCCGATTCAGGAACACAATTCACGCCCGCCGGCCGTAGGCTTGTACGATCCGAGCCTGGAAAAGGATTCCTGCGGCGTCGGCTTCATCGCCAACATCAGGGGCAAGAAGTCGCACGAGATCGTCGCGGATGCGCTCAGCATCCTGTGCAACCTCGAGCACCGCGGCGCCGTCGGCGCCGACCCGCGCGCCGGTGACGGCGCCGGCATTCTGGTGCAGATCCCGCATGCTTTCTTCAGCCGCAAGGCGAAGGAACTCGGCTTCGCGCTGCCCAATCCCGGCGAATACGCCATCGGCGCGCTGTTCATGCCGCGCGACACCGCCTGGCGCAACGTCATCAAGAGCATCATCGCCGACCAGATCAAGGAAGAGGGCCTGACGCTGCTCGGCTGGCGCGACGTGCCGACCGACAATTCCTCGCTCGGCGTCACCGTGAAGCCGACCGAGCCCGCCTGCATGCAGGTGTTCATCGGCCGCAACGGCACCGCCAAGACCGAGGACGATTTCGAGCGCCGGCTCTACATCCTGCGCAAGTCGATTTCGCAAGCGATCTATCAGCGCCGCGACCGCGGCCTCGCCGGCTATTATCCGTGCTCGATGTCGTGCCGCACCGTGATCTACAAGGGCATGTTCCTCGCCGATCAGCTCGGCAAGTACTATCCCGATCTGCACGAAAAGGATTTCGAGAGCGCGCTGGCGCTCGTTCACCAGCGTTTCTCGACCAATACCTTCCCGGCGTGGTCGCTGGCGCATCCCTACCGCATGATCGCGCATAACGGCGAGATCAACACGCTGCGCGGCAACACCAACTGGATGGCGGCGCGCCAGGCCTCGGTGAGCTCCGAGTTGTACGGCAAGGACATCAACCGGCTCTGGCCGATCTCCTACGAAGGCCAGTCGGACACCGCCTGCTTCGACAACGCGCTCGAATTCCTGGTGCAGGGCGGCTACTCGCTGCCACACGCCGTCATGATGATGATTCCGGAGGCGTGGGCCGGCAATCCCTTGATGGATGAGAAGCGCCGCGCCTTCTACGAATATCATGCAGCCCTGATGGAGCCGTGGGACGGCCCCGCCGCGATCGCCTTCACCGACGGCCGCCAGATCGGCGCCACGCTCGACCGCAACGGCCTTCGGCCCGCGCGCTATCTCGTCACCAAGGACGACCGCATCGTGATGGCGTCCGAGATGGGCGTGCTGACGATTCCCGAAGACCAGATCATCACCAAGTGGCGCTTGCAGCCCGGCAAGATGCTGCTGGTCGACCTCGAGCAGGGCCGCCTCATCCCGGACGACGAGATCAAGGCCGAGCTCGCCAGGAGCCATCCCTACACCGAGTGGCTGGAGCGGACCCAGATCGTGCTGGAAGAGCTGCCGAAGGTGCCGACCACCGGCGTGCGCTCCAACCTGTCGCTGCTCGATCGCCAGCAGGCGTTCGGCTACAGCCAGGAAGACATCACCATTCTGATGACGCCGATGGCCTCCACCGGCGAGGAAGCCGCAGGCTCGATGGGCAACGACACGCCGATCTCGGCGCTGTCGGCCAAGGCCAAGCCGCTGTTCACCTACTTCAAGCAGAACTTTGCGCAGGTCACCAACCCGCCGATCGACCCGATCCGCGAGGAGCTGGTGATGAGCCTCGTCTCCATCATCGGACCGCGGCCGAACCTGTTCGACCTGCAAGGCCTTGCCACCACCAAGCGCCTCGAAGCACGCCAGCCGATCCTGACCGACGCGGACCTCGAAAAGATCCGCTCGATCTCCGAGGTCGCCGAGTCGCATTTCAAGTCGCGCACGCTGGACACCACCTTCCACGCCGGCCTCGGCGCGGCCGGCATGGACCAGGTGCTGGACGAGCTCTGCGCGCGCGCCGAGAGCGCGGTGCGCGAGGGCGTCAATATCATCATCCTGTCCGACCGCATGGTCGGCACCGACCGGGTTCCGATCCCGTCGCTGCTGGCCTGCGCCGCCGTGCATCATCATCTGATCCGCACCGGCTTGCGCACGTCGGTCGGCCTCGTCGTCGAATCCGGCGAACCGCGCGAAGTGCATCACTTCGCCTGTCTGGCCGGCTACGGCGCGGAAGCGATCAATCCGTATCTGGCGTTCGAGACCATCATCGCGATGAAGGACCGCCTGCCCGGCTCGCTCGACGACTATGAGATCGTCAAGCGCTACATCAAGTCGATCGGCAAGGGCCTGCTCAAGGTGATGTCCAAGATGGGCATCTCGACCTACCAATCCTATTGCGGCGCGCAGATCTTCGACGCCATCGGCCTGAAGGCGGAATTCGTCGGAAAATTCTTCGCCGGCACGCATACCCGCGTCGAGGGCGTCGGTCTTGGCGAGATTGCCGAAGAGGCGGTGCGCCGTCATGCCGACGCGTTCGGCGATGCGCTCGTTTACAAGACCTCGCTCGATGTCGGCGGCGAATATGCCTATCGCAGCCGCGGCGAGGACCATGCATGGACCGCCGAGTCGGTGGGGCTGCTGCAGCACGCCGCGCGCGGCAATTCGCTGGAACGCTACCGCGCTTTCGCCAAGATCCTCAACGAGCAGTCGGAGCGTCTCCTGACGCTGCGCGGCCTGTTCCGGATCAAGAACGCGGACGAAGAGAAGCGCAAGCCGGTGCCGCTCGACCAGGTCGAGCCGGCCAAGGACATCGTCAAGCGTTTCGCCACCGGCGCGATGAGCTTCGGCTCGATCTCGCGCGAGGCGCACACCACGCTCGCGATCGCCATGAACCGGATCGGCGGCAAGTCGAACACCGGCGAGGGCGGCGAGGAAGCCGACCGCTTCAAGCCGCTGCCGAACGGCGATTCCATGCGCTCGGCGATCAAGCAGGTCGCCTCGGGCCGCTTCGGCGTCACCACGGAGTATCTCGTCAACTCCGACATGATGCAGATCAAGATGGCGCAGGGTGCCAAGCCCGGCGAAGGCGGCCAGCTGCCCGGCCACAAGGTCGATGCGACCATCGCAAAGGTCCGGCATTCGACGCCGGGCGTCGGCCTGATCTCGCCGCCGCCGCACCACGACATCTACTCGATCGAGGATCTGGCGCAGCTCATCTACGACCTCAAGAAC
Source organism: Bradyrhizobium sp. MI1.10 (assembly GCF_055811035.1). NCBI lineage: Bacteria > Pseudomonadati > Pseudomonadota > Alphaproteobacteria > Hyphomicrobiales > Nitrobacteraceae > Bradyrhizobium > Bradyrhizobium sp. MI1.10. The sequence goes on from NZ_JBVVPN010000021.1 coordinate 154,961, forward strand.
GTCAATCCCGACGGCGCGGTCTCGGTCAAGCTCGTCTCCGAGATCGGCGTCGGCACGGTGGCCGCGGGCGTCGCCAAGGCGCGCGCCGACCACGTCACCATCGCGGGTTTCGAGGGCGGCACCGGCGCTTCGCCGCTGACCTCGATCAAGCACGCGGGATCACCGTGGGAGATCGGCCTCGCCGAAACCCACCAGACGCTGGTGCGCGAGCGGCTGCGCAGCCGCATCGTGGTCCAGGTCGACGGCGGTTTCCGCACCGGCCGCGACGTCGTGATCGGCGCGCTGCTCGGTGCCGACGAGTTCGGCTTCGCCACCGCGCCCTTGATCGCGGCCGGCTGCATCATGATGCGCAAGTGCCACCTCAACACCTGCCCAGTCGGCGTCGCGACCCAGGACCCGGTCCTGCGCAAGCGCTTCACCGGCCAGCCCGAGCATGTGATCAACTACTTCTTCTTCGTCGCCGAGGAGGTCCGCGAGATCATGGCCTCGCTCGGCTTCCGCAGCTTCAACGAGATGATCGGCCAGGTGCAGCTGCTCGACCAGACCAAGCTGGTCGCGCACTGGAAGGCCAAGGGCCTCGACTTCTCCAAGTTGTTCGTCAAGCAGAAGGAAGAGAAGGGCCAGAAGATCTATCACTCCGAGCGCCAGAACCATCATCTGGAAGCGGTGCTCGACCGCACGCTGATCGAGCAGGCGACGCCTGCGCTCGACCGCGGTGCGCCGGTGAAGATCGAGGCCCAGATCAACAGCACCAACCGCTCCGCGGGCGCGATGCTGTCGGGTGCGGTCGCCAAGATCTACGGCCATGCCGGCCTGCCGCATGAGACCATCCATGTCAGCCTCAAGGGCACCGCCGGCCAGGCCTTCGGCGCGTGGCTGGCGCAAGGCGTCACCTTCGAGCTCGAAGGCGAGGCCAACGACTATGTCGGCAAGGGCCTCTCGGGCGGCAAGATCATCGTCAAGCCGCCGGCCAACAGCGGCATCGTGCCGGAAGAGAGCATCATCGTCGGCAACACCGTGATGTACGGCGCCATTCAAGGTGAGTGCTACTTCCGCGGCATCGCCGGCGAGCGTTTTGCCGTACGCAATTCCGGCGCCGTGGCGGTGGTCGAGGGCGCGGGCGACCATTGCTGCGAATACATGACCGGAGGCATCGTGGTCGTGCTCGGCAAGACCGGGCGCAACTTCGCGGCCGGCATGTCCGGCGGCATCGCCTACGTGCTGGACGAGACCGGCGACTTCGACAGGCTGTGCAACATGGCGATGGTCGAGCTCGAGCCGGTGCTGTCGGAAGAGCTGATCAACGCCGGCACCTATCACCACTCCGGTGACCTCGAAGCGCACGGCCGGGTCGACGTGTTCAAGGACCTGCTCGCCTCAGACGTCGAGCGCCTCCACGTCCTGATCACGCGTCACGCGAAAGCGACCGGCTCCAGGCGCGCCGCCGACATCCTGGCCAACTGGAAGGACTGGCTGCCCAAATTCCGCAAGGTGATGCCGGTCGAATACCGGCGCGCGCTGCGCGAAATGGCCGCCAACGCGGACGCCGAGCCGAAAATTGCGATCGGGGCTTAGCTAAGAAAAGCCTCATGGTGAGGAGCGCGAAGCGCATCTCGAACCATGAAACCACAGCGGGGGCCTTCATCCTTCGAGACGCGGCGCCAAGCGCGCCGCTCCTCAGGATGAGGGGAGAGAGAACAAACGAATTTAAGCGGCAGGGACTTCGGGTTTAATGGGCAAGATCACGGGTTTTCTCGAAATCGAACGGCATGACCGCAAGTACACCCCGGTCGCCGAGCGCGTGAAGCATTTCCACGAGTTCGTCGTTCCCCTCTCCGAGAAGGAAACGCGCGACCAGGCCGCGCGCTGCATGAACTGCGGCATTCCCTATTGCCACGGCACCGGCTCCGTCGCGCCCGGCACGCCGGGCTGCCCGGTCAACAACCAGATCCCGGACTGGAACGACCTCGTCTACCAGGGCAACTGGGAAGAAGCCTCGCGCAATCTGCACTCGACCAACAATTTCCCGGAGTTCACGGGGCGCATCTGCCCGGCGCCGTGTGAAGCGTCCTGCACGCTCAACATCGACGACAACCCCGTCACCATCAAGACCATCGAATGCGCGATCGTCGACCGTGCCTGGGACAATGGCTGGCTGAAGCCCGAGGTCGCCGCCCACAAGACCGGCAAGAAGGTCGCGGTGATCGGCTCCGGTCCGGCCGGCATGGCCTGCGCGCAGCAGCTCGCGCGCGCCGGCCACGACGTGCATCTGTTCGAGAAGTTCGCCAAGGCTGGTGGCCTACTGCGTTACGGCATTCCCGACTTCAAGATGGAAAAGAACGTCATCGACCGCCGCGTGGCGCAGATGGAAGGCGAAGGCGTCACCTTCCACTACAACAGCCATGTCGGCGCTGACGGCAATGTCGATCCGCGCGAGATGCTCAACGAGTACGACGCCGTGGCGCTGACCGGCGGCGCCGAAGCCCCGCGCGACCTGCCGATCCCCGGCCGCGACCTCGCCGGCATCCACTACGCGATGGATTTCCTGCCGCAGCAGAACCGCCGCGTGTCCAATGAACCGTTGAACGGCGTCCAGGAGATTCTGGCCGGCGGCAAGCATGTCGTCGTCATCGGCGGCGGCGACACGGGATCCGACTGCATCGGCACCTCGCTGCGCCAGGGCGCGCTCTCCGTGACCCAGCTCGAGATCATGCCCGCTCCGCCCGAGCACGAGAACAAGGGCCTGACGTGGCCGAACTGGCCGCTGAAGATGCGGACGTCCTCGAGCCAGGCCGAAGGCGCGGTCCGCGAATTCGCCGTGCTGACGCAGAAGTTTTCGGGCGATAACGGCAAGGTCAAGAAGCTGCATTGCGTGCGCGTCGACGACAAGTTCAAGCCGATCGCCGGCACCGAGTTCGAGCTCGACGCCGACCTCGTCCTGCTCGCGATGGGCTTCGTCCATCCCGTGCACGAGGGCCTTTTGAAGCTGCTGTCGGTCGAGCTCGACCCGCGCGGCAACGTCAAGGCCAACACGCTCGACTACCAGACCTCACGCCCGAACGTGTTCACCGCCGGTGACATGCGCCGCGGCCAATCGCTGGTGGTCTGGGCCATCCGCGAGGGCCGGCTGTGCGCCAGGTCGATCGATACGTTCCTGATGGGGAAGACGGATCTGCCGCGCTGAACTTTGCGCGAGCCGCGCAAGCTCGGAGTCAGGCAATAAATCCGCTGTCGTCCTGGCGAAAGCCAGGACCCATACCGCGTGATCCCTCGATCGTTGGCCGGTCGCAGTACCAAACGACGAGTCTTCGCCAAACTACTCCCTGGGGTGATGGGTCCTGGCTTTCGCCAGGACGACACCTCGGGCTTGGTATCGCCAATGGCAACGGCCACACGCGCTAATTCTGCAGCCTCACCCCGACCATCGCCACCGTGCCCTGCGAGCTTGACCCCGCCTGGTTCGAATCCAGGATGTCGTGGCGCAGCGTGCCCTTGATCCAGATGTTGCGGTTGAGCTTGTAGATCAGATTGCTTTCGAACGAGTAGGTCTTGTCGTTGCGATTCTGGCCCTGGTAGTCGTAGGTGCCGTAGGTGAATTTGCCGACGGCAGTGAGCCAGCGGCGGAAGTCGTGATCGACTTCGACCCCGTAGGTATGCACCAGCACGCCGGAGGAGCCGGGGATAGTGGTCTCGGCGATCTGCGTGTCGGTGGCGAATTTCACCGTGGTGAGGCCGCTTGCATTCCAGATCAGCGAGCCCGAGGTCAGGAAGCCGGCGAGCTGGCTCAAGCGCGGATCGACGTAGTTGCGCGCGGAATAGCCGACCGAGACCTCGCCGGTGAGGATGCGCGAGAACTCGAAGGACGTGCCGACCTTGGCGTAGCCGCCGTTCGAATCGCGGAAGAAGCCGTTGCGGTCGGCGGCCTGGTCATGGACGCGGGTGTCGCCCTGGATCTCGACGAACGGCTTCAGCCCCGGCTTGAGGTCGTAGGAGAAGCGCCCCACGCCGCCATACTGGTTGAAGTCGCGGTCATCGTTGCTGAAGGTCGAGCCGTCGGTGAGTTTCGAGTTGGTGTAGGCGGTGCGATCGACGGTCGCGCCAGCCGCGACCTGGAAGCGGTTGAAGGTCTGGTCGAAGCCGACGGTCGTGCCATAGGTGGCATAAACAGGAAATTTCTGCAGGCCGGCCTGCACGTTCGGGCTGCCGGGATTATCGGTGGCGAGCCGCAGGCGCAGCTGCGAGGTCAGCTTGAGATCGCGATTGACGTCGATGCGGCCGTCGACATGGCCGGTGAAATCGGGGCGGTCGACCTCGACCGGCGAGGGCGAGGCAAAGCCGTCGATCGTCGCCGGCATGTTGTTGGTGTAGCCCGAGAACGAGCCGCGCAGATCCGCGACCAGCGCGTGGCGCTCCCAATCGGACGCCACGAGCAGGTCGGGCGCGACGACATAGGCCGGCGAGCCGACCGGCTTGTTCAAGCGCGCCGGGTTGGTGTCGTAGCCTGTGGAGAGCTCGAGCCCGCCCTTGATCAGGAAGCTGCCGGCATAGTCGCCGACCGCGCCGAATGCATCCTCGTCGAGCTTGAGGCGGCGGCGCAGCGGCTGGCCGGGCACGTTGCCGGCCAGCGCCGGCGGCACCGGTGTCTTGTGCGCGGTCTCGGAGGGCGGCGGCGCGATGCGCGGCGGGCCGAGCGTTCGCTCCGGCGTTGCCGGCGGCACCGGCGAGCCGGGGCCGACCGGGCGCTTCGGCTTCGGCTGTCCGGGATAGAGCTTCGGCTGCTGTCGCTTGCGGTTGAGCGAATCGTAGCCGGAGGCGCTGGCGCCATTGGCGGCAGGCAGGCCGTAGAGCGGGACCTGGTTGGTCGGGTTTGGGTTGGTCGGGTTTTGGCTGTTCGGGTTCTGGCCTGGGCGCGCCGGCGCCTGCTGGCGCTTGCGCAAATCGGCATTGGGATCTGGCAGCGTCGGCAGTGCATCCGAGGGTGCCTGCGGCACGCCCGCGGTCCGGCGCGTCGGCAGCGTGTCGGGCGATGCGAAGCCACCGCGGTTAGGACTGAACAGATCGGGGGTGAGGCTCTGGGCCGCCCCGGGGGCGCTTCCGAGGACCGTCAGCGCAAAGCACGGCAAAGCCGCGCGCAGAAAATGCGCGCGCTTGCTCCGGCTCGTGCCTGGAGACGACCCCACGATGGAAGAACTCCAACGAAATCAAACACTTTCGCGATCATCCCAGCCGATCGGCGGGAACTATCTTTAATGGAGTTAAAACAATTATGGTTAACGACCGGTTGAGGGTTGGGGCGCCCTCGTCGCCTCGAAGGCCGTGGCGTGCTAAGCAGGCGCCAACGGACGAACGCCCCTCCTCCCTGGACCAGAACATGCCGAGTTCGAAACCGCTGATGACCCAATCATCCGGCCCCATTCCCGACAGCGTCGAATCCGCACTCCGCACGCTGGAAACGGAGAGCGGCGGTATCAACGCGCTCGCCGCCGCCCTGCGCGGCCCGCTTGGCGCGAGCTTCGCCCAGGCGGTCGATCTGATCCGCAACGCGAAGGGCCGCGTCATCGTCACCGGACTCGGCAAGTCGGGCCATATGGGCCGCAAGATCGCGGCAACGCTGGCCTCGACCGGCACGCCCGCCTTCTTCGTGCACACCGCCGAAGCCGCCCATGGCGACCTCGGCATGATCACCACCGACGACGTCATCATGGCGCTGTCCTGGTCCGGCGAGCAGCCGGAGATGAAGACGCTGGTGAACTATTCCGCGCGGTTCGCGATCCCCATGATCGCGGTGACGTCGAACGCGGCGTCCTCGCTCGGACAAGCGGCCGACATCGTGATCGAGCTGCCGAAGGCGCGCGAGGCCTGCCCGCACAATCTGGCGCCGACCACCTCGACCCTGATGCAGGCCGCGATCGGCGATGCGCTCGCGATCGCCCTGCTCGAAGGCCGCGGCTTCACCGCGCTGGAGTTCGCGCATTTCCACCCCGGCGGCAAGTTAGGGGCGATGCTGAAGTTCGTCCGCGACTACATGCGCACCGGCGCGGAGATCCCGGTCAAGCCGCTCGGCACCAAGATGTCGGACGCGGTGATGGAGATGTCGGCCAAGGGCCTCGGCTGCGTCTGCATCATCAACGATGCGGGCGAGGCCGTCGGCATCATCACCGACGGCGACCTGCGCCGCCACATGCGCCCGGACCTGCTGACGGCGTCGGTCGACGACATCATGACCAGGCAGCCGAAAACCGTACCGCCCTCGATGCTGGCCACCGAGATGATCGAGGTGCTGAACACCCGCAAGATCACGACGCTGGTGGTGACCGAGGCGGACAAGGTGGTGGGCATCGTGCACCTGCACGATCTGCTGCGGGCGGGCGTGGCGTAGGGGGCCCATCTCCTCCGTCATTGCGAGCGTAGCGAAGCAATCCAGACTTGAGCCTCCCCTAAATCGGTGGACACCTATAGCTTAGACAGCAAGAGGTGTCAGATGACGAAACGGCAGCGACGTTC
>NZ_JBVVPN010000022.1:0-75538 GCF_055811035.1 Bradyrhizobium sp. MI1.10
AACGAAATCAAGTCAGCCGTTCAGGCACAAGGCTATTACATCCGCAGCCTGCGGGCCACTAAGGAACGAATGATCTACGTCAAGTAGGTCGGCGGCCGGTGTTCCCCATTTGCAAATCTCTATGACATCGGCAGGAGCCAATCCGCCAAGATCGCGCTTCGTCGACGCCCGCGCTTCGATGCCACGGGCAAGTCTGTTTGGTTGGCTGGGACTGATCGCCGCTTGCTCGGGTTCGAACAATGACCGCCAACGTGACCGCGCGCTTTCCGACGGAGGTGAACGCCCGAGTCCGGTGATGTCCCAGGGTGGAAGGTCGACGCAGCAGCCAGCGGCCCTTTTCGCCATCCGGACGAATTTAGCGCTAAAACTTCGACACCGGGGCTGGCCCGATATTTTACTTGTCCATTTTGACCCGGTGCTTTTCCACCGCGTGGACCGGCGGCCTCGCTTAGAAGTCTCAGATAACCTGCCGACGGTTTGCAGTGATCGCTCACGATTGCGTAGCTCACCCTCACGTGCTGCCAAGCTGCTGAAGTCCTCCACGGCGGAAATGTACTCCGCCGTCCCCCTTGCTGTTTGAACCAACTCACAGACGCACACCTCCCGCTGCAAAATGCAGTCGCGAACTTGCCAGGGCGTAGCGAGGACGAGACGGCGTCGAGCTGGGGTTCGGTGACATTGTCGAAGTGAGAAGCCGGCAGCGCCACATCGGGTTGACTATCCCCTTCACTCGGCCAGTTCGCATGATCCGCGTTAACCCTGTCTTTGATCTTCTCCCATAGCAGCGCTTCCCGGTTCACCTCTGCCGCTAAGGGGCCTTATTGGACCTTTGCAATCCGTCCTTGATTTCTGGAGCTCATTTCTAAGAGGATTTGAGTGAGGTTTCTCGTTCGGAGGGCGTGAAATCAGATGAGAGTAGCTCTCTTCCTAATTGGCCTCGGTACACTCGCCGTGATGGAGCTCGAGGCGCCCCCGCGCATCACAGAGCCTGTGAACGAGCCGCCGGCTCTCGCAACGGTCGGATTACGTCCCTCACACGATACACTGACCAAGGCAGACCGGCTCGAAACTCCGCAACTCCAAGCGCCACCGCAGCCACTTTCCTCGAGCGAACTAAAGGATCCGCCGGACCACATTGCGATCGTTGCACCAGCACATTCGAAGATCATCGAGCAGAAAGGCAACGCAAGCGGAAAATCCGCGATCATGCTGCCCAGGCCTCGGCCCCGCCACGGAATTTCCAAGGCAAGCGCAGGCGCCAGTCGTGCCAAACCAATCGCGGAGGCAAAGCCGTGCCTGTCAGGTGCCTTCGATGGCGTTTTGAAAGCATTAAACCTGCAGACGCGATGCCAGACCTAGAGCACGGATTCCTCTACGTTGGGACGACAGCCGATGGCAACCCGCGGCTCCCGCCGCATGTGTCAGAGCAAATACGCCGCGACGAGGAAATCCGACCGCCTCGCCCCGACGAGCGTGGATCCGTTGTCGCCGCGCGGAAGTGGTTGTCCGCGGAATTCATCACGCTCGTTGTTGGACTGGCAATCGGCCTGGCTTTCGTCGCAAGTTTCGTCCTGTTTCGCGATGCTCAATTGAAGGGGAAATCGATCGACAGAGCGGCTGCGAAGGCATTGGTCGAGCGCATTATCATAGCCGAGTCCAACGGTGACCCGAATGCAAGGAACAAGCGGTCGAGCGCCACCGGCGCCGCCCAGTTTCTCGATGATACGTGGCTCGAAGCCGTTCGAAGGCACCGACGCGATCTGATCAAGGGCCGCAGCGACAAGGAAGTCTTGGACTTGCGCGGAGATGCTGAGCTTACGCGCGAGGTTGCCGCACGGCTGGTCGAGCAACATGCCGCGATGCTGACCAAGCGCGGTCTGCCGGCCACGCCCGGTTCTCTCTACCTCGCCCATTTCGCGGGACCGGCGGGAGCCGTGGCGCTATTTTCCGGCGCAGAAACTGCCGATGCTGCTTCAGTTATGGCCGCCGCTGACATAACGGGTCGAACCACACGCGAAAAGCTGGTCAAGGCGAACGCGTTCCTCAAGGCGACGACCGTCGGCGATGTTAAGAGCTGGGCCGATCGCAAAATGGCAGTAGGCACTCGGCCTGGCCGTTAGCGGCTCAGATAACTACGCGATTTGCGGTCGCGAAGCTCTCGGCTGGAAGCCAGCTCGGTAGCCGATCCATAGCGTTCAGGACGGCGCTTGCCAGATCTCACCTGACGCAACCTCATCGATGAGGGAACCGGCGGCAGCGCCGCGGCTTGCCCGTCGCGATAACCACCATGTCCCCGTACCGCAGCGCCGGCGATGGCGTCCGCCGCTCCGCTTTCTGAGGAGACCCACTTTTGCCGATCAAGATGAAGGTCAGTGAGGTCTTCGGCGAACTGTGATTGTTGTGCAAAGGGGCAGCCGATGAACTGATCTGATTGCCGGCACGATCAGAGGCCCTTCAGTTCACGCTGGCGCGCCTCCTGCACACGGCTGTGATGCGCATTGTGTGAAGTAGTTCACAAGCGGCAAGTATCACCGAGCGTAGCGTGTACGCTTCCACTGGAGGGAAGCGCAATGAAGTGGAAATTGGCAACCTATCGAATGCTCGCGCTGACCGCCGTTGTTTTGATGGCGGCTGGTACTACTATGGCGATCGGTACTCCTCGTGGAGTCTATGAACCGATGTTGGGAACCGATTGGCAATGCACCCGGACCATGCTGCTCGTGACCACCTGTGCTCACTCAAGCAGTAGATCGGAATAAACTCCGGATGCTTGCAGGCGCACGCAGGGCGACGCTCATACCTATTTAGAAGGGAGACTGAGCGTGTTTGCAGACCACAGAACGGTCCAGGTAGTCCGCAGCCTCAGCTCTGTCGGGTCCCTCAGGGCTCTTTGACAGCCCTCCTTACCAGGTTGTCACTGGCGGTGCGGCGGTACGGCAGAGACATTAAAGCATTATAGGAACAGACATTGAAAGGTGAAGAACCGTAGCCCCGGCGATGGCGCCTGGCTGTCACGGCGGCTGCATTAGTCAAGACAGCTTTGCTGACCGATTCTTCAAAGCCGAGCGACTAAATACCAGTAGCTTTTATTCCACGAGAACTCCAAATTTCGTGAATTAGATGGCTCGCTTTTTATTGGGGGACATTGCGATGGCAAACCTATCGTTTCCCCTGAAGCTTTTCGTGGCTTGTTTGCTTTTTATGCAGCGAAGGCGCATCAGGACCACAACCACGATGGCGAACATCGCTTACTGAACCTGTTTGGAATCTATGAAAGACATTCCCGCGAATTTGCTTCAGCTATGGGCAGACCGCGCTTGAACTGCTCGGTCCCGAAATCGTTGGCGCCCTACTTGGCCCGCGCGCCCAGCAGATCGTAGATGGCAGCGCACAATATGACCATGCAAGCGACTTTCTCCGCTCCTCAGAGACATAGAGCGAAGGGACGCACTGACGATTGGTAGCCTGTCGGCGAACCAATGACGTGAGGAGGCCAGTCGCTCCGCACCGGTCTCGATCCACTAGCGGATAACCGCGCCGATGGCGTGAACCGCAGGGCCTCTCGCTCAGGCCGGATCTACGAATCCCCCTAGATGCGATGTGCCTTCGCAGGCTTGTATCTCCGCCCGAGGGTATTGAATTGCGGCTCTGTGATCTACCTCCAATTGCAACTTTTTCCCAAATGGTGCAGTATTGGGTTTTCATCCCGGCCCGCATTTTAGGAATCCAATGGGTGTCAAATTTGTACTGGCGAAGCTCCTCGAAGCGGAGCTTAACGCACGAGGCGTGAGATCCATACCGTCATCAGACTGCGTCGACATCGTGCATCGTTTGTTGGAACAGCTCACCGAAATAGAGCTTACCTTGGCCGCGCACGAGGTAGATGAACAGTCTCGACGCTAGGCTCTTGATCGGAGCGCATCTTCATAAGGTGGCGCGATCAGCGCTTATGCGTTTTTTGCGGAAAGAACATTGATTAATGACTAAGCCAGATTGCGTAATAGTTCGGGCCTATGGACGACAGTTGGATCAGCTCCGCTCAGAGGCGGCCCGGATATCAAAAGGAAGGAAGATCGACTGGTGGGTAGAACGTGCGGACTCCGGGACCCGATTCTGTTTCGAGGACACCGACACAACGAAAGCGTTCGCTTCTATCTGCGAGAGCTTAGCGATCCCCTGCCGCGACGTCTAACTCGCGTCGCTCGGGGTCTCGGATCAACCACCACGGCTCCCGCGCATCGTTCTGCCAAAGTCCGGCCAACGGAGAGTCCGAACGCTTTTCAATAGGCATGAAAACTACTAGTCTTCCGCGGCAGTGAAATTCGATCGGAGCATAACCACACAAGAGTCAACGGAGGATGCCATGGCGAAGAGAGCAATAACGCTCGGGGGTGGTGGACCGGCGGCAGGGCTGCACATCGGGGTTCTGGAAGCTCTCACCGCACACAACATAACGTTCGATGTCTGGGCACTGTCCTGCATCGGCGCATGGGTCGGGATCGTCTACAACCAATGGGACGATCATGAAGACAAAGTCGAAAAGACTCACCAATTCTTCAGGAATGGCGTCTTTCGGGACGACGAAAGCTATAAGCGTTTTCCCATAAACACAGTCTTCGGTCCGGATTGGCGCAGCAACATAAAGGCGCTGAACAACTTCGTCAGCGATTCCGACAACTATAAGGACTTCCTATGGGATCCATACCGGATGATGGACGTCTTCCAGGACTCGATGGAGATTTTGTTCAATCAGCTGCCTGACAGAGACAGAAAAAAGAAGTTCACAAGATTGGATGAAGGGGATTTCAATAGATGGATTCTCAATCAAGCGATGGCAACCAATCCCTTCATCCGTTATTTGACGTCCTTAATGTACCTTTCCAAAGTCAACGGCCTGTCAAGGATCAACTATCCAGATAGCGAGTTCATGAAGGGGATAGATTTCGAACAGCTGAAAAAGCCTGGAAAACCAGTAATCTTCCATAACGCCTGGAACCTTGATCAGCAGAAGCTCGCATTATTTTCCAATCGTCCCATGAAAAGGGCGAGCGGAAAGTTTATGTTTGAGGGCCCTATCGACGCAAGCACCTTGTGTGCGTGTTCAGCTCTTCCCTTCGTCGAAGGTACCGTAGAGATTGGCGGAGTGACCTACTGCGAAGGGGCGCTTGTCGATACCGTCAACTTCGAAAGTTTGCTGGAGGAGCACCCGGAGCTGGAAGAGATATGGGTGAGCCGGATTGTCGATTCAAAGCAAATCCGCAAGCCGGAGAATCTTCATGACGCGCTGGCAAATCTTTGCCAATTGTTCGCCTCGACGGTTGGCGAAGATGACGTCAAGCTTTTCAAATACCACATCCGGTGTGACAAAAAATCGAAACAGGAGGAGGCAAGGGACAAGAAACTCAAGATCATAGAGATTCACGTTCCGGGTCACATCAATTTCAAATGGAATCACAGCAATCTCGATAATGGACGCAAGCTGGGAAAGGCCGCTGCGGAGCAGGCGCTCGAGGCATTCGGAAAGCATGAGGCGCGACCTGCGCACAACGGGCCGCATTTCATCAACGAGAAGCCAGAGGGGTCAGCTTGGCAAAGCGTGTGCGAATATCACAAGGAGCTGAAGCGAGCCGCTGCATAAAGGCTCGAGCATCATTGGAAGGGCGGAAGTCTTCCGAACGGAAATCCTCGACCTCGAATAATGATTTGAGGCCAATCATCCGGGCCTGACGCAACCAACCGGCGTTTTGCGATAGTCACCGCAGCTTGTCGAGCAGCGCCTTCGCCTGCTTCATATCTCTCGTGTCGAAGCCCTCGGTGAAGGAGTCATAGATCGGCGCAAGTAAATCGAGCGCCTGCTCGCGTTGTTGCTGATCGATGCATAGCGCGGCAAGGTCTGTCGCGGCCCGAAGCTCAAGGGCCTTGGCGCGTTGCCCCCTTGCCATGGCCAATGCCTGTTCGATCAGTGACTGTGCCACAGCCTCGACATCTGGTCCGCCGCGGCCTATTAGCACCCGTGCTTTGAGTCGGTACAACTCGGCTTCCAAAATTCGTTCGCTGTTGCGGGTACTTATAGCGAGGCCCGACTCGATCAACTCCAGCGCGGGCTCGTAGTCTCGATCAATCAACAGGCGCTGACACAAAAGTACCAAGAGCGCGGTAATGGCCAACTGATAACCTGCGTGACGATACTCGTCCAACGCAGGACGGATTTCTCCGAGCGCGTTGGGTGAGGGATCGAGCGATGCCATGCATATGCCGCGAACGGCGCGGGCCAAACGCCACTGCCGGAATCCATGCTCCTCTGATAAGGCGATACAGCGCTCGGCATAACTTTGCGCTATCAGGAATTCGCCGCGGAGAGCTTGGAGAATGCAGGCATAATAAAAAGCGTATGCCTGCGAATGCGGATGGCCAATGGCATCCGCGCGCTGAATTGCAGCGTCCATTCGCATAATGGCAGTATCGTCGCGGCCAAGTAGCCACAGTGGCCACGACATCAGCGCAAGGTCGGCCACGCCGGCATCCTGGCCGGCCACACGCGCTGCCAGTCTATCCTCCTCGCTGCTCGCCTCGAAGGCTTCGAAAGCCCGTTCGATCGCTTCCTGGGCTCCGGTGATCTGTCCCATGAACAGGCGGATCATCGCCTGCCCGCGCATCGCATTGAGCAAGGCTGGCCGGTCGCCGCGCGTTTGGGAGAGATGAAGCAAAGCGGCGATCGTTTCCTGGGCCAGCGGCAGCTCACCGCGAATGACGCTCGCAGTGGTTAGCCAGAACATGACCTGAAGTTGCTCGGGAGGATCTCGCAGGCGCTCGCACAGCTCTCGCGCGCGGGTAAAGGTAGCCATCGCCTTGTTGGAGGCCGGCCCTTGGGTAGCGATCAGGCAGGGGCCTAAAGCGAACTGGAGGTCAAGTTCAAGCCTGTCGTTTCGTGCGTCATCGGGCCGATGGCTCGTGGCCTCGATCCCTCGTTGCAAGTGCGCAATGGCCTCAAGATTGGCGGAGCGCGTGGCTGCCTTCTTGCCGGCTTGCAACCAGTATGCCTCCGCTTTTTCGAACAGTCCGGCCTCAGTGAGATGGTGCGCGAGCGTTTCGGGCTGAGCATCCACAATTTCCGGGAACCGTTGCTCGAAGGCCTGCGCGATCGTGGCATGCAGCGCTGCGCGTCGGCTCTTCAGGAGCCCTGAATAGGCAGCGTCCCGCACAAGTGCATGCTTGAAGGTATACACCGCCTGCGGTAACTCGCCGCGGCGGAAGATCAACTCCGATCGGACCAACTGGGCAAGAGCCTCCTCCAGTCTCTCTCTTGGCAACCCGGCCACCGTGCTCAGCAGTTCGTACGAAAACTCGCGACCCACCACGGCGCCGACCTGAGCTACCTCCCTTACCGGGGCCAATCGATCGAGTCTGGCCATTAGCGATGCCTGTAACGTGGTCGGAATCGCCATCGCTGGCAGAGGGCGGCTTAGGGTGTAATGATCGTCCTGCTCTTGCAAGAACCCGGTTTCGAGCACGGTCTTGGTCAGCTCCTCTACGAACAGAGGCACGCCATCAGTGCGGGCGAGTATCTGATCCAAAACCTCCTTCGGGAGCGCCTTGCCGGCGGTGACCCGCTCGATCAACGCCGCTCCGTTGCGACGGTTAAGTCGCGTCAAAGAGAGCGTCGTAACATGCGCATGACCAGGCCAAGGCGGCGTGAATTCCGGTCTCGCGGTGATGAGCAGCAGCACCCGAAGCCGCGGTACTTGTTCCAAGGTCATCGTCAGGAGCTCGAGAGAAGTCGGATCCGCCCAATGGACATCCTCAACAATGACGAACACTGGTTGCAGTGCTGCCAGGCTTTTCAGCTGAGCCAATAGCGCCCCTAATGTCATTTCTTTGCGCTTTTGCGGGCTCAGCTCCTGCAGTCGGTAACGCTCACCGAGTGGCAAGGACAAAAGATTGGCCAGAGGCACTACGCGATCTGCGTCAGCTCCGGATCGACCGAGCAGGACCTCAAGCTTGGCGAATTTAGCCGTCGGCGAATCACTCCGCTCGAACCGGGCGGCTCGTTCGAGTTGCCGGATAAACGGGTACAACGCACTATTAGTATGATGCGCCGAGCAGAATTGGCGCACCGTGATGTGCTCCTCTCCTTGCAGCCGCTCGTCGAGCGCCAAGGCGATATGCGATTTACCGATGCCCGCCTCTCCGGTAAGCATTACTGCGCAACCCTCGCCGCTCATGGCGCGCTGCCAGCGACGCAACAGCAACTCGATCTCCTCCTCGCGTCCAATTGGCTGCGTCAACTGAGTTTTGTGCTGGGCCTCGAAGCGGCTGTCGATGCCGGTAGTGCCCAGCACCTGCCATGCTTGTGTTGGCTCCGCCCAACCTTTCAGGATGACCGGGCCAAGATTCCGGAATTCAAAATGTCCTTCGGTTAGCCGGTGAGTACTCTCGCAGATCAGGACGGCGCCCGAATCGGCGAGCGTCTGCAAGCGCGCAGCTAAATTTGGTGTTTCGCCAATAACCGCCTGCTCTTTCGCCGCACCTTCTCCCGTCAAATCGCCTACGACCACCATCCCGGTAGCAATCCCGACGCGGACTCGAAGTTGCGTGGACGGGAATGTCTGGAGGTTGGCCACGGCATCGACCAGCGCCAGCCCGGCGCGCGCCGCTTGCTCGGCATCATCCTCGTGGGCATGTGGATAACCGAAATAGGCGAGCACTCCGTCGCCCATGTATCGCGCGATGATACCCTCATTCCGAGCGATCACCTCCGCAATGCAGCTGTGGTAGGCGCCAACAACCCCTCGCAAATCTTCGGGATCAAGACGGGCCGAGAGCGCCGACGAGCCGACCAGATCACAAAACATAACCGTGAGTTGACGCCGCTCGGCTCCGTCCCGCGCCGCCTTGCCGCCCGCTTGAGGCGTGCGCGCAATGTCGCCCTTGAGCTCCGTGATAGCACGCAACATCTTGCGGCGATGGCCGAGCAGGACACCGAGGTCCTTCAGGTCCTGCTCGGTGAGATCCCCAACAACTGATAGGTCAATGGCGTTCTCGCCAAAGCGCTGAGCGTACTCTCCCAAACCGATCGATGATAGCCATTCTGCAATACCGGACATGGCACACCTATTGGCTGTTATAATTAGCATAGCACGTCAAGAACGTAAGCGTAGGCACATCTGAGACGAAGGCATGAAGCCCGGATCTTCCCGCAACGCAAAACCGGCACTCCTCCTGGCTCAGGGTCGGCGCGGTCAAGCACGGTCTCTGAAGGTCCATCGTGGCGTTCGCTTGATGCCGATCACCTTCCGCTCTTCCACGTCTGAGGCGCCAGAAGCGGAAGCCGTAGCGCCGGAGATGCAGGCATTTGAAGGCACTGGCCATCGAAATCGATGGCGCCCGGGATCAATGGCGAGCGTCGTCGTTCCCCGAAATGCGATGCTTGCCAAAAATAAGGCAGTGCTTGCGGCGGCTCATCTGTTCGCCGTGAGGGACGATTGCATCAGCCCCGCTTAGCCGTCCGCACCTTCAAGAGTTTGATCGGGGATTTGCGATACCCGGCCGTCGATCGAAGGACCGGTCCAATACGTATCCTTCTCGTTGTGCCCACGGTTTCCGAACCACGTCTCGAGCCTGTCTCACCACGATGAGATCAAGGACGCCAAGGCTTGAGATGACCCACTACTGTGGAGGCGCTGTTCTCTTACCGGAGGGCAGCTTAACTCCCCGACCTCGCGCCCTGATAGCCCGCCATCTTGGTCGTTTGATGTTTTGACGAGACGAGAGGAAGAGCAAGTCCAGGTTGAGCAATGCGCCAGCATCAGCGTAGTTTTAATCGGTCGAACCGCTCCCCAGCGTGTTTTGTTGGAGCAGGACAGCTTCACGCTCGTCGAAATGCTCGTCGTGATTACCATCATAGGTCTCGTCGTCGGTCTGGTGGGCCCGCGTGTGCTCAACCATCTGTCGGAATCGAAAACCAAAGCGGCCAGGATTCAGATCGAGAGCTTTGCGCAAGCGCTCGACCTGTACTATCTCGACAATGGCTCATATCCGGCGACGGGTGTTGGATTGGCCGTGCTCGTGCAGAAGCCAAACAACGTCGAACGCTGGAACGGGCCTTACTTGAAAGGCAGCGTGGTTCCGAACGATCCTTGGGGCAAGCCATATGAGTATGCATCTCCGGGGACGCATGGGCTAGCCTACGACCTGGCGTCCATTGGAGCCGACGGTCGCGAAGGAGGCACCGAGCAGGCAGCCGATATCGCTAACTGGCAGAAATAGTGAGCGCCGCACCGTGGCCGCGAGCGCGTCCTCTGCGTCCAGGACGACATCGCCCGCGTTACGCGTCCTTGCGAACTTCATCCGGCCGGGATAGTCCCCGAGCCGACTAGCCGAGCGAGTTGATGATTTCCCGATAGGCGGCTTCGGGAAACGCCTTCAACGTGCGCGTCCGAACGTTTCCCTGCATCCCCAGCTGCAGGCTGAAACGCGCCGCGACCGCGTCGTCCGGGGCTTCCAGGATCACGACCATGTCATAGTCACCCATGGTCAGGAAGAAGGATTTGATCTCGCCGCTCATATCCTTGAGAGCCTTCTTCGCAGCGTCCAGACGGCGTGGCGAGTCCTTCGCCTTCTGGATGCCTTGCTCGGTCCAATTTGCAAGCATGACATAGGTGGTCATTGCCGTCCTCCTTCTGGCACGAAAGCAATGCTAGCTATGCCGTTGAGGCGAAAAACAAGACCCGGAGCAGATGCGTGTAGTCGGATTCGAGCACCATGATCGTCACGAAGACCAGCACCAGCACCGGCGGCAGCAGGATCGCGTAGGCCAAAGCCAGCCGCTCCCAGGCCATGTGCATGAAGACCGCAACGATCAGGCCAGCCTTCAACACCATGAACAGCAGGATCAGCGACCATCGGAGATGGCCGTGGAGGCCAAAATAGTCGACGAGATAGGAGCAGGTGCTGAGAACGAACAACCATCCCCAGACCACGAGGTAAAGCTTGATCGGATGCTGCTGGCCCTTTGTGTGCGTGGCTCCTGATGCAGATGCGTCATGCATGTGAGCTTGCAGCGCGTGTTGCTTTGCTTCCAGATGTACCGCGACGTTTGTCATGCTGCGACCTCACCAGAGATAAAAAAGTGCAAAGATGAACACCCACACGAGATCGACGAAGTGCCAGTAGAGGCCGGTGATCTCGACGATCTCGTAATGCCCTTTTCTGCTCGTAAAGAAACCGCGCCTCTCGACATCGAAGTCTCCCCGTAAAACCTTTCGCGCAATGGCGATCAGGAAAATCACGCCGATCGTCACATGGGTGCCGTGGAAGCCGGTGATCATGAAGAAGCTCGAACCAAACTGCGCCGCACCCCAGGGATTGCCCCAGGGCCGGACGCCTTCCACGATCAGCTTGGTCCATTCAAAGGCTTGCATTCCGACGAACGTTGCGCCGAATGCTGCTGTGGCCAACATCAAGGCCGCCGTCTTCACGCGGTCGCGGCGATAACCGAAGTTGACGGCCATCGCCATCGTCCCGCTGCTGCTGATCAGGATGAAGGTCATGATCGCAATCAGGATGAGCGGGATTTTCTTTTCCCCGATCGTGAGGGCGAAGACCTCGCTGGGATTGGGCCACGGCACGGTCGTGGACATTCGCGCCGTCATGTACGACAACAGGAAACAACTGAAGATGAAGGTGTCGCTGAGGAGGAAGATCCACATCATGGCCTTCCCCCAGGAAACGTTCTTGAAGGCGCGCTGATCCGAGGACCAATCGGCGGCGATGCCTCGCCAACCTGCAGGCCGCGCCGGCGGTTCTACGTTGTTTATCAGCGCCGTTTCTGCCATCTGGTCCTTGCCTCCCTAGCTCAGCAACTGGCGACAGATGTCGACGAAATTGTCTGTCCAGCCCGTCAGCAGGCCGGCCAGGACCAGCCAGACCAACAGCAGGAAGTGCCAGTAGATAGTGCAGAGTTCCACGCTCAGACGAATTTGGCTCGCCTCGGCGCCACGCAATACCTTGGCAGTCGTTCTACCGAGCGCCACCAGACCGCCCATCAGATGCAGCCCGTGCACAGCGGTGATCAGGTAGAAGAACGAATTGGCTGGATTGGACGCCAGGAAGTACCCGGCGCCACTCAGCTGGCGCCACGCCAGCAGTTGCCCGACAAGGAATGTAATGGCGGACGCTCCACCCGCGCACAGGCCGATGCTTATGTCGTCGATGTCGTCGCGGCGCGCGGCCATATACGCCCATTGCAGTGCCACACTGCTCAAGACTAGGACGCCGGTGTTGAACCACAACAGCGCTGGCACTGGCAGCGTCCGCCAGTCCACCATGTTCATGCGCATCGAGTAGGCGCTGATGAAGAGTGCGAATAGCGAGCCGACGACCGCGAGAAATACGCCCAATCCGAGCTTCGCCGCCGGCAGGGACGAGGTACTCTCCTCGCGAAGATCGACCATCACGCCTTCCTCCAGCCATGGCTTGGCTGCCAGCCGCTGTTGCGAGAGCCACCATCCCGCAATTGCGGCTATTCCAGCCATGAACAGGATGATGGCGCTCATGCGTGGGGCCCTTGCGCCGACAATCCTGCCGGCGGTTCATTTTGCGGCACGAAATCCATGGCGGCGCCGGGGACGCTGTAATCGTAGGCCCAGCGATGGACGATCGGGAGCTCCTTGCCCCAGTTGCCATGCCCCGGCGGGGTCTCTGGCGTTTGCCATTCCAGCGACGCGGCGCCCCAGGGATTGCCGCCGGCCTCTTTTCCTTTGAACAGGCTCCAGATCAGATTGAACAGGAACACGAGCTGGGCGAAGCCGACGATCAGGGCCGCGACGCTCATGAACGCATTGAGGTCATGGGCGGATGCCGGAACGAATGCCGTTTCGCCGATGTCGTGATAGCGGCGGGGCATACCCAACAGGCCCAGATAGTGCATGGGGAAGAAAATCGCATAGGCGCCGAGGAACGAGACCCAGAAGTGGAATCGTCCAAGCGCCTCATTGAGCATTCGTCCGGTGACTTTCGGGTACCAATGATAGATTCCGCCGAACACCGCCATGATCGGCGCAATACCCATCACCATGTGAAAATGAGCGACAACGAACATCGTGTCGGACAACGGAACGTCTACGACCACGTTGCCGAGAAACAGGCCAGTCAGGCCGCCGTTTACGAAGGTGACGATGAACGCCAGCGCGAACAGCATCGGGATGGTGAGATGAATGTCGCCGCGCCAAAGGGTCAGCACCCAATTGTAAACCTTGATCGCAGTCGGGATGGCGATGATGAGCGTCGTGGTGGCGAAGAAGAACCCGAAATACGGGTGCATGCCGCTCACATACATGTGGTGCGCCCACACGACGAAGCTGAGGGCGCCAATCGCGACGATCGCCCAGACCATCATGCGATAGCCGAAGATGTTCTTCCGGGCATGGACGCTGATCAGATCGGAAATGATGCCGAAGGCCGGCAAGGCGACGATGTAGACCTCGGGATGACCGAAGAACCAGAACAGATGCTGGAACAGGATCGGGCTGCCACCCCCGTATTTCGTCAGCGTGCCCATCTCGACTAGCGTCGGCATGAAGAAGCTGGTTCCCAGCAGGCGGTCGAGCAGCAACATCACCGAAGCAACGAACAGCGCCGGGAAGGCCAGCAGCGCCATGACGGTGGCCGTGAAGATGCCCCACACCGTCAAGGGTAAACGCATCAACGTCATGCCGCGCGTGCGCGCCTGCAGCACTGTCACCACGTAATTCAGCCCGCCCATGGTGAAGCCGATGATGAACAGGATCAGGGAGGCCAGCATGAGAACGATGCCCCAATCCTGCCCGGGAGTACCGGAGAGAATCGCCTGCGGCGGGTACAGCGTCCAGCCGGCGCCGGTGGGCCCGCCGGGTACGAAAAAGGTCGAGGCCAGCACCACGACCGCGAGCAGGTAGACCCAGTAGCTCAGCATGTTCACATAGGGAAACACCATGTCCCGGGCGCCGACCATCAGCGGGATAAGGTAGTTGCCGAAGCCACCAAGGAACAGCGCGGTGAGAAGATAGATCACCATGATCATGCCGTGCATGGTGATAAACTGGAGATATTGGTTCGGATCGATGAACGAAAACGTGCCGGGGAATCCGAGTTGCAGCCGCATCAGCCATGACAGCACCAGCGCAACCATCCCAATGGACATCGCCGTGATCGAGTACTGGATGGCGATGACCTTGGCGTCCTGCGAAAAGACGTATCTCGTCCACCAGCTTCTCGGATGATAGAGCTCGACCTCGCCCACTTCGGCGGGCGGGACGCCTGCGACTGTGTCAAACGGGACATCGACCATCGGAATCCCCTCCTTGGTCTCTCTCTTCAACGAAGAGTTCGCCCTCTGCTATGCGGCGCTCCTCGCCGATGTTTTCATTCGCTCTCTCTCGTGTAAGCCGCTTTCGCGACATCCCGCTGCCCGGAAAGCTCGGCGAACGTCCGCTGCTTGTCCAGCCACGCGTGATAGTCTTTCTCTTCCTCTACGACGACCTTGCTCCGCATCTGCGCGTGCGCGGCACCGCAGAGTTCCGCGCAGAGAACCTCGAATGTTCCGGTGCGCGTGGGCGTGAACCAGTAATATGTGACCGAGCCCGGTATCATATCCATCTTCGCCCGAAACTCGGGCACATAGAAATCATGCAGGACGTCAATCGAGCGGAGCAACACCTTCACCGGTTTCCCGAGCGGCAGGTGCAAGTCGTCATTTTGAATGACGACATCGTCTTGGCCGGCGGGATCGTCGGGATTCAACCCCATGGGATTTTCGGCACTGACATAGCGGGCATCGGAAGTCCCGAGCCGGCCGTCCTTTCCGGGAAGCCGATAGCTCCATTGCCATTGCTGTCCCATGACCTCGACCTCGGTCGCATTGGCCGGCACTGTGACGAACTGGTGCCAGACGACCAGGCCGGGTGCCAGCATGGCTGCGACGCCGATTGCAGTACCGACGCTGAGCCACCATTCGAGCTTCTTGTTTTCGGGATTGTAGGCTGCGCGCCTTCCCTCCGTGTGTCGAAAGCGGAAGACGCAATAGGCCATGAACGCGACGACCGCGAAGAAAACCGCCCCGGTTATCCAGAATGTCAGGGTGATCGTGTCGTCGATGTAGCGCCAGTTTGAGGCGAGCGGCGTCCACCACCACGGGCTGAAAATGTGAAACAGCACCGAGGCGATTGCGACCAACAGCAGAATGATTGCTACAGCCATCCCTCATGCATCCTTGCCGCTAAAGGCTGCGGATACGAACCAGAGGGCGGAGCTCACGTCTGCTGCGATGGCGGAATCACATCCGCCGCCGTCATGCCTCTTGCCTCGCCCATTCAACCGGTCGCGACGCCGAGTGCACGTTACGACCGCACAAGTCTCAACGGAGCTGGGGGCGTTGGATTCAACATGGTACGCGTCGAGCCGGGCGTCAATAGTGGAGTGTGTCGCACCGCGAGGTCTCCGGCATCATTTCAAGCCGGCGGTGGAGGCCGGCAGCGATCGCTTGGTGACGCAACGCAACAAAACGAACTGTGCAGATGCACAATTCACCCAGCCGCAAGCGCTGTCTTGTTTCTTCCACCCATCGCGCTAAGCTGGGTGTACCGGTCGCGACGGGTGTCGTCCGGCAAAGCTCCTTCTCGTTGAATCTGGTTTGCCGGGCTCAATCGCGATTTTCGCGCATGAGGCGAATGTGCGCGACTTGAAGGCGCGCCATTTCCCCTGCGATCAGAAGCAAGGAGACCGGCGCCATGACCACCGTATTCGCAAGACCCAGACTGCAAGTGTTTGGCGTCTCCACCCCGTTTGTCGTACGCAAGATCAGCCTTTCCGATTTGGGCAACGCGTTGCGACTGGGCTGGGAAGACTTCAACGCCATCCCATCTCACGCCATCGTCCTCTGCGTGATTTATCCCGTCCTCGGAATTGTCCTATTTAGACTTGTCATCGGCTATTCGGTGCTGCCGCTGCTGTTTCCGCTGGCTGCGGGCTTTACGCTGATCGGTCCCTTTGCCGCGCTCGGCCTGTACGAGCTCAGCCGCCGCCGCGAGCGCGGAGAGGAAGCAGCGGCTTGGGATGCCATGCAGGTGCTGCGCGCACCGTCTTTCGGCGCCATGCTCGAACTCGGCATCCTCCTGCTGGTTCTGTTCGGGGTGTGGATCGGCGCCGCTAACGCGATCTACGTTGCAACCTTTGGCCACGCCCCGGCTGCAAGCATCCCTGACTTCGCAACGCGTGTTTTGACGACGCCGGAAGGATGGTCGCTTATCATCGTCGGCTGTGGCGTCGGCTTCCTGTTCGCCGTCGTGGCCCTGTGCGTCAGTGTCGTGTCGTTTCCGCTGATGCTCGACCGGCATGCGACTGCGATCGACGCAATCCGGACGTCGCTGCGGGCCGTGAGGGAAAATCCAATTGAGATGGCGGTATGGGGTCTGGTTGTTGCGGCACTGCTGGCGATCGGTTCGCTACCGTTCTTCGTCGGTCTCGCCGTCGTTCTGCCGGTGCTCGGTCATGCCACCTGGCATCTTTATCGGAAGGTCATCGAGCCTGACCCGAACCCGCCGGAAGAACAGCCGCGCCCGCCGATTGGTCACCGCTATGCGGCGGATTTCCCGGCCTCACTCTTCCCGTGGAGCCGCGAACGCTAGCCGGAGGCAGCAACGAACGGTCGCACCATCACTGTGTTCGGCGGGACCGGCTTTCTCGGCAGCCGCATCGCTCGCCATCTGTGCAGTCATAAATTTCCCGTCCGGATCGCGTCACGGCATCCGGACGTGCAACTTCAATCCGTAGCGGCCAACGTTCATGACGAGCGATCCGTCGCGAATGCGTTGGTCGGCGCCTACGGCGCCGTGAACGCGGTCAGCCTTTATCGCGAGCGCGGAGGGGAGACATTTCACTCTGTTCACGTCGAGGCGGCCCAACTTGTAGCAGCCCAGGCCCGCCGGGCGGGAGTCGAGCGGCTTGTTCACGTTTCGGGGATCGGGGCCGACGCCGCCTCGCCATCCCTCTACATCAGAAAGCGCGGTGAAGGTGAACGGGCGGTCCGCGCGGAATTCGCCGGTGCGTTTATCGTCCGCCCAGCTGTGATGTTCGGACCGGATGACGCGTTTCTCGGCACCGTCCTCAAGCTCCTTCGTCGGCTTCCGATCTATCCAATGTTCGGCCGCGGCCGCACCAGATTGCAACCGGCCCATGTCGAAGATGTTGCGGAGGCGGTTGTCCGAATCATCGAGCGAGCCGAGCCCCACCCGACGGTCTTTGAGTTCGGCGGCCCGACCCGCTATTCCTACGAGCAACTGCTCAGAGCGATCGCGCAACAGGCTGGCCTCTCGCCACGCCTGATTCCAATCCCGTTTGCCGTTTGGCACGCGCTGGCCTGGGCCTCCGAGATACTCCCTGGCCTGCCCCTTACGCGTAACCAAGTGGAGCTGATGCGGATCGACTCGGTGTCATCACCGGAGATGTCTGGATTTGCCGAGCTTGGCATCTCGCCACATTCGATCGAGGAAATCCTTCAGGGGATGCTATCGAATCGAAGATGAGAGAAGCGTCCCGGCTAATCCAGCTTTAACGGCGCGTGGCGCGCGTCTGCACGGGCGCATTCACGCTCGCGGCAGCTGGGCTGTTGGATGGACGTCGAGCGACGACGCACTGGCGATTTGCGGCTCGCCTTCAGCGAGACTATCCATCCATCCGGGTCGAGGCGGATCGCATCTACTGTCGGGACGCCAACATATCAACTTCGGCAGGCACTACGGCCGGAATCGATCTCGCGCTGGCCTTGATCGAGGAGGACCATGGTTTCGCCATCGCCAAGTGCGTTGCACAGCACCTCGTCGTCTACCATCGTCGCTATGGCGGACATCACAATTCGCAGCCTCGGTCGATCTGGCACCCGAGAACGACCGTATTGCGCTGCCCTCGGCTATGCCTGTGATCACATATTCGAAGCACTGACACTCGAGCATCTGGCGGAAGCGGCCGGCATGAGCCGCCGCCAGTTCGGCCGGCCGCGCATTCCGGGCGCGGACCGGCGCCACACCCGCGCGCATGGTTGAACGCCTCCGCGCCGATCTGGCGCGAGGCCACATAGAGACAACTGCAGAACCGGTCGAACGCGTCGCGGAGGCGGTCGACTTCGGTGATGCGGAAAACATGAGACGGGCACGTGTTTGGGAAAATGGCGCGCCACCCAGAACAAAACTGCGAACTCTTATGCGATTGAAATCACGCCATGATTTCGAGCAGAGCCCAAGCGCGGCGTCGCGTTCGTCATTTCCGGCGCCAAAGGAGCCGCGGCGCTAATGGCCCGTGGAGTGCCGGCTCATGTCCTCCAGAAGCTCGCGCATCGCGTCGAACCGCGTGCCAAAGCCTTTCCAGTCGCCGGACTTCAATCGTTCAACGGCCTGATTGTAGCGATCGAGCGCCTCCCGGGCCTGACTTGCCGACGGGCGTGTGACAAGCATTTCCTCCTTCGAGCTAGACACCGGCCGCATCGCGCCAGGCTCGATGAACAGCGCTGACAAGGCCTCGTCGAGCGTCTCCTTCATCACCACATGTTCACCGTAGGCTGCGATCACGCGTTTCAGCTCAGGCAGGTGTCCTTGCTGTGCCCGCAGATAGAGCGGCGATACGTAAAGGATCGAGTTCTCGATCGGAATCGCAAGCAAATTGGCACCGCGGATCACCCGCGAGCCCATCTGATTCCACAGCGTGAGCTGTTGCGAGATCTCCGTATTCTGATTGATCCGCGCCTCGATCTGGAACGGTCCGTAGACGAGCTTCTCCTTGGGGAATTCGTAGACAATCAATTTGCCATAGTCGGGCGCGTCGCAGCGCGCGGCGAGCCACGCGATCATGTTGTCGCGGCGGCTCGGTACCATGGGAAGCATGAGGAAAAATTCGGCCTGCGGTTCGCCGGGCAAGCGCATGATGATGTAATAGGGTGTCATCGTCGAGATGCCGTCGCCGCCCGGCTGGCGCGGGAATTGCCAGAGATCCTCGCGGTTGTAAAAAACGTCGGCCGCCTCCATGTGGTAGGCTTGGTACAGTCGGGCCTGAATCATGAACAGGTCTTCCGGATAGCGAACGTGCTTACGTAAGTCCGGCGGCATCGTCGTGAACGGCTTGAACAAGTACGGAAAGATGCGCTGGTAGGTCGCTGCAATCGGGTCGCCTGAATCAATAAGGTAGAAGTCGACAGTCCCATTATAAGCATCAATGACAACCTTCACCGAATTGCGAATGTAGTTGAGATCGAGCCCCTGTGCGGGCTCTGCATACGGGAAATAGGCGTTCGTCGTGTAGGCGTCCTGCATCCAGAACATGCGCCCACTGCTGACGACCAGATAAGGATCATGATCGAGCCTGAGGAAGGGCGCGATCGTGCTCACCCGCTCCTTGATATTGCGCCGGATCATGATCCGGCTGTCGATCGTAATGTAGCCTGAGAGAAGCAGGTTCGGATCGTTGAAATAGTAAGCAAACAGCATTCGCGTGGCCATTGCCCCGATCGAGATGCCACCGGTGCCGCCATAGGCCGCATAGGCGTTCTCTTTCCCCTTCGGATAATCGAACTCCGGGATGCTGCTCTTGACGACGACGTAGTCGTCGGTCTGCTCGCCGAAGTAGATGCGCGGCTCGTCGATCCTGGGGCCGACGTCTGCGACAGGAGGAATATTCCGCAGATAGAAGATCGGCAGTCCTTCGGCGCTCTTGCGTGTGACCGGACTCATCACCGCGCCATTGCCGTGGGTGAACAGCACGTGGCGATTGACCCAAGTCTGGGCGTTCGGCGGCAGCAGGGAGGACCGCAGTTCGCGGGCCGAGAGCATCACGCTCTGGTAGGAGCCATCGAGCCAGTAACGATCGACGTCGAGGTCATGGAATTTGTAGTAGGTGCGGATTTCCTGCAGTTGCGCGTAGGTATCCGACAGCGGCAGCCAGTCCCACAGCCTGATATTTTCAATTGTCGCCTTGTTGGCTTCGAGCGCCTCGGGGGTAAGCTTCTGCTCGGCGGTAAACGGCCTGGCTGCGATCTGATCGAGATTGTATGCCTGCCGGGTGAGCGCGATGTTGTGTTCAATGTAGGGCTTCTCCAGCTCCAACTCGCTTGGTTTGACGAAGAACTGCCGGAACAGCCCAGGGACGACGCCGGACAGCACGAACGTACCGGCGCTGACGAGCACAATCGCCACGGCCGGAAGCCGGTAGGTGCGAACCCGGATGTTCGCCCAGGCGGTAAGCGCCGCGATGATCGAAAGTCCGATCATTAGCCACAACGCCGGCAGCCCCACATGCACGTCGGTGTAACTTGCGCCGACGACGACGCTATTGTCGCCGTAGAGCAGCAGATAGCGGTCGAGAACACAGGACCAGGCTTTTACCGCGAAGAGAAAACCAAGCAGAGCGGAACCATGAGCGATCGCTGTCGGCGATATTGATCGACGGTGAACGTCGTATTCGATGTCGCCGTGCACCCAGTAGATCGCCGCGGCGAAAAGCCCGCTCAGAACGAGCGCGAGGATCATCCAGTTCTTGATGAGGATATAGGCGGGCAGTGAGAAGAGGTAGAAGCCGATGTCCTTGTTGTAGAGCGGATCGTCTGCGCCGTAGGGCACCTGATAGACAAATCGCAGGAAGACGCCCCAGTTGCCGGCCTGGGCTGCCGCAACA
Organism: Bradyrhizobium sp. MI1.10; assembly: GCF_055811035.1. NCBI lineage: Bacteria > Pseudomonadati > Pseudomonadota > Alphaproteobacteria > Hyphomicrobiales > Nitrobacteraceae > Bradyrhizobium > Bradyrhizobium sp. MI1.10. The sequence goes on from NZ_JBVVPN010000022.1 coordinate 20,692, forward strand.
AGAAGAGCGAGCAAAGCCGCAACGCCTGTGATCAACCAGGGCCACGACAATCGATCGCGCGCAAGCACAAGCAGATCCGGCGGCGCGTTGCCCGCGGCGCTCCACGACGGAGCGGCGACGAACTGCGTCGGCCGCTGTCGGGCAGAGCGTAGCGCGAGCCATCCGTTCAGCCAGAGGATGACGGTGGTTCCGATCCAGACTGCAAGAAAGACGACGGCTTCGGCGCCGATTGTGGTCCAAAAGACCTGGAGATAACCGATCGAGGCAAACCACAGCCAGCCGACCAGGAGGTCGCTCGCGAGCGCAAGCAGGACGAGGCAAATCCCAATGACGACGGCCGCAACAATCAACCCGACCATGGCACTTTGCCTCGGTATCTTGCCTCCGGGTCCGGTAATCCCGATCGTCATGGTTTCATTATAGCGGAAATGAGAGACGCCCGCCCGCCCGATTCGGGATTAGCGCCTCGAGGCGACGACAGGGCTGCCAGAACCTGCATCGCCGCCATCGCGGCAGCGCAAAGGGGCGAGGTCGGCTGAAGCAGCCGGCGCTGCCAGTCGGTCGTCAGGCAACATGGCGCTCTCGAAGCCGCGCCGCACCGCATCATATCGTGAAATAGCGCAACTTGGTTCGCCACCCTGTATAAAATTGCGAACCCGTATATAATTGCGGATGGAAGACCCGTGTTGGGTCTATAGGCAGCCGCCCATCCTATGGCGAGAGTCTGCCGGGGGTGGATGGTTTGCATCCTGCATCGGAGGTGATGTCATGGCCATTGCTCCCACGCTCCAGAAATACCTGGCCGCTGAAAACATCCAATACGAGCTGATCCCGCACGAACTCAGCATGACGTCCACGCGAACGGCTGAGACCTGCCATATCTCGGGCGACCGCCTCGCCAAAGGCATCGTGTTGCGGCGCAACGGCGAATACATGCTGGCCATCTTGCCCGCATCGCATCACCTTCGCCTGTCGGACCTGAGGACAAGTCTCGGCGACAATGTCCACATGGCCGATGCAAGCGAGATCAATCGGCTGTTCAGTGACTGTGCACACGGTGCCGTTCCTGCCGTCGGCAAATGCTACGGGTTGGATATCATCGTCGACGACAGCATCGAGGCACAGCCGGACATCTATATGGAAGCCGGCGATCATGAGACGCTGCTTCATATGGGTCACGCGCAGTTTGCGCGCCTGACGAGCAACGCACCGCACGGGCGTTTTAGCGCGCACGACTGAGGAATTTGCGCACCGCCCAATGCCTTTGCAATCCTGGGCGGGAACGCGGCTCGCGACGTCGCTGTTAAATCGTTGGGAAGGGTGACGGCGACAGCGTCGGCGTTTGTCTGCCGGATCGCCAAGGAGTGATGCTTTCTCCTGCGACACCGCACCCGATCGGTTGTACAGTTCAGAAAATGGGGGCGCTGCTGCATTGCATCAACGCACCTGAAACCCAGGAACGGAGACTCGCCATGAAGGTCAAAGACGTGATGCACAAGGGTGTCGACTGGGTCAGCCCTGACACCCCTATCACCGAACTTGCCAAATTAATGCGGGCGCACGACATCGGCTGCATTCCGGTTGGCGAGGACGACAAGCTGGTCGGGATGGTGACCGACCGCGACATCGTCTGCAAAGGGCTCGCAAGCCACAACTTCGATGCCGGCCGCGCGACAGCGCGCGATGTGATGACCGAAGGCATCCATTGCTGCCGGGAGGACGATGACCTCGCGAAGGCGATGCATCATATGGAGAAGCTGCAGGTCCGCAGGCTGCCGGTGATCAACAAGAGCAAGCGGATGGTCGGCATCATCAGTCTGGGTGACGCCAGCCATTCCGCGTCCGGTGATGTGCTGACCGACACCGTCAGGAGTGTTGCGGCGCATCACTGAAGTAGGGCCAGGGCTCCTCTCGCGATCACCGCTCGGTCCGACGTTGAGCTGAGCCCGAGCCATGCGTTTAACAAGGACCCATCGCGCGGCGCGAAAGCGGCGGCCCGACGTGCTCTACTTTGCGTCGGTGTGACCGCAAAATGATAATAATGCGGACACGACGCGGCAAATGGAGGACGCGATGGCGTGGCGTGACGACAAGGCCCGCGCAACCCTGATCCGCGACGCAGCAGGCAGCGTGCCGCCGGGAAAGAGCTCCCGGGCCTTTGCCGAGCCTCTGTTCGGCTACAGCAATATCGAGGATCTCGACAATTACGATGCCGCCTCGCTCGCCCTCCTGGCGGAGCACGCCTGGGAGCATGTACAGCGGCGCACGTCGGGCTGCGCCGATATCCGCGTGGTCAATCCAACGTTGCCGAACGGGCGCGAGATTTCCGTGCTCGAGATTCTCAACGACAACATGCCTTTCCTGTACGACTCCACGATGGCAGAGCTCGCCGAGCAGGGTATCGAAGTCACACTCGTCGCCCACCCGATCATCGCAGTGGAGCGCGATGCTGAGGGCAAGCTGCTGCGCTTCTACGGCGAAGCACTGCCAGAGGGAGCAAAGGGCGCACGCGAAAGCCTGATTCACCTCCATATCACCCGCCTGGACGCCGACGCCGATCGCCAGAAGCTGATCGACGGACTCGCCAGGGCGTTGAACAACGTCCGCGCCTGCGTCACCGACTGGCGCGCCATGCGTGACCGCGTCGAGGAAGCGATCAAGACGTTCTCTTCCAATCCGCCGCCGCTGCCGATCGACGAGGTCGCCGAAGCCAACCAGTTCCTGCAATGGCTCTGCGCGGACAATTTCACTTTCCTCGGCGTGCGCGAATATCGCTTCTCGCCCGACAGCGATGCGTCGGACGACATCACGACCGGCGAAGGCCTCGGCATCCTCCGCGATCCGGATACGAAGGTCCTGCGACGCGGCAACGAAATGGTGGTGATGACATCGGAAATTCGCGAGTTCATGCACGAGCCGACGCTGCTGATCGTCATCAAGGCCAATGTCTCAAGCCTCGTCCATCGCCGTATCCGGATGGATTATGTCGGCATCAAGCTCTATGCACCCGACGGCCGGCTCGAGGGCGAATTGCGCGTCGTCGGCCTGTTTACATCAGGGGCCTATACCCGCTCGGTGCGGCAGATCCCTTATGTGCGCCACAAGGTTTCGCGGGTGCTGCAGCGCGCCGGCTTCGACCCGAACGGCCATTCGGGCAAGGCGCTCATGCATATCCTCGAAGATTATCCGCGTGACGAGCTGTTCCAGATCGACGTCGACTCGCTCTACAATTTCGTCATCGAGGTCCTGATTCTCTACGAGCGCCCACGCGTCCGGGCGCTAGCGCGCGTAGACAAGTTCGATCGCTTCGTCTCCATCCTCACCTTCATTCCGCGCGACAAATACGACACCGACGTCCGCACGCGCGTCGGAGCCTTCCTGTCGCAGGTCTACAAGGGGACCCTGTCGGCTTCCTACGTATCGTTCCCTGAAGGCGCGCTTGCGCGCGTCCACTTCATCATCGGGCGCTATGAAGGCAAGACGCCCGTCGTCGAGCGCGCCACGCTCGAAGCCGGGATCAGCGCCATTGCCGCGACCTGGGCCGACAAGCTGAAAGCCGCGCTCACCGCGTCGACCGACGGCATGCGGGCGCGCATGCTCGCCAACCGCTATGCCCAATCCTTTAGCGGCGGTTATACCGAGGTTTTCACAGCGGAGCAGGCCATCGCCGATATCGCGACCATCGAAAGGCTGACCCCAGCCCGCCCGGTGACGATTTCGGTGCACCGGGACAAGGGCGAGGACGATCCCAGGCGCTTCGGGCTGAAGGTGTTCTCCGACGCCGCACCGCTATCGCTATCCTATCGCGTACCGGTGATCGAAAACCACGGCCTGCGCGTGGTCAACGAACGCACTTATCAGATCGTGCCCGGTAACAGGCCCGAGCCGGTCTGGCTGCACGACATGACGATCGAGACCAGCGACGGCGAGCCGATCGAGATCAGCCCGGACTTCAGCCATCGCCTGGAAGCCTCGATCATGGCGGTGGTCGCTGATCGCGCCGAATCCGACGGATACAACGCCCTGATACTGCGCACGCCCCTCGGCTGGCGGGAAGTCTCGACCATCCGGGCACTGTCGCGCTATTTGCACCAGATCCGCGCCCCCTTCACCCAGGACTATATGTGGGAGACCTTGCGCAAGAACGCCGGGATCACAGCCAACCTCGTCGCGCTGTTCCAGTCCCGCTGCGATCCGCGCCTTGACCTTACCGATCGCGAGCGTTCGGCGCGCGAGACAACTCTCCTTGCCGAGATCGAGGAGCAGCTCAAATCCGTCGCCTCGCTCGACGAAGACCGCATCCTGCGCCGTTTCACCAATCTGGTGCAGTCGACCATCCGCACCAATCTGTGGCAGATCGGCGAGGATGGGCATCCGCGTCCGGTAATCTCCTTCAAGTTCGACGCGCGGCGGATCGACGATTTGCCGGCGCCGCGACCTCTCTACGAGATCTTCGTCTATTCGCCTCGTGTCGAAGGCATTCACCTGCGCTTCGGCAAGGTTGCGCGCGGTGGCTTGCGCTGGTCCGATCGGCCGCAGGATTTCCGCACCGAGATCCTCGGCCTGGTCAAGGCCCAGCAGGTCAAGAACGCCGTGATCGTGCCGGTCGGCGCCAAGGGCGGCTTCGTGCCCAAGCGCCTGCCGCCGCCTTCCAATCGCGACGCCTGGCTCGCGGAGGGCACCGAAGCCTATCGCATCTTCGTTCGCTCGCTGCTCGAACTCACCGACAATCTCGACGGCGACATCATCGTGCCGCCCGGTTCGACCGTGCGGCATGACGGCGACGACCCCTATCTGGTCGTCGCCGCCGACAAAGGCACCGCGACCTTCTCCGACATCGCCAATGCGATTTCGGCCGAAAAGAACCATTGGCTCGGCGATGCCTTCGCCTCCGGCGGCAGCCAGGGCTACGACCACAAGAAGATGGGGATCACAGCGCGCGGCGCTTGGGAAGCGGTCAAGCGCCACTTCCGCGAGCTCGGCACCGATATTCAGACCATGCCTTTCACCGTGGTCGGCGTCGGCGACATGTCCGGCGATGTCTTCGGCAATGGCATGCTGCTCTCGCCGGCGACAAAGCTCGTGGCGGCTTTCGATCACCGCGACATCTTCATCGATCCCTCCCCCGATCCGACGATCAGCTTCGCCGAACGCAAGCGCCTGTTCGACCTGACGCGATCAAGCTGGCAGGACTACAACAAGTCGCTGATCTCGCAAGGCGGCGGCGTGTTCTCGCGCACGCTCAAGGCGGTCCCGCTCGCACCGGAAGTGCGGAGCCTGCTCGATCTCGACAAGCCGCAGGCTACGCCGTTCGAGGTGATGACCGCGATCCTGAAAGCGCGCGCCGACCTTCTATGGTTTGGCGGCATCGGCACCTATATACGCGCATCGGGAGAGAGCGACGATCAGGCCGGTGACCGCGCCAACGATCCGATCCGCATCGCGGGCGCCGATGTTCGCGCCCGGGTGATCGGCGAAGGCGCCAATCTCGGCGTCACCCAGCGCGGCCGCATCGAAGCGGCGCAGAAGGGCGTCAAGCTCAACACCGACGCCATCGACAACTCGGCCGGTGTGAACACGTCCGACCTCGAGGTCAATATCAAGATCGCGCTGGCGCGCCCCGAACGCGAGGGACGCCTCAGCCCCGCCGACCGCAACAGCCTGCTAGCTACGATGACCGACGAGGTCGGCACGCTGGTGCTGCGCAACAACTACCTGCAGACGCTGGCGCTCTCGCTCGCCGAGCGCAAAGGCGTGGCCGAGACCGGCTTCCTCACCCGCCTGATGCAGTCGCTCGAGCAGCGCGGTTTGCTGAGCCGCTCCGTCGAGTTCTTGCCGGACGACGCAGCGCTCACCGAGCGCACGCGGCGCGGCCAAGCCCTGACACGGCCGGAGCTTGCCGTATTGCTCGCCTACGCCAAGCTGACGCTCTACGAGGACCTGCTCCTCACCAGCGTGCCGGACGATCCTTATCTCGCCCGCAGACTGACCCTTTACTTCCCGCGCGAGGTTCCCGACAAGTTCCCGAGCGCGGTCGAGCTCCATCGTCTCCGACGCGAGATCATCGCAACCAGTCTCGTCAATGCCGTGATCAACCGCGGGGGCCCGGCCTGCGTCGTGCGCCTGACCGACGAGACCGACGCCGATATCTGGACCATCGTCATGGCGCAGGTGGCGGTGGACGCGATCTACGAGCTCAGGCGGCTCAATGACGAGATCGACGCGCTCGACACACGTATCGACGGGCAGTTGCAGCTCAGCCTCTACGCGGCGATCCAGGACCTCCTGCTCTCCCGCATGGTCTGGTACGTGCGCAATGTCGATTTCAAGGACGGGCTGGAGGCCGTTGTCGCGCGCTTCGGCCAAGCTATCCGCCAGATCGTCGCCGGGCTCGACACCACCCTGCCGACGGACTTGCAGCCCGCACGTGCCAAGCGTCGGCAGGACCTGACTGATGCCGGCGTCCCGGCCGGCCTCGCCTGCGAACTCGCCGATCTCGACTTCCTGGTCTCGGCACCGGATATCGTGACCGTGGCGGAGCGCACCAGCCGCAACATCAGCGATGCCGCCGCGACATTCTTTGCCGCCGAGGCGAATTTCCGGCTCGACCGGATCATTGCCGCCGCGCGCAGCGTGCTGGCAAACGATTATTTCGAACGTATGGCCATCGATCGCGCCGTTGAGCAGATCGCTTGCGCCGAAAGAAGACTGGCAGCGCATATGCTGGCAACCGGCCAGTCCGGCCAGCAGGCCGTCGAGACCTGGCTCGCGGCTCACCCCGAAGCGACGCGCATCCGCCGCTCGGTCGAGGAAATTGCCGCCACCGGACTGACGCTCGCCAAGCTGACTGTGGCCGCGAACTTGCTGGGGGATCTGGTCAAAGCCTGAGGGCGTGCGAGGCAGGGATGTGAAATTTGGCCGGCGAAACGGAGGACTCCCATGATCCACGCGACTTGCCATACCGCCGATAATCTCCGCTGCATCGAGTTCGATGCCACAACTTGGTTCAACGAGGCTGACGCTCCGAGCATTATCGATTTGGCCCAACGAGGATGGGTCAGCACGGCGATTGCAGAGTCCCTTGAGCGCCGACGAGGATACGAACGCTTGCACGACCTCGTTGAGTATGCAGCAAAGCGACTGCAACCGGAATCCCAGGAGCACCCAACCTGGGAAACTTTCGAATGCGTCGTCGATGGACCCGACGCCGTGGCCTGGCTCGAGAAGAACCGGCTCGAAATTGTGGCGAGTATCCGCTAAGCCACGGGAAGCGCAGCAATGGCGATGATCGATTGGCGACGTCGTCAGCGAAACGGCAATGGCGCTCCCTAGCTAGAGCAACCGGCCAAGCGTGCTACGCAGCATCCTGTCAGTCGTGGCTTAACCCACTCACAGGGCCTGGCATAGCCCCGCGCCCCGCATGCGCCGATGCACGCTCGGGAACCTTATGCTCGAATCGGGCCGCTGTTAGATTCAATCTGCTGTCGCAGCGATCTCATTCTGTTCTCTTAGGACGAAATACCTTGATCCACCGCATGGTATTACTATCCACCACAAGCACGGAGTAAGAACCCAACGCATGACGCAAGAAATATTTTGGCGCGTCACGGCCTCCCGTTTGGCGGTGCCAAATCGGTGCCACGCGGTTTCGGTTTTAGGAGGAAAGCGTGCTTGCGGGCCAATCGCTTGAGAGTGGTCGGCGCACCAGGGCTCGAACCTGGGACCCGCTGATTAAGAGGCGTATGATTTATCTGTAAGATCAATGGCCATTCCGACAAAAGACTCGTTGAACGTGCATTAAATCCACAATTGGATTTCCATTTGTCGGAATGTCCCGGTACCAAATACGCGCAGCACGCGACAGGACGAGGCGTCGGGGGTTCGAGTCAGGAGACCGCTACATGGCTGGGCCCACTACTGTGGAGGCGCTGTTCTCTTACCGGAGGGCAGCTTAACTCCCGGCCTCGCACCTTGATAGCCCGCCAGAAGCCGCCGTTCTCGCGCGGTCCACGCACGTCCATGCGTCCACGTGAAATTCACGATTCCGACGGAGCCGCAGCCGGTCGCTCTCGTCGAACGACAGGTTGAGTAGGTGGCGACGCGGTCGAACTGGCGCGCTTTTTCGAAATACTGGCCTCCGATAGATTGTCTGCCGAGTCATCGATTGCCTCCTCCGAAATCCGAAGGGACTCGCGATGAAGGCGTTCAATACGAGGCTGCACCGGCGCAAACTGCCGAACATCGTGGCATTTCGGCATTGGTGTCTTCGGAACCGCGACCGAACGGCAAACAATGCCGCACAAACGCGCGAAAATGATCCGATAACGCCCATTGGAAGCTGGAGCATGTCTCAGTCGGTACACGTTCACGCCTTTCGCGATCTTCTGGACGACAGGGGCGTCGTTGACGATCCAGGGCGGATCGCGGCCTACACAACGGATCAGCGCCAGCTCTTCACGGGCTCGACGTTTGCCGTGCTGAAGCCGGCGACGACAAAGCAGGTCGCCGACATTGTACGGCTGGCGGCGCACCACGGTATCGGAATTGTTCCACAAGGCGGCAACACCAGCTATTGCGGCGGCGCGACGCCGGATGCCTCCGGGCGCCAGATTGTCGTGAGCCTCGAGCGGATGGACCGGATCCGCGAAATCGATCCCGTCTCCATGAGCATCTCTGTCGATGCCGGCGTCATCCTGAAGAACATACAGGACGCCGCGGCGGCTGCCGGACTTCTGTTGCCGCTCAGCCTCGGCGCGGAAGGCAGTTGCAGGATCGGCGGCAACATCGGCACGAACGCGGGCGGGCTGTCGGTCGTCAGGTACGGGATGACGCGCGATCTGCTGCTCGGAATCGAGGCGGTGCTGCCGGACGGGACGGTGGTGTCCGACATGCGCAAGCTGCGGAAGAACAATACCGGCTATGACGTCAAACAGTGCTTCGTCGGAAGCGAGGGGACTCTCGGCATCGTCACCGGCGCAGTGTTGCGTCTCGCGCCCTTGCCGACCCGCCGCGCTACTGCCTGGCTGAAGCTCGCGAGCGGCGCGCCGCTCGCTGAGCTTCTCGCCCTGGTCCGTCGCGAGTCCGCGGATCTGCTGACCACTTTCGAATTCATGGCGGCCCGATCCATCGCGCTCGCAACCGCAGCAATGACCGACCCCCCTCGCTTGGAGCGGGCCCAGCAGGCGCCGTCCTCGTCGAGTTCGCCTCTTCCTCACGTCATCTCGATCTCGACGAACTGATGGAAGCCGTTCTGGCCGAGGCGATAGAGTCCGGATGGATCGAGGACGCATTGCTGGCGCAGAGCGGATCGCAGCGGACCGCGATGTGGCGGCTCCGCGAGACCATCCCCGAGGGCGAGAAATGCCGGAACGGATCGGTCAAGCACGACATCTCGGTGCCGCTTTCGTCTATTCAACACTTTCTGGATTTGGCCGGTTCGCAGGTGCGATCGTATGACGCCGACCTTGAGCTGTCCGTCTATGGCCATGTCGGCGACGGTAATCTGCACTATAACGTGCTCGTTCCTCCCGATGTCGACCGACTGGAGTTCACCGAGCGGATCGAAGGCAGCCTGTCGCTGCAACTCTACGACACGGCCGCGGCGCTCGGCGGCACGTTCAGCGCGGAGCACGGCGTCGGTCGTTTCAAAAAGCACCTTCTGGAGCGATACGGCGATGTTGGGCGTATCGCGGCGATGCGCCGGATCAAGACCGCCTTTGATCCGGCTGATATCATGAACGCCGGCGCAACGTTCGTCCGCTGGGCGAGACGTCTGCCTCTTGAATCATCGGCGGCGCGCTGGCGATCTTTCGTCGCGGGTCGAACGGTGCATCGTCGGCTGGGGTACCTCGATTGCCCAAATCGCCTTGTCCTTAAAGAAAGAGCCACTCCGAAGGAGTGGCTCAGGTTGGGGAGGAATTCCTGATGCCGTCGCGTGAGCAGCTTGAGGTTTCTTCGTAGAACCTGACGAACTCGACCAACTCCTACCGTTTTGCGTCCATAAGCCGGCGGACTTGACGGCACGGAAACATGGAGTCCCGCTCACTCGTCTGCCGGAACCTTGGCTTCGCTCGGTACGCGTCAGCCTGACTTCCGGCTCGATCTTCAGATGGCGGAGATGTTCAGCTTCGAGCCGTCGGTCAGACGCGACAGCCGGAACGGTGCGGGATCGACGCAAGGCGTGTCGTTGACGAGAAGCTGTGCGGCCAGATAGCCGAGCCCCGGGCCCAAACCGAAGCCGTGACCCGAGCAGCCCGCCGCGAGGACGAGGCCTTCCACCCCGTCCACCTTCGACACGACAGGCACTGCATCAGGCGTGCAATCGACGAAGCCGCCCCAGGCGCTATCGATCTTGATTTCGCCGAGTTGGGGGAAGGTTTTCCGGACACTCTTCACCACTTGGTTCACCAGCCATTTCAAGGGCGGAGGATCCAGCACGCGATTCTGCTCGAAGATCCGATCGTTGGTCAGCAACGCCGCCATTGAATCCGGCCCCGAAACGAACGATTGGCCGACACCAATCCTGACGTTCTTCAGGCGACGCAAGAACTGCGGCATGAATTCCCGGCTGTACCTGATCGCCTGGGGCGTGATTTCGAGGTTCGCCTTGCCGCTGATCGCAAGCGTATAGCTGCCGTCCAGTCGGCGCGTGATCGTGCAGTAGGGTGTCGAGACCGCCTCGCCGATGTTGATTGTCGGGGTAGAACGCAGCGCGGTCTGCCGGATGCTCGCTTGGGGGAAACTGATTCCGAGCGGCCGAAGGAAGCGCGAGGACCAGGCGCCGGCGGCGCACAGCACCGCGCTGGTTCTGATATAGCCCTTCTCCGTGTGCACGCCTGCAATCTTGCCATTGGCCAAGTCGAGCGCCCGCGCGGCGCATCCCTGGTGGATCGTGGCGCCCAGAGTTCTGGCCCCCTCGGCGATAGCCGGCGCGGCCAGCGCAGGTTCGGCCTTGCCGTCCCGCTCCGAATAGGTCCCACCGACCCATTTGCCGCGCGCTTCGGGGACGCGCTCGGCCACCTCCGCCCGGCTCAGCACCCGGGTGTCGACGTCGTACTCCCTGGCGAGCTCGCGCCACTTTTCCCAGCCCGCGAGCACAGCCTCGTCGTGGGTCGCATAGACGAGACCGCAGCGCCGAAATCCTAGGTCCCGATTGATATCGCGCGTGAGCTCGTCCCACAGCCGCATGGAGAGCACCGAGAGCGGCAGTTCGCGCCGGTCGCGGTTCTGCTGGCGGCACCAACCCCAGTTTCGGCTCGATTGTTCACAGGCGACGTGGCCCTTCTCGAGCAGCGCCACAGAGAGGCCACGCTTCGCCAGGTAATAGGCGGCCGTAGAGCCGAGGATGCCGCCGCCGACGATGACGACGTCGGCCTCGACCGGGAGACGCTCATCGCTGTGAATGCGCTCGACTTGGGGCGACATGTTCCAACGAACCTCAGCTGCCAAGAATGCGGAAGCAAAGTTCCGATCAGCCCTTCATCGCATCGTGCGCGCGATAGAATGTGCTGAAATCACCTAGAACTTCGCAAGATGTTCGGGTTTTTGAGCGCTTGTGCGATACGAGCTGCTCAAGCGCGATCGTCCCAGTTCGGCGCAATGGCGACGCGACCTGCTTGTCCACGGAGACCGGACCGCTTTTCGATGCCCCAGCAAAATGGACCCAGACCGTCGCGATTGGGTCGGCGACACCGGGACGAGTGATGTCCTGAACCACGAGCGTCGGGCGTTTGTTCCGATCGCAGGCAGACGGTCTAGCCTTCGAGGTCGTGAGCGGTGCCGGCATCCATGGATGTGCCGGGTTCGAGCAGCACGACCTCGCAGATGTCGTCCAGCGCGACAGGGCAATGCTCTACCCCATGCGGGACCACGATGAACTCGCCTTGCTCGATGATCTCGTCCCGATCACGGAACTTCATCAGCAGGCGGCCCTTGTGCACGAGGAAGAGTTCGTCACCGCTCCTGTGAAAGCGCCAGGCGAACTCGCCCGCGAACTTGGCGAGCTTGATCTGCATGTCGTTAATCTGACCCGCGATCTTCGAAGACCAAGTCTCCTTGAGCTGCCCGAACGAGTTGGCCAGGTTCTTCTTGTGGAGTGGGGAGAGATGTCGGTTCAGGGAGGCCACGTCACGAATGATGGCCCCAAGCTGGCGAGCGACGTCCTTGTCGTCGGCCGGATACTTGCCGTCCAACGCGGCCGTGCCGATAGTGAAGCCGGCGGCTCCTGCGTCCTTCAGGATGGCGATCCGCTCAGGCGTATCAATCGAGCCGGCCACATAGACGGGCTTGGGCACCGCCGCGCACACCGCTTTGATGAGGGCCGGGACGTCTTCCTTGGAGCGATAGGCGAGCAGGTCGAGGCCATACACGCCCTCCCGCAGGGCGAGCGCCTTGGCGCTCTCAACGATCTCCTCGATGCTCCCTTCGAGCACGCTCGGGTGACCGGTAATGCGACCCGGGAAGGGGCAGTATTGAATGCCGGTGCCAGCAAGGATCGGCAGCACGTCGTCAAGACGTGTGCCGCCGAGCAAGACGTCGACGCCGATTTCAACCGCCGCTTTCGCCGAAACGATCTCACTTTGCCGGTCGAGTGAGACGACTTCGAGATAGGAGGTGGCGCCGTCTGCCTTGATGACCTGGTTGAGAACTTTGAGTCGATCGATCGGCAGGCCGATGTCCTTGAAACCGATGTGGCGAACGCCAAGGCTGAGGGCGGTCTTGAGTTGTTCAGAGGCGTCCTCGACGGTGCGATCGTTGCGCGTGAGCATGAAGATGAAGCGAAGGCCCATTAGACTACCCCTTCTTTGGTCTTAATTTGCGCGGCGACGAGCCTTCGCGCGTAAGTCAGGGCGGTCTCGAGACTGCCGGTGTCGGCGATGCCTCGGCCTGCAATGTCGAATGCCGTGCCGTGATCAGGGCTTGTACGGACGAACGGCAGGCCGAGCGTGATGTTCACACCCTTTTCGAGGCCGAGATATTTCACCGGGATCAGGCCCTGATCGTGATATTGGGCCACGACCACATCGAAGCGGCCCTTGCGGGCCTGCATGTAGACAGTGTCCCCGGGCCAGGGGCCACTGGCGTCGACGCCCTCGGCGCGGGCTGCTTCGATCGCAGGCCGTATGATCTGGATTTCTTCGTCGCCGAAGAGACCACCTTCGCCGGCATGGGGGTTGAGCCCTGCGACCGCAATGCGCGGCGCCGCGATCCCGAGGGCCTTGCCGCCCTCATTTGCGAGCCGGATCGCTGACATCTGGGCATCGAAATCCGCTTGGTCGATGGCCTTGCGCAGCGACGTGTGGATGGTGACGAGAACCGTGCGGATATCGTCGTTCGCCAGCATCATGGCAACGCGCTTCGCACCACCATAGTCGGCGAGGATTTCGGTGTGCCCGGGATAGCGAATGCCCGCGTTTGCCATCGCTTCCTTGTTGATCGGTGCGGTGACGATGCCGCTGACCTTGCCGGCCTTGGCTGCCGCGACGGCGGCGACGATGGCATCGAAGGAAGCTTGGCCGGACATGGCGCTGACGCCCCCGAGCGGAGGCGGCGCGATGATTTGCGTCGCCTCGACAACCTCAATGGACCGCGGCTCAGAGCGCGCCTCTTCAGGTCCGGCGATACGCCTGACCGTCAGCTCGAGGCCCAGACGGTGGACGATATTCTCCATCACGACGTAGCTGCCGAATACGACCGTGCCTTCGCCGGCTTTGGCCAATGTCTTCGCCACGATCTCCGGGCCGATGCCGGAGGCATCGCCCATTGTGATGGCGAGGGGAGCGGATTGGGTCATGATACAACCAGTTCTGATACCGAGGTGCCGAGGCGGAGCTGCGTGATCGCACGACGCAGCGTATCGTCGTCGCCAAAGCCGCCTGCCTTCATGGCGATCAGTAGCTCTCGTCCATCTCCGAGGGACGTGCGGCCAAGCGGAAAGCCCGGCTCGAGCTCTTGCAGGATCTCGAACTCATAAATGTCCAGGCCATCCAGGATCGCCTCCATGGTGTCCCCGCCTGTGGCGATCACCATGTCGAAACGCTCGTCGGCCAACCGTCGAGCCGCAGTTTGGGCAATGTCGTGCAGGACGGATCCGGGATCATTCATCCGTTCGATCGGAGCCCGCAGCAGAGCGATTCCAGGCTCCATTGCAATGCAGTCGGCCTGACGATGGCTGCGCGGATTGGCGCTGCCGATAGCAACAAGAATGTCGCCACAAACCGTGACGGTCACGTTCGACGCCACCGCAAGCGGCGCAAGACGCTTCGCCAGAGCAAGGGCCATGCCCGGAGAGCCCACCCATAGGATCGACTCCGGATCCGGCAGGGCGGCAACTTGTTTGTCGAGATCGGCCTGTGTCGCAGCATCAAGGATGACGACGCTTCCAATGGAGGCCGGAACGAGCTCAGCCAGCCGAGAATGTCGCGCAGGATGGACGGGGTCGCGACCGTATTCGGTCTCCGCGACAGGAATGCCGCCCACAAGCTGAATGCCGCTGACGGTTGTACGCCCAGCGCCGGGGAACGCCGGTGCAAAGACCAGCATCTTGCGGCCGCTTGCCACGAAGGCCGCTTCCATCTCGGCCGTCACATGCCCGCGAAGAGTCGAGTCCACGGTCTTGTAGAGGACATCCCGTGAAGCGAGCTGCTCGGCAAGTTCCGACACCCGCTGTGCCGCTTGCGAAGCTGGTACCGATCGCGATCCGCTATCGACGGCGATGATCTTTGCATCCTCTAGCGGCCTCCGACGTCGGCCGACAACGGCTCGCAGGCACCGCTCGACAAACGGACCGGCCCCATCGGCGGCGCTGGTCAGGTCATCGGCCAGAATACCGATTGTGTATTCGCCATTGGTTCGCATGGATCAATTATGCCAAGCTAATCCAGCATGAAAAGCGATAGTTTTTGCGCTACATCAGTGATATCAGGTCACCAATGAGGCGATCAGAAATACCTTCGTTGGACGACTTACGTGCGTTCGAGACCACTGCGCGGCTGGGGTCGGTTCGGCTTGCCGCGAACAGCCTTGCCTTGACCCATGGGGCTGTGAGCCGCCGTATCACCAAACTCTCGGAAGACCTTGGCTTCAAACTCTTTGAAAAAAGCGGACGTGGCTTGCGCCTCACGGCTTCTGGGGAAGTGCTCAACCTCACCCTCGGCCGTTTCTTCACCGAGCTGGCGACAACCGTTGAGAGCTTGCGTGCTGCCAACGCACAGCAGAATTCCCTCGTTCTCTCATGCGAGCCTTCAGTCGCTATGCGCTGGCTTATTCCACGGCTTGCAAACTTTCAGGCCGTCCATCCTAACATCGCTCTACATCTCTCAGTCGCCGGCGGCCCCGTCGAGTTTCGCCGCGATCGGGTCGATCTTGCTATACGTCGGCTCGACTTTGCGCTCCCAGAGGCGTGGCACGTCCGGCGCCTTTTTCCTGAAAGGGTAGGACCGGTCATGAGCCCTCAGCTCGCGCCGGTGTTTGCCTCAGGAAACTACATCGCCCTAGGTTCGAAGACTCGGGCGGACGCTTGGTCGCGGTGGCTTTCCACCCACCCGTCGGTGCGGCGCCCCACGGAGATACGCTTCTACGATCACCACTTCCTCATCGTTGAAGCAGCATTGGCCGGATTGGGCGTTGCCCTCAGCCCGCGGGTCCTTGCAACGGACGACGTAGATAGAGGGCGGCTCATCGCACCTGCCGGTTTCGATCCTGACGAAAGCCACTATGGCCTTATCTGGGCGGGAGAAACTGAACTGTCTGGGAAAGCGAACTATCTTGCTTCATGGCTGCAGGAACAGTGCAATCTGATCTAATGATTTAACTTCGCGCTCCTCAATGGCTCGGCGCTACCTTGCATGCAGCATCTTAGTTTTGAACAGCTCGCCTAGAGGTAGCGTTTCATTGATAAAATCCGAGAACGGCTTTGGTCTCGAGATATTCTTCCAGGCCTTCGCAGCCGTATTCCCTGCCGTTCCCGGAACGCTTGTATCCGCCAAAAGGTGCGTTCGGATCCCAGTCGGGATAGTTGAGATGGACCTGACCGGACTGGATCTGCCCAGCCACTTTCCTCGCGGTGTCCATATCAGTGCCCTGCACATGCGCGCCGAGGCCGTAGACCGTGTCGTTGGCGATCTCGATCGCCTCGTCAACCGAATCGTATGGAATGATAGACAACACCGGGCCGAAGATCTCCTCCTGAGCTATCCTCATGTCGCGACGGACGTTCGAGAAGATCGTCGGCCGCGCATAGAGGCCGATCTGAAGGTCGTCGGGCCGCCCCGGCCCGCCAATGACAAGCTTGGCGCGTTCCTCCAGGCCGACGTCGATCATAGTCTGGACGCGCTCGAACTGCGGCCGGTTGGCGATCGGACCATGGGTCGTGCATTCCGAAAGCGGATCGCCGACCACTATTTCGGAAGCAGCCGCCGCGGCGAGAGCCTCAACCTCCGCCATCTGCGAGCGGGACACAAGCATGCGCGTCGGCGCGCTGCAGGATTGGCCGAGATTGCGGAAAGCGGCGCCGACGCCGAGTGGAACGGCCCGGCTCAGCTCGGCATCCGGCAGAATGATATTTGGCGACTTGCCACCGAGTTCCTGGGCAACCCGCTTGACGGTGGGCGCAGCCGCCTGCGCAACGAGAACTCCGGCACGGCTCGAGCCGGTGATCGAGACCATGTCGACCTGCGGATGCGACGCCAGACCGGTGCCCACGACGGGACCGGTCCCATTGACGAGGTTGAATACGCCGGGCGGACAACCGGCATCGTCGATCACCTCGGCGAACATCAAGGCGCTCAGGGGCGACAATTCGCTTGGCTTCAACACCACCGTGCAGCCCGCCGCGAGCGCCGGACCGACCTTGGCTGTGATCTGGTAGAGAGGCCAATTCCAAGGGGTGATGAGACCACAGACGCCGATCGCCTCGCGCATGAGGGCGGTGCTGCCGCGCGGGCTGATGAAAGAATAGGTCGCGAGATTGTCACGCGCGACGCGGATATGTTCGGCGGCCAGCGGCACCTGGGCGCGGCGCGCATAGGTGATAGCGGCCCCCATCTCGCTCGTGATCGCCTGCGCGAACAGCTCGAGCCGCTCCAGGAGCAAACCATGGATCCGGTCGAGCAGCGCTGCACGCTCCGGAGCCGGCTTGCAAGACCAGCCCGCGAAGGCTCGTCTGGCCGCGGCGACCGCGTATTCCACGTCCTCGTCGTTTCCGAGCGCGACTTCGGCGATTGGCTGCTCGGCCGCCGGGTTGACGACGACCGCCATCGCCGATCCGCTGGGCTTGCGCCATTCTCCGTCGATGTAGAATTTGCCGAGGAAGCCGGCTTCCGTCAGGTGTCGAACGGCCGAGGTCATTGGAAGCGATCCTTGATCCGGTAATAGGCGCCGACCAGCGGAAGCTGGGCATGCGCAAATGGCCGCCCGATTCTGTTTCAGGTCTACCAGCCGCGCATCCGCGGCCACTGAGCTTCGATTGCGTCACTTCCTGCCGAGATGACATTGTAAAGTTCGTGCTGTGACGCCATCGCGCAGGCATGGTTGGGCAGAATCCTGACCTTCGCCCCGATCGGGATATGCGGGAGGGCTGCAGCCGATCCGGGCCTGATGGCGAGGATGCCGTGCTCCTGGCTCGCCTGCGCGACGATCAGGTTCGGATAGAGTTGGCCGGACAGATCGCAGACGAGACCGTAACCTTGGTCGACCCGCTGCGCCGCGGTGCCCCGATCGCGTGACAGTGCCATCCAGCCCGCATCGACCAAAATCCATCCCTTCTCCGGCTTCGTGCCGATCACGGTGGCGAGAACCGAGATCGCGATGTCGTCGGTCGTGCAGACACCGACGCCGTGCATCACCAGATCGAAGAACATGTAGACGCCGGCCCGCATCTCCGTGACACCGGTCAGGTCATCGGCGAAATGGGCGGTCGGCGTCGAACCGACACTCACGACCGGGCATTCATGCCCCGCCGCCCGCAATGTCTCCGCGGCCGCCACGGCCACGGCCCTTTCGTTCTCTGCTGCCGCGACGAGAGCATCGGACGTGTAAAGGCTGTAGGATTCGCCGGCATGGGTGAGAATGCCGGCGAGCGTGACGCCGGCCTCGGCCAGGGCCGCCGCGACGGCGATGAGTTTGGGATCGGTGGCGGTCAGCCCCCCGCGATGGCCGTCGCAGTCGATCTCGATGAAGGCGGAGGGCGTCACGCCGGCGGCGTGCGCGGCCGTGCCCAACATCGCCGCCTGTTCAGGGGAATCGAGCAGCACCTTAAGGTCAACGCCGGCTTTGCGGAGACGGATCGCCCTTTCAGCGGTGTGCGGTGCCACGCCGACGGCATATGTCACGTCACGGAAACCGTACTGCGCGAAGTACTCAGCCTCCGCCAAGGTGGAGACGGTGATCGGCCCGGGCCCGGAGGGATAGGCGCGCCGGGCGACCTCAATGGATTTCGCGGTTTTCATATGGGGGCGCTGCACGACGCCAGCCGCGGCCATACGAGAGGACAGACGGGCGAGATTGCGATCCAGCCGGTCTTTGTCGAGCAGGAGGGCCGGCGTCGCCAACGCGCCGACCGTCGCGGCTATTTCGCATGGCGCGGCGTTGTGGACATCGATCCCGCGCATATCCCAGCGTTGCATCTCAAGGTCTCCTAGCCGAACGACTGGTTGGCGACCGCGAACCTGCGCGCTGGCCCGGTCGATGGCGTCTGCGCCCCCAGGACCATGGTGGTGGCGTCGCTGACCTGCTGCAGCCCGATGCTTTCGAGCCAGTCCCCGAGCTGCGAGGAGGCAGAGGTGTCGATCCGGACGAAGACACTCCCGAGGGGCGCGAGCGCGGCCTCGATCAATGCGCGCGCATCAGTCGGGCTCTCGGCAACCACAGGGCCGATGACATGCCCGCGGCCGAAGAGACGGGAAATGGCGTAGCCGCGGGGCGTGCCGTCACGCAAGAGGACGTAGCCGTCGCCGACCTCGATCAGCCGGTTCAGCATCTCGCGCCTCGTCCAGCCGGAGGCCTCGTGATCGAGTTCCACGATCGCCCCGAAGTCCGATGGAACCATCAATCTGACGTTTGAGAGCGGCGGCGTGTCGCGGCGCTGGCGAGGAACGCCATGATGCTGGTGCAGCATGCCGATGCTCGCGAAGCCGCGGCGTGCGTAAAGCGCAAGGCCCTCTGCCGTCGAATTCAGCGTGATGATCCGTGGTCGTGCCGCCGCGAGCAGCGCGTCCATCAGCCGGGCCCCGTAACCCCGTCCCTGAACGGCTTTCGAGACGATGATCATTCCGGCGGAAGCATGGGTGTCGCCGTAAGGCCACCACAGCGCGGTCCCTACCACAGCACCCGCACTCGTCACCACGAAACCGCGGCCAAGCTGCAGCGCAAATTCCCAATCCTTGAGCAGATACGGCCAAGACATCTCCTGCGAGAGCTTCAGCGCACCTTTCAGGTGCGCTCTCGCGAAAGGGATCAGGGCCACGTCTTCGTTCGCGCGATCTCCGGCCTGGGTAGCTGCGGTTGCCATGATGCGTCGACGTCTCTCGCTTGGGTTACCGGACTAATCGTCAGTGCCTGACACGGCGAGGTCCGTCTGACGATGTTCACACGAATTGCAGCGTACCTTGGCTCCGACAGCATTACGCGATCAGACTGACGCAAAGTTCGGCAGGGTATTGCATTGATGATACGGTAGAAGAGACAATCTGCTGTCAGCGGCTCGTGCGCCAAGGTCAGCTTCGCGCCAAGACCCGCCGAACCCGTGAGGGCCGACCGCAACTTTACTCGCGTCCGCTGACACCGGTCGCCATCCTCAGGCGTGCTTGCAACGTCGCGGTCGCTTTTGCGTTGCGAACCTCGTCGCATGACAACTCCGTAGATATGGCCGAGGCTGAAACACTCCTCGATCCGAAACCGACCCTTCAGCACGTCGCACCCTGCACGACGTCGGCGATGTAGTTCTTCACGGCCCGTCCATCCGGGGGAAGGACTTTGACTCGCCTCGGCAGCCCTTCTAGTCCATCGAACCGTTGCGGACGATCTGGCTGCCGGCCTAACGCTTCCTTGATCGTCGAAGCGAATTTGATTGGCTGTGCAGTTTCGAGCACAAGCATCGGCGTCTCGGGGTTCGCATGCATGCGCCCGACCGTCACACCATCCGCAGTGTGAGGATCGATCATTGTGTTGTAGCGGTCCCACGTGTCACGGATCGTCGCCAGTCGATCGGCATGGGTGCTCCTGCCGCTGCGGAATCCAAAACGCGCCGCCGCCGTTACGAAGCTGGGATCACCGCTGAGGTCGAACGAACCGCATTTCCGAAGTTGGTTCTCAAACAGCGATTTCGTCCGACTGGCGTTGCGACCGAGTAAATCGAAGATGAACCGCTCGAGATTTGACGCCTTGGAAATATCCATGGAAGGGCTCGATGTTTCAAGCGTGTCAGCTCGGCTTCTGGCGCGATAAACGCCGGTGCGGAAAAACTCGTCGAGCACGTCGTTTTCGTTGGTCGCAAGGACGAGACGGGATATTGGAAGTCCCATCATGCGCGCAACATGACCAGCGCAGATGTTTCCGAAGTTTCCTGAAGGCACGGAAAAGTCAACGCCTGCTGACCTCCCTTCGGAGACTTGAAAATAGCCGGAGAAGTAATAGACGACCTGCGCGACCAGTCGGGCCCAGTTGATCGAATTCACTGCACCTATCTTATATTGTCGTTTGAATTCCAGATCGCTGGACACACATTTGACGATGTCTTGGCAATCGTCGAACACGCCATCTATGGCGATGTTGTGGATGTTGGCGTCCTGCAGGCTGAACATCTGAGCTTGCTGAAAGGAGCTCATCCGTCCGAGGGGCGACATCATGAAGATCCGCACCCCCTTCTTGCCGCGCATTGCGTATTCCGCAGCGCTCCCGGTGTCGCCACTGGTGGCCCCAAGAATGTTCAATTCGTCGTGCCGGCGTGCCAGTTCGTACTCGAGCAGATTGCCGAGCAACTGCATGGCCATGTCCTTGAACGCCAGCGTAGGACCGTTCGACAATTCCTGGAGGTAAAGCCGCGTCTCCAGCTTTCGAAGCAAAACGATGCTCGAGGCTCCAAATATCTCGGGCGTGTAGGTCTTTTCGCAGATTGCCTTCAGGTCAGCGGGCGGAATATCGCTGACGTAGAGCGACAGGACCTCGAAGGCGAGGCTGGGATAGGACAAGGAACGCCATGCATCCAATGTAGCGGCGTCCACACGCGGGTAGGTCTCAGGTACGTACAGCCCGCCGTCCTCGGCGAGGCCTTCAAGCAATGTCTCGCAGAACTGTCTGCGACCTGAATGTCCGCGCGTGGATACGTAGTGCATCGATGCTCTTCTTTCGAGAGGCGGCAGTGCCGCCAGCTCCATGACCCGGGTTGTACCTTTGAGAATGCCCGATGGAGCTTCCAGCCGTCAGCGGCGGTCGCGCCACAGCGCGAAATGATCCTGCATCCGATATCCCCAGATCATGGCGGGCATGAACCAGGGATCGCCACGATAGAGCGGGATGGAGTCCGGCGGACGGAAGTCAAAGGCGGTGCGCGCCCGTTCGTGGTTTCCCATCAGCTTGTGGGCCGCGTGCATCCCGATCCAAGGCGCCCAGACGACGCCTGAACCGCAGAAGCCAGTGGCATAAACCACACCGTCCTCTTCGAAGATGCGCGGGAGCATGTCGCGATTCATCGCCACATTGCCGAACCAGCTGTGCGAAAGGCGAACATTCTCGAGTTCGGGGAAAAGGTTCACCAGCCCCTTGCGCAGCAGGAGCTTTGGAGCCACCGGGTTACCGACACGAGAGCTGTCGCGCCCCCCTAACAGGATACGTTTGCCGTCGGGCGATGGGCGGTAATAGAACCCGATCTGGCGGTTCTCGGTCATCATCATGCGTTTGGGCATCAGCCGCGCCATGACGTCAGGTGCGAGCTCCTCGGTTGCAATGATCCGGCTGCGAACCGGGACCAGCCTGCGGCGCAGGAAGGGAACGGCGCTATCAGTATAGCCATTCGTGCAAACCAGAACCCGACGCGCCTGCACCGAACCGGCCGAGGTCACGATGCGGAATCCGGAGCCGTCCCTCTCAATTGAGATGACGGGCGTGTCCGCATGAACCGCGACGCCCGAAGCGAGCGCCACGCGAAGCAGTTCAGCGTGAAACTTCGCCGGTTGTAGCCCACCGATATCCATCCGGACTGTTCCACCCCGGTAGACATCGGTGCCGATGTAACTGCGCTGCTCGGCATAGGGTACGGCGTGAGACTCGATCCGCAGCCTCTTCGCTAATACTTCCGCGCTACGCGCCATCGTGTCGTACTGCTCATATCCGAACGCGCCCTTGAACTGCCCGACCAGTCGGAAATCACAGGCGAGCCCTTCAGTCTTGATGAAATCGTAAAGGAATTCGCGGGCGATCTTGCCTTCGGCCTCGATTGCCAACGCCTTGTCTTCGCCGAAGCGTCGGGAGATCGCCGCGTAATCCGGCCGTATGCTTGCGCTGGTTATTCCACCGTTGCGCGTCGAGGCGCCCTCGCCCGGAGTCATCGCGTCAAAGGCCGCAACCGAGCGTCCCTCGCGCGCCAGCACCAGCCCGGCCGAAAGAGAGGCATAGCCAGCGCCCACGATCAGTACGTCAAGTTTCTTGGGAAGAGTCTGTTGAGGCAGCGACCTAAGTGGTGCGGCTTCCCACCAATAGGGCGTGTCCTTCTCTGCGGCTCTGGGCTCGTGCATGTCGCTGACTTCTCGGGTGTTAAAGGTGGCCTTGGATTACTGACAAGACGGATTCTGATCAGCCAACGCGGTGCTTGCGACGTCTACGCTATCAGGAGGTTCTGCCGGATAGCCTTCAACGCTGTCCGCTGCCTGCCACCTGGGCTCAAGCCGTCAAATGTGGTCATCTCTAACGTCAAGCGCATCGCGCAACCCGTCGCCGATGAAGTTGAAGCTGGTCACTGCGATCGTAATCGCCGCGCCTGGAATGATGGCAAGCCAGGGAGCGCTGGCCAGATATTGCTGGGCGCCGTTGAGCAGATTGCCCCAGCTGGGCAGCGGTGGTTGGATGCCGTAACCGAGGAAACTGATATAGGCCTCCAGAAGAATCGCACGGGCGACGGTGAGGCTTGCGGCCACAATGATCGGACCGGTGGCATTGGGCAGAATTTCGCGAAGCATGATATGCCTGCCGCTCAGACCGACCATGCGCGCGGCCTGGACAAACTCGCGCTCGCGCAGCGAACGGACCTCGGCTTCGACGATCCTGGCAACCTCCATCCAGCTCGTGACAGCGATGATGACAGTGATCATCGTCGGACTGGGCCGGAGCGTCGCCGCCAACGCCAGCACGAGGAAAATCGAGGGGAAGGAAAGAAAGCCATCCACCGTGCGCATCAGCGCCGCTCCGATCCAGCCGCCGCGATAGCCTGCGGTCACGCCAACGAGCGTTCCGATCAGCGTTGACAACAACATCGCGGAGAATCCCACCAGCAGTGAGACGCGCCCAGCCATCAACAGCCGCACAGCCAAGTCTCGCCCCAACGGGTCAGTGCCGAAATAATGATGACCACTCAACGGAGGAGCAAAACGGGCGCGCATATCAATGTGGAGCGAGTCGTAAGGCAAGGCATAGGGGCCCAAGACGCACGCCAACACGAGCAGGGCGATCATCGCGAATCCGAGCAGCGCCAGGTGGTGGCGCATGAAGCGGCGCACCCCGCGGCTGTGCCACCAGCGAATTGGAGGGAGGTGGGCGGCGATGTCAGTCATAATTGGGACTCCTGTTGACGGCACGAGCCTGCGTCTTCAGCTGAGACGAATGCGCGGATCGACGAGTGCGACAAGGATGTCTGCGACGAGATTGCCAAGCACGACAAGGATGGCTGAGAATATCAACAGCCCCATGACCATCGGATAATCACTGTAGCCGAGGCTGTCGAGAAACAGCCGCCCCATTCCCGGCCAGGTAAAGATGGTCTCAGTGACCAACGCGCCGGTCAGAATGCTCGGCAACTGCACCCCAGCCAGCGTGATCATCGGCAACAGCGCGTTGCCGACGACATGCTTCAGCAGGATGCGGCGCTCACTCAGGCCCTTGGCGCGAGCCGTCTTGACGAAATCCTGGCTCAGCGCATCGAGAGTCGCCGTGCGCATGTAGCGGCTCCAGACCGCGACATGGACCAGAGACAGCACCAAGCTTGGCAAGATCAGGTGATGCAAGTAATCCAGCACCGATCCGTCGCCGATCGTGTACATGTTCCCTGCAGGCACCCAACCGAGCTTCAACGTAAAGATATAGATGCCGACGAGACCGAACCAGAAGGTCGGGACCGACAGCGCGACCATGGCGCCGATCGTCGCGCAATAGTCGAACAGGGAATAGCGGTGGGTGGCACCGCGGATCCCGATCCAGGAACCAATGGCGATGGCCAGTGCCGTGGAGGTGCCCATGAGCAGCAACGTCGCGAAGAGGTGGCGCCCAATCACCGCCAGCACCGGCGTGCCGTCGCGGAAAGAGTGTCCCCAGTCGCCTTGAAGCAGCCGCCACGCCCAATCAAAATACTGAATCCACAGCGGCCGGTTCAGCCCGAGCTGCTCTGCCAGTCGCTCAATGTCCTTCTGGGTCATGCCGGGATCCAGCCCGAACTGCGCGAGAGGACCGCCCGGCATGAAGTTGAGCACCGTGAAGCCGATGATCGAGACGATCACCAACAGCACGATGCTCTGCGAAAAACGATTAAGCAGGAACCCGGGCATTCGAGTCTCCATGTTAGCTTGACAGCGCCTAGTCGGTCGCCGCCCTGCGCCTATCCGGGCCTCGGGCGGCGATACGTCAACTCGCCCAAGACCAAGCCAGCGCGTTCCAGGATTCGGTGCGCGTGTTGACGTTCGGCACGACGCCAGAAATGCCCTTCTTGTTACCCTGGACCGAATTGGTTTGGTACAGCGGCAGGAAGGGCAGGTCGCGACGAACGAGCTCTTGTACCCGACGGTAGATCGAGCGCCGCGCGTCCGGATCGAAGCTGCGAGCGCCTTGGTCGAGCAGGGCGTCGACCTCCGGATTTGAATACTGCGCATTATTCGAACCGCGCCCGCCCTTCGCCGCAATCGCACGCGAGTGCAAGCGATTGGTCACGTCCGGGTCGGCGCCGATCAGATACGTGCTGCCGACGATCACGGAATCGAATTGCGATTGCTGCCAGAACTCGCCCCACATCACCGCGGCGGGCAAGTTCGATATCTTCATCTCGACGCCCAACTGAGCAAATGTCTGCTGCAAGAACTGCTGCACCTGCTCGCGAAGCGGATCGCCTGACGTGGTCGAGCTGGCAAAGGACAGACGGACGCCGCTTTTGGCACGAACGCCATCCCGCCCGGGTACCCAGCCGGCTTGGTCCAGGATCTGGCGCGCGCGGTCCAGATTATATGCGTGTGCCGGAAGGTTGGGATTATAGTAGGTGGACTGCCTCGGCATGAAGGTCTCCGTCGGAGTCGGCACGCCGTAATAGAGCCCCTGGATGATCGATTCCTTGTCGATGGCTGCGTAGAGCGCTTCACGGACTGCAAGTTCCCTGAACTGTGGGCGCTCCAGATTCAGGTAAAAGGACTCGAATGAAGCCTTTGGGACCAGTGTCACCACTCGGTTCGCCAGCGCCTTGGCTTCCTCGTAATGATCAGCTGTGATGTACGGCTGCCCCATCAGGTCTACGTCGCCGCTCTTGAACTGGGTGTAGAGGACGGTGAGGTCGGGAATGTATTTGAAGATCAGCTTCTCGATGTGTGGGCCTTCTCCGAAATAATCGGGGTTAGCCACGAGCTCAAGATGATCGCCTGCGACCCGCTTGCTCCATTTGAATGCACCGGTGCCGACCGGCGCCTGGTTGAAGGCGGCGTTATTTGGATTGGGCTCCTTCTCCAGAATGTGCTTGGGCACGATGAAGGTTTCGGTCAGGAACGACAGATAAGGCGCAAAAACCTGTTCCATTCGCCAAGAGATCTCCGTGGGCGAGATCACCGTGATGTCGCGCACGACGGCATGGCCGGCTGTGCGCCAACTCCGGAAGTTCGGATTGGTGATCAGTTCGAGGGTGAATTTCACATCCTCGGCCGTGAAGGGTTTGCCGTCGTGCCAGCGCACACCGTCACGCAGACGGATGCGCCATTTGAGACCGTCCTCCGAAATGCCGCCGTTCTTCTGGTTTGGCACTTCGGTGGCAAGATTGGGCTGAATCTCACCCTTTGGGTCGATCCGGAAGAGCGCGTCGAAAACCGAGAAATGCACACCATCATCGACTTCAATGTGCGCCATTAGCGGATTGAAGACGGTCGGCTCTTGTCCAAGTCCGACGACGATGCGACCGCTCGGTTTGGCGGAGGCCTTCTGAGCGAAGGCGGGCGTACCCAACAGGCCTGGTGCAGCGAGGCCGGCAGCACCGGCCACCATCAATCGAAGTGCATTGCGCCGTGAATAGCTCGAGTCAAAATAAGCTTCCGTCATGACCTCTCCTCGTTCTTGGCTGTGTCCCGCCGGTGTTCATTGACTCCCGCGAGCGCGCGAGCGCCCCTTGGCTGCTCGCCGGGGATGGCAGCGACGAGCTCGCGCGTGTAGGCGGATTTCGGGTCCAGGAAGATCTGCGACGGCGGTCCGCGTTCGATGATCTGTCCTCGATGCATAACCGCAATTTCATCGCAGATCTGGCTGGCGACGCGCAGATCATGCGTGATGAAGATCATCGAGACGCCAGTCTCCCGCTGAATCTGGTCCAGCAGCTTCAGGATCTGGGCCTGGATTGACACGTCAAGCGCGGAGACGGCTTCGTCGGCGATCAGCAATTTTGGTTTGAACATCAGCGCCCGGGCGATGCCGACGCGCTGGCGCTGCCCGCCGGAGAATTCGTGCGGATAGCGTTCAAAGGCGCCTGAATCCAGGCCCACATGGGACAGAAGCTCACGCGCCCGCTCACCAGCCTCTCTGTGCGGCACGCCGTGCGCGACCGGCCCTACTGTGAGAATTTGCCCGACCGTCGAGCGCGGGTTGAGCGACGCAAAAGGATCCTGGAAGATCATCTGGATTTTTGGCCGCAGCGGCCGAAACTCGGCCTCGGTAAGCCCGGCGACGTCGCGGCCTTCGAACAGAATCGAGCCACCGTCGCTCTCCATGAGCTTGATCAGCAGCCGGCCGAGCGACGATTTGCCCGAACCGCTTTCTCCGACAACGCCTAGCGTGCGGCCCTGCGTGAGATCGAACGAGACACCATTGACCGCAGTCACGATGCGCTGCGTGCGGAAAAGCGCACTGCCGCTGCGATAGGTCTTGACCAGACACTCGACCTTCAGGATTGACGCCCTGTCGGCGGCTTCCAACGGATTGCGGTCCTTGCCGGTCAGGTGCGGCACGGCCGCGATCAGGCGGCGCGTATAGAGGTGACTGGGCGACTTGAGCACTTGCTCGGCACTGCCTTGCTCGACGCAATGGCCCTTCTCCATCACCACAACGGAATCGGCAATCTCCGCCACGACTCCAAAGTCATGGGTGATGAACATCACGCTCATTCCCTTGCGGCGCTGAATGTCGCGGATCAGTTTGAGGATCTGCGCCTGCGTCGTCACGTCGAGTGCGGTCGTCGGCTCGTCCGCAATCAGGATCGCGGGCTCAAGAGCCAGGGCCATGGCGATCATCACCCGCTGCCGTTGCCCGCCCGAAAGCCGGAATGGATACTGGTGATACATGAGTTGCGGATCGGGAAGACCGACTTCAACCAACAAGTCTATGGCGCGGCTGCGACGGGATTTCGCGGTCCCAACGTCGTGCGCTGCCATCACTTCCTCGATCTGCGCGCCCACGGTCATCAGCGGATTGAGCGCTGAGAGCGGATCTTGAAAGATCATCGAGACGACGCGGCCGCGAAGGTTGCGGAGCTTATCGGGCGAAATGGCTACGATGTTGGTCCCATTCAGGTCGATCGAACCCGAGGTAACACGTATCGCCTTGGGCAGAAGCCCCATGATCGCATTGGCTGTGACCGACTTGCCCGATCCGGACTCTCCAATGATGCACAGTATCTGACCGCGCTTCAGATCAAAGGAGACGTTCTCGACGGCGTGAGCCCGCTCCATCCCGGCCGGCAAGCTCACGGTCAGGTCGCGCACCGAGAGTGCCACATCTTCCGAAGCTACAGCCTGAGAGGCAGAGGCCATTTGAACAGTCTCCCGTTTCAACGGCGTTGGGTCATTCTGCTGCGGATTGGCTCTTCGGCCATTGTTGCCGCCGCGACGATCGGACAGGTCGAAAATTCGCCGCTCATTTTGCCATTCCCTGTTCGGAGAGTGCGACATGATTCAAAGCTTGGTGCTCAACAGGAGAAAGCTGTCGCTCAAGCCAAAACATCGGACGAGCGGCCAACTCGATCACTGAATCGAAGTTCTTGGAGCTAACAGTCCCATCCAGCTTGATTGCTCTTGTGGAGGTCTGTTCCTGGACAAGGCTCATCCAGCTTCCCTTTAGAACTTCTGCCATTGATCGACATTGACCCGGCATTCGCGAGTTTGACTGCTTCAATCACCCCAGAGTCGCCGAAACGCGCCGTATGGGCAGCAGGAAGTTCTGAAAACGAAGTGCCATCTGGCATTTCAGTCTGCGCCGCCAAACGTCGGAGATCAATTACCGAACCGGACTAGATTGAGATTGCCGCCGCGACGAGAGAACTCTCAGGCGGCCTGTCTTTTACGCACAAGCGCACTATCGTTGTGCACGGCACGACCGCACGCGCTCAAAGCTTGATGCCCTGGTGCTTTGGCGAATGAGGTGGGCGCCAGCGACGTGTTCTCACAATAATAGCTTGAACAGAAGTCGGCAAACCGCAGAATATTCCGTCTAATCACAAATTCCCGCAGAGCACCTGCCGCGAATGCTCAGCTACGATAGGTCAAACGCCGGGAGTCCTCGCTTCATGAGTGCGCCGCTCATCCATATTGAATCAAGCCCGTCTCTGCCTCAAGAGGCTGACGTCGTCGTCATTGGCGGCGGCGTGGTGGGCGTGTTCACGGCGTACTATCTCGCCCGCCGCGGCGTTAAGGTCGCCTTGCTCGAAAAGGGGCGTGTCGCCGCCGAGCAGTCCAGTCGCAATTGGGGATGGTGTCGTCAACAGAATCGCGACGCGCGCGAGCTACCGATTGCCACCAAGAGTCTCGATCTTTGGGAGACAGTAGCACAGGAGACCGGGGAAGACACGGGGTTCCGCCGCTGCGGGCTTCTCTATCTGTCGAATGACGAAAATGAGCTGACCGGCTGGGCGAAGTGGCGCGATTTTGCAAAGACGGTCGGCGTTACGACACAGATGTTGAGCACGAACGAAGCGAGCGAGAGAGGCAAAGCGACGGGCCGCAAATGGAAAGGCGGCGTATTCTCTCCAACCGACGGAACGGCAGACCCTTCGAAGGCTGTGCCCGTGGTCGCGCGTGCGATCATGACGGCTGGCGGCACGGTGCACCAGCACTGCGCCGCTCGCGGCATAGAGCTCCGTGCCGGCCGGGTGAGCGGCGTAGTGACCGAAACAGGCACAATCCGGACCAACACGGTGGTCATGGCAGGAGGGGCCTGGGCCTCTTCGTTCTGCAACCAGCTCGGCATTCGCTTCCCGCAGGCGTCCGTGCGCCAGTCCATTCTTGCCGTGGCTCCTGGCGCAGCCGGCCTGCCTGATGCCCTGCACACCGCACTCGTGTCGCTTACGCGACGTAGCAACGGCGGATACACTGCGGCGATCGGCGGGCGTGCGCGCGTCGATCCAACGCCGCAGCAATTCAGGTTCGCTCGCGAATTCGTGCCTATGTTCGCGCGACGCTGGCGCAGTCTCGCCCCTGGAGCATTCGAGGGCATGCGCCAAGGTCATGAATCCTTGGCGAAGTGGGCGCTCGATGAGACGACCCCGATGGAGCTGAACCGGACACTTAGTCCCCGTCCCGACATGCGGCAGATTCGGCTGACACATCAACGAGCTTGCGAATTGCTGCCTGAACTCCGTCGCGTCGCAATCTCCAATGTCTGGGCCGGTTATATTGACAGCACACCGGATGGCGTTCCCGCAATCGGTGAGGTGGGGGCGATTCCAGGCTTTATCCTTGCGGCAGGGTTCAGCGGCCACGGTTTCGGGATTGGCCCCGGCGCGGGGCACCTAATCGCCGACATCATTACGGGTACTGCGCCGATCGTCGACCCGCGTCCATACAGGCCGGAGCGGCTGAAAACGGGTGCCTGGGGCAAGGTCGCCGAGTTCTGAAAAGCAATCTCTCCGCCCGGTGGGAAAGGAAGCTGGTTGGTGCTATGACAGTGCGTATGACGCTGAAGCCTCAAAGCCTTGACGCCGCTATGGCTCCCATCTCATGGCATTGCTTATGAAGCTCGATAAGATCGACATCAGGATTTTATGCGAACTGCAGAAGAACGGGCGGACTTCCAACGTCGAGCTCGCAGAGCTTATAAACCTTTCCCCGAGCCCCTGCCTGATGCGCGTCAAGAGACTCCAGACGGAGGGCTTCATCACCGGCTATTCCGCCCAGATCGACGTCTCCAAGCTCGGACAAACTCTGACTGTGTTCGCCGAGATCACGCTCAAAAATCATCGCCAGATCGATTTCGCGCGCTTTCTCACGACTATCGAAAAGATAGATTCAGTCGTCGAATGCCATCTGGTTTCGGGCGGATATGACTACCTCGTGAAGTTTATCACAGCGGGAATCAGCGAATATCAGGCGCTGATGGAACGTCTCGTCGAGATGGATATCGGAATCGACAAATACTTCAGTTTTGTCGTGCTGAAGTCCCCGATCGTGAAATCCCATCTGCCTCTCGAAAGCATATTCAATAGCTGAAGAACAATCCTCCACCTCGGGGGGCATGGACAGATCGTCGCGTCGCGCTACGGCTCAGGCTTTTGCTGGCCTCGGAATGACAGGCGCAGTGATCATCATTTCATCGCCGCGCGGACGTCGCTGTCTTCGAGGGTTTGGTCGAGCGTCATGCGAGTTCGTTCGATGATGCCGTCGATGTCCCCATCCGTGCAGCAGAGCGGGGGCGCAAAACCCAGCACGCCCTGGGCAAAGGCGCGGATGACGAGACCGTTGTCCCATGCGCGGTCGAAGATGCGGCGCGCCGCGTCGGCTTCCGCCGGCAGGGGCGTCTTGCGCTCCTTGTCCGTGACGAGCTCGATTGCGGCCAGCATGCCGCGACCACGGACATCGCCGACAAGTGGATGATCTGCAAGCGCGCGAAGGCCCTCCATCAGGCGGTGCCCGGCCTTCCGGCCGTTTGCCAACAAGCCGCTTTCGTAAAGATCCAGGCACGCGAGTCCGACCGCTGCACTGACGGGATGTGCGGAATAGGTGTAGCCGTGGCCGACCGCCGTCCTGCCGGCTCCGTCCGCAATCGTATTGTAGACGCGGTCGGACATGAAAACGGCTCCCATCGGCACATAGCCCGACGTCAGACCCTTTGCGGTGGTCATGAAATCCGGCACGACGTCGTCTTCTTCGCATGCGAAAAATGGGCCGACACGACCAAAGCCAGTTATGACCTCATCGGCTACGAACAAAATATCGTTCTCCTTGCAAACAGCGTGCATGGCTTTCAACCAAGACGGCGGTGGCACGAGGACGCCCCCTGATCCCTGAATTGGCTCGACGTAAAAAGCCGCAATGCGATCTGCGCCAAGTTCGGCGATCTTGGCTCGCAGGGCCGCGACCGACGCAGCAATGATAGCCTGAGGATGGGAACCGACAGGATTACGATAGGCATAGTGCGACGGAATTTTGTGCTGCCAGCTATACGGTACCCCAAAGCCCGCATGAAAGGCGGGGATCGCGGTCAAGCCGGCTCCTGCCGTCGACGATCCATGGTAGCCATGCTCGACGGAAATGAACTGATCCTTCTGCGGCGTACCCTTGGCATGATAATAGTACCGAATAAATCGGATCGTGCTGTCGACGGCATCGGAGCCGCCTAGCGTGAAATAGACATGGTTCAGATCGCCCGGCGCCAATTCAGCGAGCCTGGCGGCGAGACGGATGGCCGGCTCCGAGCCCAACCCGAAATAGCCTGTCGCGTAAGGCAGCTCGCGCAACTGCCTCGTGGCAGCTTCAACGATGCTGTCTTGTCCGTACCCGGCATTGACACACCACAGGCCGGCGAAGCCGTCGAGCAATTGATGGCCCGAGACGTCGGTCAGCGTCGCGCCCTTCGCCGATCTTAACACCCGCACACCCAAGGCCTCGTGAGTGCGATAGGATGAGACCGGGTGAACCAGATGCGCACGATCCAGCTCGATCAGCGAATTGCTCAACATGTCGTCCTCCATATCAACCCGAAGGCAGATTAGGATATCCAGGACGGCAGTTCCTCCCAAGCCGCGCCCGGATCGGAGGAGTTTTGACTTTCGTTGGTGATCGATGCCGCAGCTTATGCCGGAGCAGGCCCGGCGCATGACGGTGCTGCTCAACGCGAGCGGTTGCTTGGCGCAACTCTCTGCCAAAGCTTCGATCCGGTACGACACAATCTGCTTCCGGCTTCAGCGAAAGCGGCGCTTTATCTTACGAGATGCTCCTTATGATGCTTGTCGTACCGGCGCGCGGTGCCGAGAAGATTGGAGGATTCCACGTCATGACCAAGTTCCGACCGAAATATATCACTTTCGATTGCTATGGCACGCTGACGAATTTCGACATGGCCGGTGCGGCAAGGCGAGTCTACGGCTCCCGGCTTTCTGCCACGACGATGGCAAGTTTCATCAAGGATTTCGCTGCCTATCGCCTGGACGAGGTTCTTGGCGCGTGGAAGTCATACTTCGAGGTCGTGCACAACTCGGTGGAGCGCGCGTGCAAGCGCAACGGTGTCGTATTTCGGCCGGAGGATGCCCAGCGCATCAATGAAGAGATCCACACATGGGGTCCACATCCCGACGTCCCGGCCGGTCTGGCCAAAGTCGCCACGGAGTTACCGCTGGTGATCCTGTCGAACTCCATGAAGAACCTCATCATGTCGAACGTCGAAAAGCTCGGCGCGCCCTTCCACATGATCATCACGGCCGAGGAGACCGGCGCCTACAAGCCGCACATGAAGGGCTTCGAGTACATGCTCGACAAGCTGGGCTGCGGCCCGGAAGATATTACCCACGTCTCCTCGTCCTTCCGGTACGACCTGATGACGGCCTACGACCTGGGCATCAAGAGCAAGGTGTGGGTGAACCGCGGTCACGAGCCCGCGAACCCCTTCTATGAATACACTGAGGTCGCGGACATCGGCGGGCTCGCCGCCGCAGTCGGCTTGGAGCCCCTTCGAAGAAGCGCGTGAAGGCGTATCCTTTTCGGGCTCTTTCGCGGCACGTAGACCTTCGAAAATTTCAGTAGAGACTGTTGCGTGATGAATAAAGGGGGCGGTTCAACCGCCCCCTTTTTCTGTGTTTGAACTACTCATCCGACAGAATTGTGTTACTTCGCTGTTGAGGCATCATGCTGTTTATCGCGCGGACGCGGTCCGCCGCAAAATCGAAGAACCCTTCGATTCCTCTCCTGAAACCAGGAATCGTCTCCTTATTCCAATCCGCCGACATGAAGCGTTTTGATCTCGAGATATTCATCTATCCCGAGCTGGGATCCTTCGCGCCCCAGCCCCGATTGTTTTACGCCGCCGAAAGGCGCGACCTCGGTCGAGATCAGGCCGGTGTTCAGGCCTACCATGCCGAATTCCAGCGCCTCGGCAACGCGCCATGAGCGCTTGAGGCTCTCCGTATAGAAATAGGCGGCAAGACCGAAGGGCGTGCCGTTCGCGATCGCGATCGCTTCGTCCTCCGTCTTGAAGCGGAAAAGCGGCGCGACTGGTCCGAACGTCTCTTCTGAGGCCAAGAGCATGTCAGCCGTTGCCTCACCGAGCACGACGGGGCGGGCATATTGCCTACCTTCCGGCATATATTCGCTCTGCGAGATGATCCTCGCGCCCTTGTCCAGAGCGTCTGTGATGTGCCGCTTGATCTTTTCTATCGCCGCGCCATTGATCATTGGTCCGATTTCGACGCCTTCTTCGGTGCCGGCCCCGACCTTCATTTTCGCAACCCGTCTGGCCAGCTTTTCTGCAAAGGCATCGTAAATGCCTGATTGTACCAAAATGCGATTGCAGCAAACGCAGGTCTGTCCGCCATTACGAAACTTCGACGCAATCGCGCCCTCAACGGCCCGGTCGAGATCGGCATCATCAAAGACGATGAACGGCGCGTTGCCGCCGAGCTCGAGGCTGAGCTTCTTGATGTTGTCGGCGGCGCCTTTCATCAGCAATGCGCCGACGCGAGTCGACCCGGTAAACGAGATCTTGCGAACAGTTTCATTGGCCATCAATTCCTGGCCGATTTCCGCGGGCATGCCCGTCACTATATTAATGACGCCCGCCGGGATCCCTGCCTGCTCCGCAAGTACGCCGATCGCGAGCGCCGAAAACGGCGTAAATTCAGATGGCTTGATGACCACGGTGCAGCCCGCAGCAAGCGCAGGTGCCACCTTGCGCGTGATCATGGCGTTAGGAAAGTTCCAGGGCGTGATAATCCCGCAGACGCCGACCGGCTCTTTCAGCACCAGAATGCGGCGATCGGCAGTAGGTGACGGGATGGTCGATCCGTTGATCCGGCGAGCCTCTTCCGCAAACCATTTTACGAAGGATGCCCCATAGCGGATTTCTCCGAGCGATTCAGCAAGCGGTTTGCCCTGTTCCAAAGTCAGCAAGAGCGCCAGATCCTGCTCATGCTGCCGCATGAGCTCATACCAACGCTCCAAAAGTGCCGCGCGTTCTGCGTGAGTAGTCTTCTTCCAACGTTTGAACGCATCAGCCGCAGCGTTGATTGCAGCCGCAGTCTCGTCACGCCCCATGTCGGGGATAGTGCCAAGGACGTTCTGGCTGGCAGGATCGATGACATCAACGGTCGATTTCGCGTTCGCATCCCGCCAGTTGCCGCCGATCAACGCCTGCTGGCGAAACAGATCCTTGTCCTTCAATGCGATCATCTTCTTTTCCCTTCGGGGCCAACCCCGCCATCACAGCGATGCGTAATCGGCTCATGTTCCTTGTCCACGAGCGAGTCTGCTCGACGTGAGTTCGACAAGCACGCTGTTGGATTTGCCATCGGTGAGATCGAATCTTCTCATCCGAGCAATACAGGATCGAACGCCGCATTTTTCATCGAGAATTAAGCGCCTGGCGGCGTTGAATCGCATAAGACGCGACTCGAAAAGCCGATTATTCTGACAGCGCGCCTATATTAGGAGCGCACTTCGAGCTTTGTGCTCAGTCATAAGCGCAGACGTAGATCTTTCGCACGGTCTCGATCGTGCGCCAGATGCCGACAAAGCCCGGCTTCATCACAAAGCTGTCGCCGGCGCGGTAAGTCTTCGTCTCACCACCCTTTTCCTCAATTTCGATGAGACCCGAGATGATGTGGCAGAACTCGTAAGTGGTGCCCTTAATGGAATGGGTCTCGCCGGGCGTTGCTTCCCAGACGCCGGTCAGCACCTTCTCGGCTTTGGAGGCGTCCTGCGCCCAGGTCTTGAAGGATGGATTGCCCGAAATGAGCCGTTCCGGAACAGGCAAGGCGTTCTTTGGTGCGAAGTCCGGATCGGGATCGATAGAAATCAGAAGGGACATGACATCATCCTTGGTTAATAGCCGAGTGTTCGATCGACAAGCCCGATCGGATTTTTTCCAGCGCGGTGGCGCCGGATGTTTTCTACGACGGATTGTGCCGCCGTATGCGGTTGCGTCACGGATGCGATGTGCGGAGTTATCATCACCTTCGGGTGCGACCAGAGCGCATGGCCTTCCGGCAGCGGCTCGGGGTCGGTGACATCGAGCATAGCTGCTGCAAGGCGGCCGCCGTCGAGCGCCTCGATGAGTGCGGCCTGGTCGAGCTGCGGGCCGCGGCCGACATGCAGCAGTCGCGCTCCCATCGGCAAAAACGAGAAGAGTTTTGAGTTCAGGAGGCCGCGGGTTTGCTCCGTCAGGGGCAGAAGACAGACGAGAATATCCGTTCCTCTCAGGAAACTGCCCAGCTGATCGTCGCCATGAAAGCAGGTGACGCCCTCGACCACATTTTTGCTGCGGCTCCATGCGGCAAGGGGAAATCCAAAGGGCTTGAGGCGATCGATTGCCGCTTGCGCCAGCATCCCAACGCCCAGGAAACCCACGCGGCGTTCGGTCGCCTGTGGGGTGACAAGATCTTGCCACCTGCCCCTTCTCTGCTGCTCCCGATATGCGAGCATCTCGCGATGGAGCGCCAGCACGCCGAGCACGACGTATTCCTGCATCATGCGTATGATGCCATCCTCGACCATACGCACCAGCATCACATGGTCGGGTATGATCTCGGGCACGAACTGGTCGACTCCGGCACCGATGGAAAAGAGCACCTCCAAATTGCGATAACGCGAGACGTCGTCCGGCACTTTCCAGGTCAGCAGATACCGCACCTTTTCCGGGTCGATGCTTTTCCTCCCCTGGTAGAATTCCAGATCGGGGAGCTCGCGCGCAAATATCTGGCGGAATATTGCGCCCCGAGCGGCATCGGAATTGAAAAGAAACCCCATCGAGGGACCCTTCGTGTCACGCGGCGAGATGCTCAATGACTTGTTGGCGCGCAGCGAGCTCGCCGGACATCTACAGCCTAGCGGCAAGCAGAAGCTTTCTCTGCCGAATCTCGGTGCGCTATATGCCGAACATTTCGAACACTTGTACCAAAACAGGTGAAACCTGCTGGCCTTCCGTGCAATGCTGCGGCAAACACGTTTGCTGTCGCAACTGGGCAGCAGGTTCATAAAGCACGCCAAGCCATAGACTTTGGCATTCCGCGAAGGAATGAACTGAGATGGGACGATCCGTACGCCTGAAGTCCTTCGAATTGGTCGCGCGCGACATTCGAGACGTTGATGTGAAGCTGCTCCACGCGCTCTCGATTGCGGTCGGCTGGCCGCATCGGCCAAAGGACTGGGATTTCCTGCGCCGCGCCGGTCAAGGCATCGTCGCTGTTGACGGCATCGGGCGCGTTTTCGGAAGCGCAATGTGGTTCCCGCACGGACGCGAATTCGCCACCATCGGCCTGGTACTCACATCGCCGCGCACCCAAGCACAAGGTACCGGCCGATGGCTTATGGAACAGGTATTCGAACGGTGTGGGGATCGGAATCTTACCCTGAACTCGACCGATGCTGCCTATCATCTTTATCTGTCGCTGGGCTTCACCAAGGAAGCGGTCGTGTATCAGTGGCAGGGAGAGGTCGTATCACCCCTTCCACCGATATCAGTTCTGGATGGCAAATTGAGATCGGCGTCAGCCGAAACACTCAATGAGATTGCAGCGCTGGATGAGCGTGCGTTCGGCACGAGCCGCCGGGAGCTGCTTGCTCTGCTTTCGGAAGGTGCGTCAATCTGTGTACTGCGCCGCGACGGCAAGACAGTCGGCTACTCCATGAAGCGCGAGTTCGGGCGTGGTCACGTGATCGGTCCCATTGTCGCCAGCAATGATTATGACGCGATCCATCTCACGGCCGCGCATCTTAAGGATCTCACCGGCCGTTTCGCCCGCGTCGATACTCGGGAGCAGACGGGCCTATTTGCTGATTATCTTCAGCAGAGCCGCCTCGCTATAAGCGAGACGGTCACAACCATGTCCAAGGGACGGCGATTCCTGAACCGAAAGGAAAACGAGCCGTGGGTCTACGGATTGGCCGCTCACGCGTTGAGCTGAGCTGAGAAGCAAATCGTTGATCGGCGCTGGTTTCCAACGCCGGTGCTCGCCCTTATTCTACAGGCAACGGCTTGGCGCCGATTCACGGAAATGGTTGAGGTCACTAATGTGCTCTCGCCAATTTGGCCATATAGGCTCAACAAAATAGCCGTCGTTTTTGCCGATGTCGCCTCGACCTGAAGAAGCTGACGAGGGTCTCCGCCGGAAAGAGACTCGCCGGCAACGTCCTTAAGCGCGCGAACGTACAAAATTGTAGGTTTGCCCTCATTAATGGATATGGCATTCTCGAGGTTCGTAGGTAGAGCAAAACCCACTGTTTGACCTGTGGCAGGAAAAATGGGCCGAAGCCTCGGCGGACCACCGGACCGGGGAGCGTCGCGAAGCGCCCCCGATAGATTCACATCGGGGAGGCGCAACAGCCGATACCGACCTTCGCTTCAGGTGCAAACCGAAGCTCCGCGCCTTCTACTGGACATTCATACCGAAGCGCGCAGACCATCGTGAAGCACTGCCGCGCCCGCAATGCGGCTCGCGCCGATTTCGGTATCGATAGGCTTGAATTGCAGGTGCTGAAGGACGGTATGAAGAGCTGAACGCAGACCGGTAGATTTCGTGTTACAGGTGGAGGGGCTTCGGTCCTAATTATCCGACTCGTCGCACGGCGTGCGACCATCAAAAGCGTCGCACGAGACCCGGCTTGTTCTGCGGAGGAATTTAAAAAAGCCCTTGCGGGCCAATCTCTTAAGGGTGGTGGGCGCACCAGGGCTCGAACCTGGGACCCGCTGATTAAGAGTCAGCTGCTCTACCAACTGAGCTATGCGCCCGAAAGGCGGTTAAAGCCTTGCGAGGCCGGTCGTTTAGCAAAGCGATCCGGGTCTGGCAAGCGATGGCACGTAAGTTTTCCAAGGCTATGACAAGGGTATGCCAAGGGCGTGCCCACATCCCCCAAAAAAGCGAAAAGCCGCTGGATTCCAGCGGCTTCGCCAGGGTTGAGCGGGGCCACCCTTGCAGGCTCAGAGCCGGCCCTCGCGGTCCCCGTCCGAGCCGCCGTCGCGGTCGAAACGGTCACGGTGGAAGTGGTCCATACCGCGCTCCATCATGCGGTCCATGCCACGCTCCATGAAGTGGCCGCGCGGGCCGTCTTCGCCACCGCCGAACGGGCCGCGGTGGCGGGTCAGCACGGCGAGGCGCCGCTTCTGGCCCTCGTCCAGAGTCTTGTAGAGCGGATCGGCGGCATCGGCGATCTTCTTCAGGGCCGCCGACGTCGCCCCCATGTCCTCGGCGCGCTGGCGCAGGCGGGCGACCGGATCTTCCGGCCTGTCGGCATCCTTGTTGGCGTCCTTATTGGCGTCCTTGCCGGCATCGCCGGGACCGGCATTCATCCGCGCATTGGCGCGGTCCATGCGCAGCTTGGCGAAGTCGCGCACGGCGGCCTCGACCGGCGGCCACAGCTTCTCCTGATCGGCGTTGAGCTTCAGCCCGGCATGGACGGCGGCGATCCGCGCGTCGACCATGGCGGCGCGGTCTTCCGGGTTCATGCGGATGTGGCGCATGTGCTCGTGCATCCACGGGCGATGATAGTGGGCATAGACCGCGCCCGAGCCGGCGATGCTGAGCACGGCGATGGCGGCGATGGTGAATTTCCTCATGCGAACTCTCCTCTGGAAGGATGCCATGAGGATGGGCGCAGCGCGGCTTACGCGCAACTTACAACTTGGACAGGGAGCGCGTTCTTTCGAAGATGTAACGCTCCTGAATTTTAGTTCAGTCGCAATCGGAAATCATTCGCAACAAAAGGGGCTTCCGCGCCCGGCACGGAAGCCCCATTCATGGTCCGTTCAAATCAGTTCGTCGTGCTCTTCGCTTCCTTCTGGAACTCGTCGATCAACGGTTGGCCGATGCGGCCTGCGGCGTCCTTGTAGACCGGCTCCATGGCCTTACGCATCGCCTCATCCTGCTCCGGCGTGAGCTTGATGATCTCGCTCTTGCCGCTCTTCCTGATCTCGGCGAGCGCGTCCTCGTTCTCCTTCTGCGACTGCGTATTGTTGAAGTCGGTCGCTTCCTTCATCGCCTTCGTCAGCTGGTCGCGGATGTCGGCCGGCAAATCGTCCCAGAACTTCTTGTTCACGATCACGACGTAGCCGATGTAGCCGTGATTGCTCTCGGTGATGTACTTCTGCACCTCATGCATCTTCTGGGTATAGATGTTCGACCAGGTGTTCTCCTGCCCGTCGACGACGCCGGTCTGGAGCGCCTGGTAGACTTCGCCGAACGCCATCACCTGCGGCAGCGAGCCGAGCGCCTTGAACTGGGCCTGGAGCACGCGCGAGGACTGGATGCGGAACTTGACGCCCTGATAGTCGGCCGGCGTCACCAGCTTCTTGTTGGCGCTCATCTCCTTGAAGCCGTTGTCCCAATAGGCAAGGCCGGTGATACCCTTCGGTTCGAGCAGCTTGAGCAACCTGGCACCGAGCGGACCTTCCGTCACCTTCCGCAGCGTCTTCAGATCGGGGAGGATGTAGGGCAGATCGAACACCTCGAACTCGCGGATGCCGAGCGGGCCGAACTTGGAGTTGGACGGCGCCAGCATCTGGACGCTGCCGAGCTGGAGCGCCTCGAGCTCTTCCTTGTCCTTGTAGAGCGTCGAGTTCGGGTAGATCTCGACCTTGACCTTGCCGCCGGTGTACTTCTCGGCGAGCTCCTTGAATTTCTCCGACGCCTTGCCCTTCGGCGTGTCGGTGGCCACCACGTGGCTGAACTTGATGATGATGGGCGCTTGGGCCGATGCCGGCCCGGTCAAGCCAAGAGCCAGGACCGCGATGGACGCAGCGATCGCGAAGGTGCGCATAATCTCTCCCTGTTGTTATTTGGGCCGCCCGGCGCACGGGTGGCCAATGCCGTTAGCATCAATACAGGTCGACATCACCAACT
Organism: Bradyrhizobium sp. MI1.10; assembly: GCF_055811035.1. Classification (NCBI taxonomy): domain Bacteria; kingdom Pseudomonadati; phylum Pseudomonadota; class Alphaproteobacteria; order Hyphomicrobiales; family Nitrobacteraceae; genus Bradyrhizobium; species Bradyrhizobium sp. MI1.10. Next base: position 61,382 of record NZ_JBVVPN010000022.1, read on the forward strand.
GCTATTGGCCGTTAGCAGGGCAGCCATTCATGGTGAACGCCGCAAGCACCGCCTCTCCCGCTTCCGGAAGAGGCGGTGGTCGCCACCTCAGCTCGCGGCGGCGGTCGTCACGGTGTCGCGCTGGCGCTTCATGACGATTTTGTTGAGTGCGCCGAGATAGGCCTTTGCCGAGGCCACCAGCGTATCCGGATCCGCCGCGCGCGCGGTCATCGCACGTCCCTCATGCGACAGCCGCACCGAGACTTCGGCCTGCGCGTCGGTGCCCTGAGTCACTGCGTGGACCTGGTACAGCTCGAGCTTGGCTTCGTGCGGCACCAAGCGCTTGATGCAGTTGAACACCGCGTCAACCGGACCGTTGCCCTCGGCCTCCTCGATCTTGATCTGGCCGTCGACGTCGAGCTTCATGGTCGCGCGCTGCGGGCCATGGGTGCCGGCGATCACGGTCAGCGAGGTCAGCTTGATGCGATCGTGCGAAGCCGCCATCTCCTCGTCGACCAGCGCCTCGATGTCCTCGTCGTAGATGTCCTTCTTGCGGTCGGCCAATGCCTTCATCCGTGTGAACGCGTCTTCCAGCTGGTTGGGACCGAGCTTGTAGCCCATCTCCTCCAGCTTGTGCACGAAGGCGTGGCGACCAGAATGCTTGCCGAGCACCAGCGAGGACTGCTTCAGGCCGACCATCTCGGGCCGCATGATCTCGTAGGTGGAAGCGTCCTTCAGCACGCCGTCCTGATGGATGCCGCTCTCATGCGCGAACGCGTTGCGGCCGACGATCGCCTTGTTGTACTGCACCGGGAACGAGGTCGCCGCCGACACCACTTTCGAGGCGCGGGTCAGCTGCGTGGTGTCGATCTTGTTCCAGAACGGGAATTTGTCGTTGCGGACGTTGATCGCCATCACGATCTCTTCCAGCGCGGCGTTGCCGGCACGCTCACCGATGCCGTTGATGGTGCACTCGACTTGGCGCGCGCCGCCGACGACGCCGGCCAGCGAGTTCGCCACCGCCATGCCGAGGTCGTTATGGCAGTGCACGGAGAACACCGCCTTGTCCGAGTTCGGCACGCGCTCGATCAGCGTCTTCATGAAGTGGGTGTATTCGTCGGGCGTGGTGTAGCCGACGGTATCGGGAATGTTCACCGTGGTGGCGCCAGCCTTGATGACGGCTTCGACGATGCGGCACAGATAGTCCATCTCGCTGCGGGTGCCGTCTTCGGCCGACCATTCGACGTCGTCGATCTGGTTGCGGGCGCGCGCGACCATGGCAACCGAGGTCTCGAGCACCTGTTCCGGGGTCTTGTTCAGCTTCACCCGCATATGCAGCGGCGACGTCGCGATCACGGTGTGGACGCGGCCACGCTTGGCGAATTTCACCGCCTCTGCGCAGCGGTCGATGTCGGCCGGATGGGCACGCGACAGACCGGCGATAACGGCGTTCTTGGAGCGGCGAGCGATCTCGCTGACCGCCTGGAAGTCGCCTTCCGAGGTAATTGGGAAGCCGGCCTCGATGACGTCGACGCCCATATCGTCCAGCATCTCGGCTACCTCGAGCTTCTCCTCGAAGGTCATGGTGGCGCCGGGGCACTGCTCGCCGTCGCGCAGGGTGGTGTCGAAAATGATGACGCGGTCCTTCTCGGACTTGTTCACGATGGCCATTTCGAAAATTCCTTTTGAGCTTTTGCGCCGTCAGTCTTCTGGGCGCTTGAGGTGTCCGGTGATCTCGACCAACCCCTGAGCGCCCAGGCGCATGGCGCCCAGCCGGCCCTCAGGGGCAAGTAAGAAGAAGCCCGCCAATCAGGAGGGTGGGCAGCAGCGCGGCCGGGATCGTGGCGGCGGCCAGAGCCACCTCCCTCGAAATCCCATCGAATTGGCCGCGAATCAGCATTGCCAGACCCTTTTGAGCCCTCAAATCCTCGGTCAAAACCGTTGACGGTTGGTTGCCGGGAGGCTCGATGCGTCGTTTCTAGACGAGAAATGGCCGCAACCGCAACGCCAAAAGATGGACAGAAGGGCTGACATGATCGCACCGCCGGATGCGTGGAAGGACCCGGTGCCGGTGTGTCTGCCCGATTGGACCCAAGCGAGACCGTCGAGCTACGCCGTACGGCGGGCGCGAGCCCTGCTCTCCCAGCGGTTCAGCATCTGACCGAGCTCGCCGGTGGCAACCGGCGCAGCCTTGCCGGCGATCGCGATCTCGTTGGTGTTGGCCGGTGCGTTGGCACTGAGCCAATCCGGCTCGCTGTACTCACGCCAGCGGCGCGCCTCGGCTCGCCTTTTGCGGGAGACGTAGTCGCGGGTGAAATAGCCGGCCGCAAATGCAATCCCGAGCAGCAAAACCAGTACGACGACAGCGACCACAGTGAACTCCGACTTACGCCCCCGAATAACGTTCTGCCAGCATCGCGCGGGAGGTCAAGGCTTGACATGCTCCACAGCTCGGCGATGCCCTGAACGCAATTCCGGTAAACCCCGTCACGCCGGATGAATTTGTCGTTTCCATGTTCGACGTTGCAGCGCTTTTGCCGCCCCGCTCTCGCTGAGGATGCGTACCTCCCCCTCGCAACCGTCATCGGACCGGACTAACCTTGCCCTGCTCGGCCGGATCAACCGGCTAGCCGAACATGACCGGGAGGATGCGATGACACGCCAAAAGCAGCGTGACCAGGATGCTGCGCTTTCACGACGAACGCTCGTTCAGGGACTTGCGCTCGGCGCCGCCACTCTTGCCGGCGCCGGCTCCGCGCTGGCCCAGACCGGACCTGCCGCGCCGCCGACGACGATCACCACCCCGCCACGCGATTTCGGTCCCCACGGCGCGCCGACCACCTATTTCTGGGACCCCGACGTGATCGCGGTCGATCCGTCCTTCAACGATCTCGCGCAGCCTAACACGGCGATCAAGCGTCTCTACACGGGCCTGCTGTGGGCTGAAGGCCCGGCGTGGAGTGCACAGGGCCGCTATCTGCTCTGGAGCGACATTCCCAACAACAGGCAGATGCGCTGGAGCGAAGACGACGGTCGCGTCAGCGTGTTCCGCTCGCCGTCCAATAATTCCAACGGCAACTCGTTCGACTTCCAGGGCCGTCAACTCTCCTGCGAACATTTGACCCGGCGGGTGACGCGTTATGAACATGACGGTACCGCGACCGTGCTTTGCGACAATTACAACGGCAAGAAGCTGAACTCGCCGAACGATGTCGTCGCCCATCCTGACGGCAGCTACTGGTTCACCGATCCGCCCTATGGCGGCCAGCTCTACGAAGGTGAGCCCGACGCCCCGAGCGGTCCGAGCAATTCCGGCGGCAAGCTCAATCCGCGGATTGGCCAGCCCGCCGGCTTTGCACCAGGCAAGCGCGAGCTGCCGACCAATTGCTATCGCATCGACCCTAGCGGCCGTGTCGACCTCGTCGTCACCGAGGAGCAGGTGCCCGACCCGAACGGGCTGTGCTTCTCGCCGGACTTCAAGAAGCTCTACGTCGTATCAACCGGCAAGGGACCCGGCGACACCGGTCCCGGCGGCAAGGATGAGATTTTCGTCTTCGACGTCGGCGGCGACAACAAGCTGTCGAACCAGAAGCGATTCAGCGAGTGCGTGATCGACGGCGTGAAGTGCGGGCCGGACGGCGTGCGCTGCGACGTCAACGGCAACGTCTGGGCCTCCAGCAATGCCGGCCGGGCCGTCGGCTACAGCGGCGTGACGACGTGGTCGCCGGAGGGCAAGCTGCTCGGCCGCATCCGGCTGCCCGAAGTGTGCGGCAACATCTGCTTCGGCGGCCCCAAGCGCAATCGCCTGTTCATGGCCGCGAGCCAATCGCTCTACGCGGTGTATACCGCCACGCAAGGCGCAGGCCCGGGCTGAGCCCGCGCGCGCGATCGCAAGCACGGGCGTCGGCGTGGACCGCCGGCGCCCGCGGTTCCCTGATCGCAATCAAGCTACGCCCCGAGCAAATCTCCGCCATCAATCCAACGAAGATTGAATCGCGCGGCAAAGCCGCAGCGCGGTGCGAAGGCATGATGCTCTTCGTTCTCGCGTCCGACTTGAACCGGGAGTTGCGCGATGCGCCGTATGCCAAACGACACCATCATCGTCAGCGTTGGGGACCAGCAATTTGTCACTGAGTTCGGGGACCCGGGCCTGCCGAACGACGGCCGCGGCGGCAGCGACAAGATGATCGCGACCGTCGATGGGAGCAACGCGGTCCTGATATTCGTTGGGGACGACCAGACCCTGCAAGGACATTCTCACGGCGGAAACGACCAGCTCGCTGCGACCGTCACAGGCTTCGGGGACTACGTGTTCCTGGACGGCGATGCGCAGGCGATGTCCGGCGACGCCCATGGCGGCAACGATGTACTTCATGTCGATGCATCGACATCGATCTACGCGACCCTCGGTGTTTTTGGCGACGCCGAAACCGCCATGTCGGCCGACACGAGGGGCGGCAATGATGTCGTCGTTGCATCGATGGGAAACAGAGCGTCCGGCACGTTCTGCGGAGACTCCGGTAGTTCCATGAGCGATCATGCGCGCGGCGGCAATGATATCCTCAGCGTGACCCAGGTCGGCAGTTACGGCGGCGCTTCGATATCGGGCGACGCCCTCGTCTCCATGAGCGGCGATGCGCACGGCGGCAACGACATCCTCATCTACACCGTCGGTGCCGCCGCCCAATCCGGAGGCGCGTCTCTGGTCGGAGACGCCGGCTACATGAGCGACGATACCCGTGGCGGCAACGATATCCTGATCGCTACCGTCGACGGCAACCCGGACTCCACGTCCATCGTGCTCGTCGGGGATGCCTCGAACATGTCAGGCAATGCGCGCGGCGGAGATGATATCCTCCTCGGCAGCAGCCGCGACGATCTGCTGTATGGCGATGCACAGACCTACGCTCCGTTCACGGCCGGCTCGATCACGGGCGGCAAGGACATGCTGAATGGCGGTCGCGGAAATGACCAGCTCTGGGGCGGACCGAACGACGACAGATTCGTCTTCAACAAAGGTTCAGGCCTGGACGTGATCAACGATTTCGACCAGGGCAACAAGGCTGTCGGCAGCACGGCGCGCGAGCACGATGTGATCAATTTGCACGATTACGGCTTCGCAGACTGGGCGGCGCTAAAAAGCCTGATCAGCGATGACAGCACAGGAAATGCGGTGATCCACCTGACGGCGACCGATACGATTACGCTGGAGGGGGTCCATACCGCGGATCTCCATGCGAAGGATTTCATTGTGTAAGAGAGCATTCATGCGCGTTGTGATCTGCGGCGGCGGCGTGATCGGCGCCTGCACCGCCTGGTTTCTCCGCCGCCGCGGCATCGACGTCGTCGTCGTGGAGCGGGCGGACGTCGCGGCCGCGGCGTCAGGCAAGGCGGGCGGCTTCCTCGCACGCGACTGGTGCGAGGGCTCGCCGCTCGATGCGCTGGCGCGACGGAGCTTCGCGATCCATGCGCAACTGCCGGACGAGATCGCAGGCGATTGGGGCTATCGCCCGATGAGCGCTTATAGCGGCTTCGTTGCCGCCGATGGCCATCCGCGCCGGGATGCACCGTCCGCGCTCGGCTGGCTCAGCAACGGCGTCATCATCGCGCAGCGCATTGGCACGATGGAGACCACTGCGATCGTTCACCCCAAGAAATTCACCTCAGCCGTGATGAACGCGGCGCTCGCGCAAGGCGCCGAGTTTCGTCCGGGCCAGGTGACCGGCATCATGCGCGATGCGGACGGCACGACCGCGACGGGCGTCGAGGTCGATGGCCGCATCGTCGAGGCGGACGCCGTCGTGATCGCGATGGGACCATGGTCTCTGCTCGCCGCGCAATGGATGAGCCTGCCCGCCGTCTACGGTCAGCGCAGCCCGAGCATCGTGTACGACACCGGCACGAATGTGCCGGCCGATGCGCTGTTTCTGGAGTCTGAAGAGAATGGCAGTGCCGTGTCGATCGAGGTCTTTCCTCGCGCCGACGGCAGCACGCATATCACCGCTCTCTCCGACATCGCGCCGCTTCCGCTCGATCCGGCTGCCGTGATGCCGGACCACGACGCGATCGCGCGCCTGCAAACCATGTCCGAGCGGCTGTCGCCACTGTTCCGATCCGAGAGGATCATTGCGCGGCAAGCCTGCTTCCGGCCGGTGACACAGGATGGCCTGCCGCTGATCGGCAAGGTGCCGCAAAGTGAAGGTCTGTACGTTGCGACCGGGCACAATGTGTGGGGCATCCTGAATGCGCCCGCCACGGGCGAGGCCATGGCGCAACTGATCGCGGAGGGTGCGACACGCAACGTCGACATCTCGCCATTCGATCCGGCCCGCCTCGCGCCGCTCGATCCGTCGCTGCTGCGAGCGCGCTGAGCCGACGCGACGGCATCGCATTCAGCAATCGGCTTGCTGTGCGCCCACGATAGCTGCGCATGCCTACCGACGGAATCTGCATGCCTGCGCGTGAAACGGGTCCGGCAGCTTTCCTGCCCGCTATTTGCGCAGCGCTAGACTTTAGTCCGTGCCTCACAATCCTGGACGCGGTTTCACTTGCCGAGAATGTCTCCGCCGGTATAGTCGCGGCATAATGGCTCATAAGAGGCCTGTTAAGGGAGAGAACAAGATGAAGAAACCGCTCTCTGTTGCGTTGCGGATAGCACTCGGTACCGCCGCGGCCGTTGTGTTGATGACGTCAGGCGCGGCACTTGCGGCCGACCCGATCAGGATCGGCGTGATCGCGGAAGCGCAGGCGATTGCCGGCGCCTCCATCCCCCAGGCGGCACAGCTCGCCGCCGACGAGATCAACGCCAATGGCGGCGTCGACGGCCGCAAGATCGAGATCGTCTCTTACGACAATCATTCCTCCTCGGCAGATTCGGTGCGCGCATTCCAGCGCGCGGTAAACGAGGACAAGGTCAACGCGGTCATCGCCAGCTACATCAGCGAAGTCGTGCTGGCACTTGAGCCCTGGGCCTCGCGGCTGAAGACGCCGTTCGTCACGCCCGGTGCCGCGTCCAACGAAATTAGCAAGAGCGTGCATGCCGACTACGAGAAGAACAAATACACCTTCCACGGCTATCTGACTTCCGCCGCGCTGGCGCTTTCCGTCTGCGACGGCGCCAAGGACCTGCTGGTCGACAAGATGCACATGAAGACCGCGGTCATCATGAGCGAGGACGCCGCCTGGACCAAGCCGCTCGACATCGGCTACGAGGAATGCCTGCCCAAGATCGGGCTGAAGGTGCTCGACCACATCCGCTTCTCGCCCGATACCACCGACTTCACGCCGATCTTCAATAAGATCGAAGGCTCCAAGCCCGACGTGATCATCACCGGCATCTCCCACGTCGGCGTGCAGCCGACGGTGCAGTGGAAGAACCAGCAGGTGCCGATCCCGATGTTCGGCATCGCCTCGCAGGCCACCAACGAGACTTTTGGCAAGGACACCAATCAGGCGGCCGAAGGCGTGCTCTACCAGGGCGTCTCCGGCCCGGGCGTCGCGGTGACGCCCAAATCGGTGCCGTTCGCCGAAGCCTTCAAGAAGAAGTTCGGCAATTATCCCTCGTATGCCGGCTACACCGCCTATGACGAGGTCTACTACATCGCCGACGCGGTGAAGCGCGCGGGCTCGACCGACGCCGACAAGCTGGTCGCCGCGCTTGAGACGACCGACTGGGAAGGTACGATCGGCCGCGTCCAGTTCTACGGCAAGGACGATCCGTTCACGCACTCGATCAAATACGGCAAGGGCCTGATCACCGGGCTGATGCTGCAGTGGCAGGGCGGCAAGCAGAGCGCGGTCTGGCCCAAGGAAGTCGCCAAGGTCGACATCAAGTTCCCGAGCTTCATCAAGCTCTCGAACTAGCAGGACACGCTCCCGGGACCAGCTCCCGGGAGCTTCCACATGCGGCTCCCGCAGCACGTTGCCCCAGCAACATCGTCTCTCATAAATCAGATTGCCAACCTTAGATGCGTGCTTTCCAGATTCTGATCGATGGCTTTGCCATCAGCGCTCTCTATGCTCTCGGTGCCACCGGCTTCACGCTGATCTTCGGCGTGTCCGGCGTCCTCAACCTCTCTCATGGGGCCATCATGGTGGCAGCAGCGGTGGCGGCCTGGGCCGCCGCCAGCATCCTGAATGTCGGCACCTATGCCGGCGCACTGATCGGGGTCGGTGTCGCTCTCCTGACATCCTTCGCCACCTATTTTGCGGTGGTGAAGCCGATCCAGGACTCCCGGCGCATCCCGAATGAAGAGAAGGAGATCTTCGTCCTCACCGGCACGCTGCTGTGGGGGATCATGATCCAGGAGGTGATCGCTTATTTCTTCACCAACAACGCCAAGACCGTGTTGCCGATCGTCGAGGGCGTCGTCGAGATCCTCGGCGTACGCACGCCCAGCAACGAGATCTTTACCGCGATCGTGTGCTGCTTCGTCATCGCGCTGCTGTGGCTCCTGGTGAACCGCACCCGCACCGGCAAGGCGGTGCTGGCGGCCTCGATGAACCCACGCGGCGTCACCCTGCTCGGCCTCGAGCTCACCAACATCTACGTCGTGGTGTGGGCGATCTACGGCATTCTCGCCGGCATCGCCGGCGTGCTGCTCGGAATGTTCCTCGGCGTCAGCTCCTACAGCGTCGGACCGCTGACCGCGAGCGCGTTCTCGATCGTCGTGCTCGGCGGCCTCGGCAGCGTCTCCGGCTCGCTGATCGCGGCCTTTGTGGTCGGTTATCTCGAAACGCTCACGGCCTATCTGGTCTCGCCGGCCTACCGCACCATTCCGGCGCTGCTGCTGCTCGTGTTCGTGATGTACATACGGCCCCAGGGCCTTCTGGGGAGGCGCTGAGATGGCCAGCTTCTTTACGACCCGCCTGTTCTTCATCTCGCTCGCGCTGGTGGTGATCGCAGCCACGCTGCCGCTTTATGTCTCGGGCTATGTGCTCGGCTTGCTCACCGTCGCCTTTTACTTCGGCGTGTTCGCGATGGCGTGGGACCTGCTGTTCGGCTTCGCCGGCGAGGTCAATTTCGGCCCGACCTTCCTGATCGGCGTCGGCGCCTACACCGCCGGCATCCTGAATGCCCAGTTCGGCTGGTCGGTTTACGCTTGCATCGTGCTCGGTGCGCTCGCCTCCGTCATCGCCGGCCTCGTGCTGGCGCTGCCGGCGCTGCGGGTGCGCGGACCGTATTTCGGCCTGACCACGCTGGTCGCGGTGCTGATGCTGCAGAATTTCATCGTGGTGTTTGCCGACCTGACCGGCGGCGAGATCGGCCTGACCATTCCCGACGTCATCTCCATTAACGCTGGTGTCAATTACTGGATTGCGCTCGGCTTCATGACGATCTCGGCGGCGATCCTCTATGGCCTCTCGCAATCGCCTGTTGGCCTGGTGCTGCAAGCCAGCGGCCAGGACCCGGTGCAGGCCGGTGCGCTCGGCTTCAACATCGTCAAGCACAAGCTCGCCGCCTTCATCGTCAGCGCGTTCTTCTCGGGGTTATCAGGCGCGCTGCTGGTGTTCTATTTCGGCACCGCCTCGGTCGGCACCGTGGTCGACGTCGCGGTCGGCGTCAACGTGATCGTCTCGGCCGTGCTCGGCGGCCGCCGCACAGTGCTCGGTGCGGCGCTGGGCGCGATCTTCCTGATCGTCGCCGGCGAATTCCTGCGCCCCACCGGCGAGCTCGCAACCTTCATCGTCTCGGCGGTCGCGCTCCTCGTCGTGCTGTTCTTCCCCGGCGGCTTCCTCGGAGCGGCCCTCTCGCGTGAGGCGCGCTCGTGATGGATATGCGAACTTCAAACAGGGCCGTGCTCGAAGTCCGCGGCCTAACCAAGCGCTTCGGCGGGTTGACGGCGGTGAAGAACCTCGGCTTCGAGGTCAATAGCGGCGAGATTTTTGGCCTGATCGGGCCGAACGGCTCGGGCAAGTCGACCGCGATGAAGAGCGTGATGGGCATCGAGCGCCCGACATCAGGCGAAGTGATCTTCGAGGGCGAGGACGTCGCCGGCCTTCCCGCGCACAAGATCGCGCGCAAAGGCTTTGGCATGGTGTTCCAGCATTCGCGGCCGCTGAACAGGCAGACCGTGCTGGAGAACATCATGGTCGCGCTGCTGCCGGACAGCCTGTTCATGCTGTTTCCGGACAAGGCGCTGGTCGAGCGTGCCAAATGGATCGCGGACCGCGTCGGACTCGGCAACGTGATGAACCGCCGCCCGCCGACGCTGCCCTTCGCCGACCTGCGCCGGCTCGAGCTGGCCAAGGCGATCGCGCGCGATCCGAAGGTGGTGCTGGTGGACGAGCCCTTTGCGGGGCTGACGCGGGCCGAGGTTGAAATCTTCTCCGACCTGATCCGCAGTTTTCGCGACGAGGGCCGCGCGGTGATGCTGGTCGACCACAACGTCAAGAGCGTGGCCGCCCTGGTCGACCGCGTGCTCGCGATGTATCTCGGCGAGGAGATCGTCACCGGCAAGGCCGATGACGTCATGAAGAACGAGACGGTGCGGCGGGTCTATCTCGGCGGCGCCATCGAGACCCATGCGCGGCCCGAGACCAGCTTCAAGGACAAGGTGCCGCTGCTCCAGGTCGAGAATGTCAGCGTGTTCTACGGCAAGGCGCAGGCGCTGGAGAACGTCTCGATCCACGTCCACGAGGGCGAGTTCGTCTCGATCGTCGGCCTCAACGGCGCCGGCAAGACCACATTGTTCAACACCATCTCTGGCTTCCTGCCCTATACCGGTGAGATCGTACGCAACGGCGAGAAGCTGCGCGGCACGAGCCCAGCGAAAATCGCCCGCAGCGGCCTCGTGCAGTGCCCGGAATCGCGCGAGCTGTTCGGCGAGATGAGCGTGCGGGAAAACCTCGATCTCGGGGGGCAACATCTGGCCGACGACAAGCGCGCGGCACAGCTGGCCTGGCTGTTCGAGCTGTTCCCGATCCTGAAAGAGCGTCAGGGCCAGATGGCGCAAACGCTGTCCGGCGGCGAGCAGCAGATGCTTGCGATCGGCCGCGCGCTGATGATGCAGCCGCAGATCCTGATCCTGGACGAGCCGACGCTGGGCCTCGCCCCCGTCATCCTCGAACTCTTGTCCAAGGCCCTCACGAGGCTGCGGCAGACGACGTCGATCACGGTGCTGCTCGGCGAGCAGAACGTGACCTTCGCGCTTCCACATGCCGACCGCGTCTATGTGCTCGAGCATGCAAGGATCGTCTGGGAGGGCGATCCCGGCCGCTTCGCCGCGGAGGCTGGCGCCGATTTTCTCTGATTCGCCCATACCAACAACAAAACAAGCAAAGGGAAAAACGACCATGCGACCATCCCCGAATTTGAGCAGCAGCTTCCTCCTCGCTTCCGCGCTGGCGCTGTGCCTCGCCGCTCCCGCCTACGCGCAGTCGAACGACCCGATCAAGATCGGCGTCATCGCCGAAGTGCAGTCGATCGCGGGGGCCGCGACGCCCGGCGGCGCGCAGATCGCTGCCGACGAGATCAACGCCAAGGGTGGCATTCTCGGCCGCAAGATCGAGATCGTGACCTACGACAACAAGAGCTCCTCGGCGGACTCGGTGCGTGCGTTCCAGCGCGCGGTGAGCGAGGACAAGGTCTCTGCCGTGATCGCAAGCTATATCAGCGAAGTCGTTCTCGCGCTCGAACCCTGGGCGGCGCGGCTGAAGATGCCGCTGATCACGCCCGGCGCGGCCTCGAACGAGATCACCAAGGCGATCCACAACGACTACGAGAAGAACAAGTACACCTTCCACGGCTATCTGACCTCGGCCGCGCAAGCCCAGCTCGTCTGCGACGCCGCCAAGGATCTCCTGGTCGACAAGCTCAAGTTCAAGACGGTCGCGATCATGAGCGAGGACGCCGCCTGGACCAAGCCGCTCGACGTCGGCTACGAGGCTTGTCTCCCGAAAGCGGGCCTCAAGGTCGTCGAGCACGTGCGGTTCTCGCCTGATACCACCGACTTCACGCCGATCTTCAACAATATCGAGGCCAAGAAGCCGGACGTGATCGTCACCGGCATCTCGCATGTCGGCGTGCAGCCGACGGTGCAGTGGAAGAACCAGCAGGTGCCGATCCCGATGTTCGGTATCAGCGCGCAGGCGCTGAGCCCGACCTTCTGGAAGGACACCAATGGCGCCGCCGACGGCGTCCCGTCGCTGGCGGTCGCAACGCCCGATGTCGCCGTGACCTCCAAGACGAAGCCGTTCGCGGCCGCCTTCAAGGCCAAGTTCGGCTCGCCGCCGGCCTATACCGGCTACACCGCCTATGACGAGGTCTACTTCATCACGGAGGCGATCAAGCGCGCGGGCTCGACCGATCCCGACAAGATGGTCACTGAACTCGAAAAGACCGACTACGAGGGCACGATCGGCCGCATCCAGTTCTACGGCAAGGACGACGAGTTTACCCACGGCATCAAGTCCGGTCCGACGACCGTTTCGGGTCTGGTCTTCCAGTGGCAGGACTCCAAGCAGGTCGTGGTCTGGCCCGAGAAGATCGCGGACGGCAAGCTGAAGTTTCCGAGCTTCGTGAAGCTGTCGCAGTAACCGGCCCGCTCTGACGTCGAACCCATCGCTCCGCGGGAGCGGTGGGCTTTTCTTTGTCTTTCGCAGATGCGTTGTGCGGCGCACCGCCTATCGACCTTGGGTGATGTTGACTTTCCGCCGCCCCGCTCCCCATAATTCGAAAAAGAATAACAAGACCAAATCATAAAACGGTTTTGAGGGAGGATAGGATGCCGACTTCACGCAGGCAGCTGCTGAAGAGCTCGGCGGCTGCCGCCGCCGCACTCAGCCTCGATTGGACACGCGCCCAGGCGCAAGCCGAGAATTTGCGCATCGGCCTGATCTACGACCTCACCGGTCCGTTCGCCGCCGGCGGCTCGGTCGCCTCGTCGGTCGGCGCACAGATCGCCATCGACCTCGTCAACGAAAAGGGCGGCATCGGCGGCAAGACCAAGATCGTGCCGGTCGCGGCGGACTCGCAGAGCAAGGCCGACGTCGCGATCAACGAGGCCGAGCGGCTGATCAGCCAGGAGAAGATCGACATCATCAACGGCGTCTATTCCAGCGCGCATGCGGTGCCGATGGCCGCGAAGGTCGAGCAGCAGAAGAAGATCCTCTGGATCACGACCGCGGTCTCGACCGCCGTGTTCAAGGACAAGAACCTGCAATATGTGTTTCGCGCGCAGATCCATTCCGATCAGTACGGCCAGGCCTTCGCAGGCTTCGTCGCCGAGCACGCGCAAGGCAAGCTCGGCATGGACCCGAAGGACGTCAAGGTTGCGCTGATTCACGAGGACGGCCCTTATGGCGTCGGCGTCGCGGCGGCGGACGAGGCCTATGCCAAGCAGGCGGGCATCCAGGTCGTGATGCGCGAGGGCTATTCGGCTTCCGCCCCTGATCTGTCGGTGCTTGTGACCAAGCTCAAGCGCGCCAAGGTCGATGTGATCTCGCATGCCGGCTACAACCCCGACATCACCCTGTTCCTGCGTCAGGCCCGCGAGAGCGGCCTTCGGTTCAAGATGCTGTTCGGCGCGGGCGCCGGCTACAGCCAGCTCGACAAGCTGCGCGCGACCTTCGGCCCCGACATCGATAATTTCTGCAACATCGATCCGGTGCCCGCGCAACTGCTCGATCCAGCCAAGCTTGCGCCTGGAATCGGCGATCTGACCAAGACCATGGTCACGCGCTACCAGGCCAAGACCGGCGCCACCGACGTGCCGCCGCATTGCTCGATGGGTTTCAACCAGACCTGGATCCTGCTCAACAACGTGCTGCCGGTCGCCAAGGAGAAGTACGGCAGCTTCGAGCCCGAGGCCATTCGCAAGGCCGCGCTCGACGTCGACATTCCCGCCGGCGGCACCATCCAGGGCTATGGCGTGAAATTCTTCCCGCCGGGCACGCCGCTCTCCGGCCAGAACGAGCGCTCGACCCCGGTCGTGATGCAAAATGCCGGCGAGCACATCTCGGTGGTGTGGCCGACGAACATCAGGACGCGGGACCCGGTGTTTCCGCTGCCGAAGGGATCGACCTACGGGACGTAGGTTCAAGCCGCGCAGACGGTGCGTCCCTCTCCCTTGCGGGAGAGGGTGGCGGGGGCGCGGGCCGCGGCGAGGCGGGTGGGGGGTTGTCGGCGCGCGCTGGGCTAGTGGCGGGGGGTGGGGGGTTAGCCCCCCACCCCCCGCG
>NZ_JBVVPN010000022.1:75548-108118 GCF_055811035.1 Bradyrhizobium sp. MI1.10
CCCGCCGCGCCGGCTCCCCGCCCCCCCCCCCGCGCCCCCCCCCCGGCGGGGCGGGGGGGGGGGGCCCCCCCCCCCCCCGCCCCCCACGGGTGAGGGGTTGTCTCCGCGAGCTATCCTCTTGCAGCTGCGTTTGCGGATAGAACCCCTCATCCGGCGCTTCGCGCCACCTTCTCCCGCAAGGGGAGAAGGATTAGCAGCGTGCCTGCGGCTGGGTCAGTGAGTTCACCGCGGCTCTACAACATCACCCGCCGTCCCTCCTCCGCCGCCCAATAGCCCGCGTAGTTCACCTTGATCGTCTCATATGCCAGCGCCAGGTCCGACAGCGGCTGGCGTCCCGTCGCGGCGCATTCCATGAAGTCCTGGATCTCCTGGAGATAGCCGCGGGTCCACTCCTCCTCGAGGCAGACATATTGCCAGCCGGTTTTGCGGTCGACCTTCTCGGTGATGTAGACCGAGGCGAGCTTCTCCTCGGAGGTTTGGTAGCTCATCAGATGATTGTTCGGCGTGATATTGGCAAACAGCGAGCCGCCTGACGTGTAGGTCTCGATCAGATTGCGCACGCCGCCCATGATCATGTCGCCGGAGAACACGGTGGCCTTGGTGCCGTCCGAAAATGTCGCGGTCAGCGTGCCCCAATCCTCGACGTCAACAGGATTGGCCTTGATGTAAGTACGCTCCTCCGGCTTGAGGACGGCCGTGACATTGCCGACATCGCCACTGACGCTGGCGACGCGGATGGTTTCACCGCGCGCCTTGGCCTCGACCTGCTTGAGATACAGCACGGCGGAGAGCGGATGGCAGCCCATTCGGATCAGCGAGCCGCCGCCGGTCATCGCCCATTGCGCGGCATGGACCGCATGCGAGCCGGAATGGCTCTCCTCGCCCTTCATGAACAGGATTTTGTCTTTCGTCGCCTTGATGATCTCCGCGGTCTTGGTCACTGCGGGTGCGTAGATCCAGTCCTCGGCATACATGAAGAGCTTTCCGGTGCGCTCGATCGCGGCACGCGTGGCGCCCATCTCTTCCAGCACGCGCTCATACATCAGCGCCTTCGGCACGTGCTTGCCGATCGGCTGCCGGTCGCCGTCGCGGCCGAAATAGCCGGCGAACGGCTTTTCGCAGATGACATGCTTGCCGGCCTGCATGGCGGCGACGATCATCCCCGCATGAAGATTGGGCGGCGTGCAGATGTCGATGACATCGAGCTCGCCGTCCGCGATCAGCTCGGCGAAGCTGCGATGGACCCGTGGGATCTGGTGGCGGTGTGCAAATTCGACGACGTGGTCGCCGCGCGCAGCGACCGCCGCGACCTCGACATCCACGCCGTAGACGCGCCGGAACGCATACATATGCAGCTCCGACACGAAGCCGCAGCCGACGAGTCCCACCCTGATCCTGGCCATAGCGCCCCCTGACCCATGCTTTAGGCAGCACTATAACGCGCTGGCAGGTCTATTCCACCGAGACCCGCACCACGCCGGCACTCATCATGCCCAGCGCCTTGGCGGCAGGGACGGAGAGATCGACGATCCGACCGCGGATGAAGGGGCCGCGATCGTTGACGCGGCATTGAATCGAGCGGCTGCCGTAGGACACCCTCAGCACGCTTCCGAACGGGCGCGTCCGGTGCGCGCAGGTCAACTCACCTTTCCCGGCTTTTCCGTATCCGTAATAGGAGGCAAGCCCGCTTTCGGCCTGGGCGAAGGAAACTGCAGAAAGCGAAAAAGTAGCAAGGCAAGAAAACAGCGTGGTCTGCGCTCGCACGGCACCGCTCCCGGTTGGCCCTGCCCCGCGCAGCAACGTTTGTTGGTTCCCGTGGGTTCCTGGGCCGCCACCGGGCTACGCCCGGCGGCGCCATCACACATTGTTACTATTTGTGAAAGACCAGCGTGCGGACTTCGATGCTCTCACGCGGCGCCGCGTCGGCCGGCGTGGTCGGATCGACGAACGCGGTGTGCGGCCCGAAGCGGGTGCGGCCATCGGTTGCGGAATCGTAGCACTTGAGCAGCAGCGCTTCGTCCGCCGTCATCTCGGGGAAATAGAACCAGCGATGGTTCGGATTGTATTTCACCGAGTAAGTCTCGCCGCGGCGGTTGGGATAGATCAGATCGGAGGCAACGAGATCGTCGGGCGCGACCGTCGTACCGTCGGCCATCGCCAGCGGCGAGTCGCGCAAGGGACCACGGATCGGCCGCCACAAATTGATCACCTGGACGCGGCCTTTCAGCAACTCCTCGGCCTCATCGGGCAGATGTTCGCGCACGCGGTTGGCGCCTGAGACGGCGGTCTGGTCGACGTGGACGCGCGTTGCCGGCTGCCGCGGTCCGCCGTCGCGAATATCCGCGGCGCCCTCGACGCGCCTGCGCACGGTGTGGTCGAAGATGACGACGCGGTCGGCTTTCAGCGTTGCGCGCAGGAAGGCCTCGACGGCGGGATAGTAGACCGCCCTCACCTCTTCGTCGTTGCTGAAGTCCTTCACTCGGGTTGGATGCCGCACCAGCGCAAAGCCTTCGCGGTCGAGCGAGAAATTTTGCGCGATCAGTCGCGCATCGAAGATCGGGACCTGATGCGGCTCCGGCAACGACGTGCTCTTGGGCTCGCCAGGCGGCGGATCGAAGGCATAGGTGCGCGGCTTGCCGGAAACCGGCGCGAGATAGTTGAGTTCGGCAGTGACGAAGGGAAGCGATTCGATTTTTGTTTCTTGCAGGCCCATGGCCGGTCTCCCGATGTGGTCGTCCGGATGATTTTTGACGGGAGGGTGCGTGCTGCAAGGGAGTTGGTGCAAATAGCAATGCGGGTGTTGTCGCTGGCATGAAACGCAGAACGAACGTTTCGCGAAATCCGGCCGGGTTGGAATGCGCTCTGCCCGCCTCACGGATGCTTGAGAGCCTTGTGAGATCTCGTGCCCCGGACGCAGCGCATCACGCAGTGGTACGCTGCTGAGCCGGGGCCTATCTCACCGGGAGCATCTGTGCGGCATGGGTCCCGGCTCTGCGCAGTAGCGATCTCGGCCGCCTCGAGCTTCTGCTTGATCAGACCCCAGTGAAGGTAGAGGTCGATTGCGCTCTGCTCGTCCGCGACCAGCCGAACATTTTCGCGCCGGCCAGCATGAGACGGATCATTCCGCCGCCTCGCCGCGAACAGCCTGGCGCTTGGCGATCAGCTCGCGCGTCAGCGGAATCAGCTCGCGGCCATATTCGATCGCATCGGGAAGCGGATCGAAGCCACGGATCAGGAAATGGCTGACGCCGAGGTCGTAATAGTCGCCGAAGACCTCGGCCACCTGCTCCGGCGTGCCGACCAGCGCGGTCGTGTTGCTGTTGGCGCCCGTGAGCTTTGCGATCTCGGTCCACAGCCGCTTGTCGATGCGGCTGCCCTGGTCGGCGAGCGAGAGCAGCCGCCGCGCGCCAGCCGTGGCATGGCCGTCGGCGGGCTTGCGATAGCCGGTCTTGTCCTGGAGCGCGGTGGCGCGCGCAAGAATCTCTTCCGCCTTTTCCCAGGCCTGCTTTTCGGTCGGAGCGATGATCGGCCGCACCGAGAGGCTGAAGCGCGGCGTCGGACGGCCCCGCCTGACGGCCGCATTGTGAACGCGCGAGGTGACGTCGCGCACCTGCGCATAGGATTCGCCCCACAGGGCAAACGTGTCTGCATGCTTGCCTGCGACGTCGATCGCCGCGTCGGAGCCACCGCCGACGAAGGTGTAGATGCCGGCCTTCTGCAGCGGCTTCACCTGCGAAAAACCGTTCTCGACGTTGTAGTACTTGCCGCTGTAGTTGAACGGCTTCTCGCTGGTCCATTCCAGCCGCACCACATCGAGAAACTCGCCGGTGCGAGCGTAACGCTCGTCCTTGTCGTCGAGCGTGTTGCCGTCTTGCCTCAGCTCGGCTGCATTGCCGCCGGTGATGACGTGCAGCGAGACGCGGCCTCCATAGAGTTGGTCGAGCGTCGCCAGCTGCCGCGCGAGCAGCGTCGGCGCGGTAAAGCCCGGTCGCTGCGCAATCATCACTTTCAACGACTTGGTGATCGTTAGCACATGCTGAGCGACCTGGAGCGCATCGGGCGTAGTCGAATGGAACGCCAGCAGCGCGCGGTCGAAACCCGCGAGCTCATGCGCCTTCGCCACCGTCTCGATATAGGCGGGATCGAGCACCGGACCCTGGCGCACGATGATCTCGGAAGCATTGCTGTTGGCGATAAAGCCGATGAACTCAATCGACATGATGTTCTCCCTGAATGTTTGGCGGAAGGCTAGAAGCCCAATGCGGCACGGCCGAGGCCGGTGCGCGTGGAATCGTCCTGCGGCGTGTGCACGCGGCCGCACAGGACGTCGCGATAGTGCCGCTCCAGCGGATTGGCGCGGGACAGGCCGTGATTGCCGGTCAGCGACAAGGCATCCTCGACCGCGGCGACGGCGTTGTTGGTCACGGTCAGCTTGATGACGTTGGACTCGGCCGCGGAAAGCGCGACACCGTCATCGAAATCACCGGCGAAGGATGCGATCAGCCGCGCATTGACGGCGAGCCGAGCCTCGATCGCGCCGAGGATCTCCTGCGCCCGCGGCAGGGTCGCAAGCGGCGCGCCCAGGCTGGCGGGCGCGCGCTGCTTCAGGAACGCGACTAGCCAGTCACGTGTAGCCCGCGCAACGCCATCATAGATCGCGGCGACGAAGATCGTGTGCACGGTCGCCTGCGCGACATCGGGTACGCGCCAGTCGGCCGGCTTGCGCACGTCGATCTCCGCATCGAGAGGAATCACGACGTCCTCGAAGATGACGTCGTGGCTGCCGCTGGCCCGCAAGCCGTGATGATCCCATGTCTCGACGATGCGCGTGCCCGGCAGGCCCGCCGGCACCAGGAACTGTCCGACGCGCGGCTCGGCTTCGTCCGTGCGCGCCCAGACCAGATACCATTTCAGGATCGGCGATCCCGTCGAATAGATCTTGTGCCCCGAGAGCCGCCAGCCGGTCTCGGTGCGACGTGCAATGGTCGCGGGCAGGCCGCCGCGCGCGGGCGAACCCAGTTCGGGCTCGACGCGGAGCGCGTTGACGAGCGAAAGGCCTTCGACGCTCTCGCGCGCAAGCTTGCGCGACAGCCGCGCCGGCCAGGTCGGGCTCCGTGCCATCACCAGATGGTTGATGTAGTGCATCGACAGCACCAGCGCGGTCGACGGATCGGCCTTGCCGACGATGCCGAGGACGCGTGCGGCATATCGCGCGCCCGCTCCGGCCCCGCCATGAGCCGCAGGCACCGTCAGCGACAGCAGGCCCGCCTCGGACAGCTCGCGAAAGTTCTCGAACGGGAAGCTGCCGGTGCGGTCGTGCTCGGCCGCCCGCGCGGCGAAAGCCTCGGCCAGCACCTCGGCACGTGCGATGTAGTCGGGCTCGTGATGGGCCGCGCGCCCCTTGGCGATCGAACTCACCATGTCGCGTCCAATCCGAGCAGGCCGAGAATCTGGCGGCGTAAATCGGCCAGATACGGATCGCCGCGATGGCGCGGATACGGCCGGTCGACGCGGATGTCGGCCTTCACACGCGCCGGGCGGTCGCTGAACACGATGACGCGATTGGCGAGCACCAGCGCCTCCTCGGCGTCATGCGTCACCAGCAGCGTGGTAAAGCCCTTGCGCTGCCACAGCGAGACCAGCTCGGCCTGCATGGTGATGCGGGTCAGCGAGTCGAGCTTGCCGAGCGGCTCGTCGAGAATGAGGATTTTGGGATCGTTGACCAGCGCGCGGGCCAGCGCGACGCGCTGCGCCATGCCGCCCGAGAGCTGGTGCGGATAGGCATTGCGGAAGGACGACAGCCCCACGAGATCGAGCGCGGCATCGACGCGATGACGCTGGCTCTTCAAGATGCCCTGTGCCTCCAGCCCCAGCGCGACGTTGTCCCAGACCGTGCGCCAGGGAAACAATGTCGGATCCTGGAACACGACAACGCGCGACGGGTGCGGTCGCGTGATGCGCGCCTCGTCCTCGCGGAGCGTTCCGGATTTGGGCTTGTCGAGGCCTGCGACGAGGCGCAGCAGCGTGGACTTGCCGCAGCCGGAGGGACCGAGCAGCGCAACGAACTCGCCCGGCTCGACGGAGATGCTGACGTCGCTGAGCACTGGCAGCTCGGCGCCGTCGATGTCGAAGGCGTGGCTGACCTGCTCGATGTCGAGCGCGGCGCCCGCGGCCGGGTGAGCGTCGATTTCAGCCAGTGCAGTTGCGGCTACCATTTCACGGTCCCTTTCTGCCAGACCAGCAGGCGATCGCGGATCGAAAACAACAGCGTGATCGCGCCGGAGCAGAGCAGCGACATCACGATCAGCGCAGCATACATGTTGGCGTAGGCGGCCCAGCCCTGCGCCCATTGCAGGTACCAGCCGAGGCCGGCCTTGACACCGATCATCTCGGCGACGACCAGCACGGCAAAGGACGAGCCGAGCCCCATGAACAGGCCGACGAAAACGTGCGGCAAGGCCGCGGGGATTGCGACCTTCAACACCAGAAAGGACGGCTTTGCCCCCAGCGTCCGCGCGACGTCGTAGTAGGCGTTGCTCACGCTCGCGACGCCCGACCAGGTCAACACGGTGACCGGGAAGCCAGTTGCCAGCGCGATCAGAAAGGTCGAGGCGCTCCAGCTCGACGGGAAGGTGAAGAAGGCGATCGGCAGCCAGGCGGTCGCCGGCAGCGGGCCGATGAAGCGCAGCACCGGGTGCACCCAATAGCCGACCGCGCGCGACCAGCCGATCGAGACGCCGGTCAGGAAGCCGACCGTCGCGCCGATCAGATAACCGCCGAGCTGAAGCTTGACCGAGGCGAACACGCTGTCGAGCAGTTTTGGCAGATCGTCGGTGTAGACCTCGATGATCGACTGCGGCGGCGGGAAGAACGGCAATGGCAGCCAGGCGAATTTCGCCGTCGCGACTTCCCACAGGGTCAGGACAACGCCGAGCACGACGAGCCACGGCGCGCGCTGGCGCAAGGCCCGGCCCGTCGAACCGAGGTAATCGGCACCGACAGTCCCGAACAACGTGACGGCTGCGATGACAAACGCGGCAATGCCGAGCGAATGGGTCCGCGACCAGTCGCCGACGTCCTCCCACCACAGGCAGGACAGGCCGAAGGCAATCCACGCCACGCTGGCGAGAATGCCGGCACCGGAGTCCCGGACCCAGCTCGTCAGCCACGGTGCGCGCGAGAGGCGCGGCGCGCCGGAGGCAAGGCCGTCAGACAGCGAATACGTCGACATAGATGCGCTCCGCAAATCTGGCCGTGTCCGTGCTCTGCTTGAACACCTGCACGCTCTTGAGATCGTCGGCATAGGCCTTGAGCTCGCGCTTCAGCACTTCGCCGGCGGGGTGATGATGATGGGTGTGGTAGCGCACCATGCCCTCGATATCCGCGAGCGACGCCGTCTTCGGCGCGTAAGGCTGGAACGATTTCGCCGTCACGGATGGATTCTGCGCAGTGAACATCGCGGCATCAAGCAGCGCCTGCGTCAGGGCGCGCGCGACCAGCGGCTCCTCGCGCACCAGGCTGCCGCGCAGGCCGAGGATGCAGCAGCTCTTGTCGCGATATTCGCCATCGAGATTGGAGGCGACCTCCTTGTACTGGCTGTCCTTGAGCCAGAGATAACCCAGCGGATCGGACGACAGGAATGCCTGCACCTCGCCCTTCTCGACGGCGACGTTGAGAAGGTTGCCGGGATAGGCGCGCCAGTCGACATCCTTGTTCGGATCGATACCGACCTTGGCGAGCTGAATGGAGAAGAAATTCTTGTCGGGGCCGCCGAGATCGCCGACCGCAACGATCTTGCCCTTGAGATCGACGAGCTTGCTCACGCTGGAATCAGCGCGGGTCAGGACCCGCATGCAGCCACCATGAGTGCCGGCGGCGATCTTGACGTCAAAGCCCTGCTCCAGCGGCTTCAGCCAGCGGAGCGCCATGCCGAGCCCGGCATCGCTCTTGCCGGTCGCGATGGCCTCGAGCAGCTGGTCGGTCGAACCGGAATAATTGATGAGTTCGATGTCGAGATTGTGCTTCCGGAAGAAGCCGTGCTCGATGGCGACCGGCACCGGGGCGAGACAGACCGCGCCGGCGTTCCAGGACAGCTTGAGCTTGCGCGGCGCGCCGGTGAGCGCGGGCACATCCGACGCGGTCCGGCACAGCGGAAACTCCGAGAGATCGACGCCGGGCGCGATTGCCCGTGGCGCAAATGCCTGTGCCGCACCGAAGGCGCCGAGCGGCGCGGCGAAGGCCGCAGCTAACCCCGCCTGGAGCAAATGGCGCCGGTCGAGCCTCGATCCGCCGTGCTTGTCGTCGTCGTTCATCCGTTTCCACTCCTGCACTTGCACGGCTCCGCCATCGGCACAACGGCTTGCGTTGCGCCTGTTCCATGCGGAGCTGCGTCGAGAGAAAATCTTTTCGCCGGCGCCTGCTGCGCCGCCTTGATGCGATGCGCAAATCATGCGGCGCGTTCGCCGTGTCGTCAATGAAATGGAATTTCGAATGTAGCGCGAGGCGAAGTCATTCTCTCCATCGGCACCTGCGGGGACGATGAAAGGATTTCCACCGATGCATCGGTTGAAGGAGTGCGGGGCTACTCCCTCTCCTGCTTCATTCTTGCACAGCGCATACCGCACGTTCTCGAAATCAGCGCCCCTCTGGAACGTCCTTGCCGATCGCGCGCGCAATACGGTTGGCCATTTCATTGACTGGGCATCGCACAACCATAGACTTGATCGTCTCGCTGCATCGTTCGCTCACGCGTCGTGAGCAAAGCAACAGACAGGCCACATGAGCATCAACTCCCTCGATCATTCCGTCACGCGTCGGCTCGCTGCATCGCTGCTTGCCGCTGCCATCACCCTGTCGACTGCCGCGGCCTCGTTCGCGGCCGACGCAATCGTCCTGCGCGTCGGCGATCAGAAGGGCGGCAATCGTTCGCTGCTCGAGATCTCGGGCTACGCAAAGGATCTGCCTTACAAGATCGAGTGGTCGGAATTCCCCGCGGCCGCGCCGATCCTCGAGGCGCTCAACGCCGGCGCGCTCGACGTTGGCTACACCGGCGATCTCTCCTTCCTTTCGGTCTATGCGGCCGGCGCCCCGCTCAAGGCGATCGGCGGCACCAGGTCGGATGCCAAGACGCAAGCCATTCTCGTACGCCAGGATTCGCCGATCAAATCGGCCGCCGACCTCAAGGGAAAGCGCCTCGCCGGCACGCGCGGCGGCTGGGGCCAGTTCCTGATCGACGCCACGCTGGAGAAGGCGCAGATCAAGCTGGAGGATGCGACCTTCGCGCCGCTCGGTCCGGTCGACGCCAAGATCGCGTTGGTCGCGGGCTCGATCGACGCCTGGGCGGTGTGGGAGCCCTACGTCTCGTTCGCCACCTTGAAAGACAAGGCCCGCGTGATCGCCGATGGTGAGGGCCTGACGCCGACCATCACATTCATCGTCGCCTCCGACAACGCCATCGCCACCAAGCGCACGGCGGTGCAGGACCTGGTGCAGCGGCTGAACAAGGCGCGGCTGTGGTCGCTGGATCATCTCGGCGAATATGCCAAGAGCACGGCCGAGCTGACCAGGCTGCCGGAGGACGTGCTGCTCTCGGCCTATACCGCGCAGCGCACCAGCCCGATTCCGATCGACGAGAACGTCGTGAAGGAGGTGCAGGAGGCCTCCGACCGCTCGACGCGCTATGGCATCCTGCCGAAAAAGCTCGACGTGAGCAAAGCCGTCGACCGCAGCTTCACTGCTGCGGCCGCGGGATCGAACTAGACGGAGCCGGCGGGATGCCCGGGCTTCGTCTCAACGCAGGCCCGCTGCATCTCGCCGCGATCGTGCTCGCGCATTTCGCCTGCATGAGCTTGATCGTATGGCTGTCGCTTTAGATGCCGGCCAGGCCTTAAGGAAAAGATCAGGACAACATAAGGAGCCCATAAGGACTTACGAGACGCCGCTGGCCTAGCATCGACCGTGTGATCGCGTCGGTAACAGGATGCCTCATCCCCGGCTTGTCCAGGCAATCACAACTCGCTCTCGGGTTGCCGATCCCGACCGGACGGGCTTAGAGTGGCATTCACCCTGCGGCCGTCGACGCTTGCAATGGGAAGGCGACCTTCGGGCTGGAGATCAGCGCCATGTCAGCCGATCAGTATCTTCGTTACGATCCGTCCGTCGAACAAATCCGGCCGGAGGAAGCGGCGGCCGTCGAGGAGATCGTTGCCTCGATTTCGCGAACGAGCGATCGCACTTTTCACAAAGACAAGCACGGAACCCGACAGCAGCACGCCAAGGGCGCCGGCTATCTCCGGGGCGAGCTGATCGTCTACGAGGATTTGCCGGATCATCTGCGCCAGGGCCTGTTCAAGCAGGCTGGCCACTTCCCGATCATCGTCCGCCTCTCCACCGCATTCAACAGGAGCGATCGCGTACGCTCGCCGCGGGGGTTTGCCATCAAGGTCTTGGGCGTGACTGGGGCCAAGGCGCTCGGCGACGACGATTCGACGAACCAGGATCTTCTGCTCGTCAATCACCCCAGCTATTTCGCGGATGCGATGGCCTATATGCGCGCACAGCACAACGTCGAGCGCACCCTGTTCCTGCCTGATCTGGCGTACGTACCCATAGGCTTTCTCGCGCGCGTGCTGGTCGCCGCATCGGACAGAACAGGCATTCCGATCCCGATCGTCTTGAAAGCGCTCGGTGATGCCGGCAGCAACATCCTCGGAGAAACCTTTCACACGGAGGGAGCATTGCGGTTTGGCGACTATATCGCAAGGCTTCGCCTGGTGCCGATCTCGGCCTCGGTTCGCCAACTCACCGGCCAGCCCTGCCACGATTCCGATGATGCCGTGCTGAACAGCGTCGTTGCCTTCTTCAAGGACAATGCGGCCGAGTACGAATTATTTGCCCAGCTCTGCACCGACCCGGAGCGAACACCGATCGAAGATGCCTCGATCGACTGGCCCGAAGACGTCGCGCCGCCGCAAGCACTCGGCAAGATCACGCTTCCGCGCCAGACCGCCGACAGCCCCGCGCGTCGCGTCTATTCCGACGAGGTGCTTTCGTTCGACCCATGGCGATGTCTCGCCGCGCATCAGCCGCTCGGCTCGATCATGCGGTTGCGCAGGGATGCCTACAGTGCCTCCCGCACGCTGCGGCAGCAGCAAAATCAATTCAAGGTCAAGCAACGGCCCGGCGAACCGCGAGAGATCGCGGACCTGCCGGATTGAGCCGATCACCGTCCCTCATGATGAGGCCCGGTGTCCCGGCCTGCGTCGAAAAATGACGCCGACCGCAGCGGATCGCCGGGATCAAGCGTCTCTGCCAGCGATGCGATCACCTGGCTGGAGCGGTCCCGCCACTTGGCAGCCCTTTGCGCTTGTCCGAGGCTCTCATAGACCACCGCAGTCGTGCGATAAACCCGCCAGGCGGCGTGCGGTAGCCTGGCATGGCGGAGAATCGAAGTGGCCGCCGCCAAATGCCCGCCGGCGAGTTGCGTATCCTGCTTCACGATCGCAATTCTCGCCATGGCCTCGTAGCACAGCGCGAGAAACGGCCGGTCGGGTGCCGCGCTCGTCACCTCGTGAAATTGGTTGGCCGAGCTCTGGGCGCGGTCCAGATCGCCAATCGCGATCCAATAGTCGCAGCAAGTCAGCAGATAGTGGGGGATGACCAGCGACTCCATCGGCACCCGGTCGACCTCCATTCGCCGCTCCATCGCATCGAGATGCTGCCGCGCCCGAGGCAGGTCGCCCATCCTGACATAAGCTCGCGCCAGCAGGTTCCTGCCAACGAAGAAGGTGAACGGATTGGCCTCGATCATCGGGCCGAGCGCATCCTCCGCACGCCGTGACGCGCTGCCATATTCCTCCGCCTCGGAATACAGCCATCCGATCGTGAGATGACACAGCGCGACGGCCTGCGGATTTGCATTCCGCTCCGAGATAGCCAACGCGGAGACGACGTTTCGTTGCGCCCGTCCCCATTCACCGAGATAGATCTGGGCAAACGCCTCGACCGATTCATAGAGGACGAACAGATAGACGTCACCGACCAGGCGGGCGAGCTCCTTTCCCCGGGTCGTCGCATCGCAGCAGGCCGGATAATTCGCGCGCAGAAACTCCAGCACCATCTCCATCGAGCAGCGTCGCAGCCGCATGCTCAGATCCTGCTCTCCGGTGATCAGCGCTGACGCATGCTCGGCAAGATCCGCATTCTCGCGATCCCAGCCGCGGAGCATCAGCTTCAAATTGGCAACGTTCCCC
Organism: Bradyrhizobium sp. MI1.10; assembly: GCF_055811035.1. Lineage (NCBI taxonomy): Bacteria > Pseudomonadati > Pseudomonadota > Alphaproteobacteria > Hyphomicrobiales > Nitrobacteraceae > Bradyrhizobium > Bradyrhizobium sp. MI1.10. Next base: position 87,800 of record NZ_JBVVPN010000022.1, read on the forward strand.
TGGACCAGAGCACTGAATGCGGCGTCGTCGATCGCCCTGCTCTTGACAAGGGCCTGTTCCGCAACAGGCAGGCTCTGGCGTCGATCGACGTAAAGACAAAATCTGCTGAGATCGACCAGCGCGTTCACCTCTTCGCGCACGTGCCCGTTCTCCGCCGCGTGCGCGACGACGGCGCTGAGATCCTGCAGGGAATTCAGGAAATCTCCACTGGCCCGCCAGGCCCAGGCGCGCTGAAGCAGCAACTTCAGACGTGTCGCCACCTGAAACTCCGGCGGCAGATGCGGCACCAGTTCCAAGGCGCGGGACAGGTAATTGGCGGCCTCGCGCGTGCTGAACCTTCGCGCCGAGCCCTCGGCCGCCGCGCCCAGATAATGCATCGCCTTCGGGAAATCGCGGCCCAGTTCGAAGTGGCGCGCGACAATCGCGGCGATCTCCGCAGCCTGCGGCCCGTAGCCCTGCTCGAGCCCCGCCCCAAGCAGCGCATGGGTTTTCGTGCGGCGCGCCGGCGCGAGCCGCTGGTAGAGGATCTCCTGGTAAAGCGCGTGCTGGAACGCATAGCGACCGGAGACGCCTCCGTTCGGCCACTCGGTCATGCCAGCCACGACGATAATGCGATCGGTCCGTGCCAGGTCCTCGCACATCTGCTCGACATCCAGCACGGGACGGTCCAGCGCACCGGCGATATGGAGCGCGGAAAACTCCGCTCCCGCCGCACTGGCGACCTCGAGCAGGCAGCGCTCGTCCACGGTGAGGTGATCGATCTGCTGCTTGATCATTCCTTCCAGATCGCGCGGCATGCTGTCATGCGAGGCCGCGTCTTCGCTGACCAGCCGCCAGCCCAATTCGTGCTCGACCAGCGCGCCTTGCGCCACGAGATGATCGAGCAGAGACGACACGAACAGAGGATGCCCGCCGGTTCGCGCGAAGATGCGCTCGACCAGCTCTCTGGCGAAATCGGCCGAGTTGAAGCGCAGCGAAAGATAGCGTTCGACGTCGATGCCGGTCAGTCGATCGAGCGCGAGCTCGGTGGCGTGTCCATGAATCCGCAAGTCCTGGTGAACGGCACGGATAGGATGTCCGCCGACGGCGACTTCCATCGGCCGGTAGGTGGCCAGCACGAGGATAGAAGCCCTCCGATCCCGCCGTGCAAGCCGGGAGAGCACATCCACGGTGGCAAAGTCGCTCCAATGCAGATCTTCCAGGATGATCACCCATGGTCGCGTGACGGCGAGATGTTCCATGAGATCGGCAAATTCGCGCAGCATGCGCTCCCGGGTTGCGCCAAAGACCTCATGCTGGAATGCGGCCCGGTCTGCTTCTCCGAGGAATCCGGGCATTTGCGCGAGCCAGGTCGGCGCGTGCTCGCGGATCGACGTCAGCAGCGATGCTCCGTCGGTTCGACGGCAGCACTCGTTCAGCGCTCCGATCAGCGGAAGAAAGGCCTCATGGGTGCCGAACAACTCGTTGCAACTACAGTGCAGCACGCCCAGTCCCTGCTGGTTCATCCTGTCGAGCGTCATCTGCAAGAGGGTTGTCTTGCCGATCCCGGCCTCGCCGGTGATGAAGACGACCTGACGCTGTCCGGTACGAGCGAGTTGCAACGCCTTGTCCAGCGTGTCGAGTGCGCCCGTGCGCCCGACCCTCCAGTGCCGCCGTCGATCGGCAGCCTGCTCCGTGACGGACGCCGCCTCCTCTTCGGGCGCCCGCTCGATCGCAGGCAATTCGGCGGTCGCGACCGCCGCAATGAAGCGATAGCCGCGCCGCGTGACCGTCTCGATGTAATTGGGGGACTGCCTGTCGTCGCCGAGCACCGAGCGTAGCGCGTTCACGGCAACGGCGAGGCTCGACTCGCTGACGTGTAGATCGGACCAGACTGCGTCGAGCAACTCTTCCTTCGTGACGAGTTCACCGGGCCGACCGACGAGATAGCAAAGAACCTCGAACGGCTTCGGCGCCAGCGCGATCCGCTCCCCGCCTCGCCACAATAGCGCGTTGGCCCGGTCGAGGCGGAATTCACCAAAGGCAAGCGCGTCTGTACGCACGGCTCCGACCCCCGGATGATCCCTGATCTTAAGGCAAAGCTCAGCCAAATGTAAGGGCACGCTAAAGACCTGCGCCCTGCGCCGGTACTAGCGTCGGCCTGTCCATTTCAGAGACGCCGGTAAGTCGTCGGACGGCCTTTTCATCACGCTGTCATTTCAGTCGACAGGCAGTCGATGCCTGAATTTTGGCAAGGAGTTGGCCATGAGCATTTTAAAACATTTGGCGATCCCGCCTCTCGCTTTGGCCATTCGCCATTACGACGTCAGGGTCATATTGGGCGTCACCGTCCTCAGCCGCATCTTCCTCGTCGCCATCTACCTTGCGTGCGGCGGCCCGGGCCTGTCCGAGTTCGATCTCGCCAACACGATCGCGCTGCCATGAGCTCGGGACCGCTCGAATGGTGCATCGAGATCGCGATCATCATCGCGATCTGCATCGGGATTGTCGTGGGCGGGCATGGCCGGCTCGTCGTGCCGCATCACCGGGTTCAACGCGCGCAAGCCGATCGGGCCGCTTGCGTCCAGCAGCCCCCAAACCTCTTCAGCGTCGCCGCCCTGCGCGAGCGGGTCCGCCCGTTTGATCGATCACCAATACGCGCGGTGATAGTGCCGGTAATACGGCCGGTAGTAGCCGTAACGAGGGCCGAAATACGGGCGGTAAGGCCGATAGTAGCGCGGATAAGCATAGGCCGGACCATAGCCGTAATAGGCCGGCGCATAACCATAGCCGTAGCCATAACCCGGATATCCGTAGCCGCCGTAGTAGGGCCCACCGCCATAGTAGCCATAGCCGTAAGGCGCGCTGCTGGCGATGGCTCCTGCGATGATCGCGCCAGCGGCAAGGCCGCCGAGACCCCATCCAAAACCTCGGCCGCGCCAGTGCACCTGCGTGACATCATCGCCGACGGCGGCCTTCATGGTTGCGACATTGGTGGGCAGCGGAGCCGCCGCGGCTTGCTCCATTCCTCCCGCTATGACCGCAGCGGCGAGCGAACAGGCGACTGCCGTTTTCCAGATCCTCATCGTCTTACTCCTTTCTGACGTTTGGCTTGGACATGGATCGCAGCGCCATCCTCGGGCATCCTGGCGCGAGGTCAAAGCCTCGAGTTTTGCGTGCACCGCACAAGACGCATGCCTCCATTCTGATCAACCGGGTCCCGACGGGCTCGACAACCTCACCGCGTGTGACACCGGCAAGACGGTGCCTGGGGCCCGATCACCGCGGCAAAGCATTAAGCTTCCGGCGCATTCGCAACCAACAACCACCTTCCCGATTTACTATTCGTGCCGTTACTATCGGTTCCAAATGAGCGCGGCCGGGAGGCTTCTCGCGAGCGCCAGAGTTGTGGGAGAATGACATGAGTGCCGCGAGACCCGAGCCGCTTGCCCGTCAGGCGCTGGCGTTCGTCCTGGCCGGCGGACGCGGCAGCCGGCTGCTGGAGCTGACCGATCGGCGCGCCAAGCCCGCGGTCTATTTCGGCGGAAAATCCCGCATCATCGATTTCGCGCTTTCAAACGCGGTGAACTCGGGCATCCGCCGCATCGCCGTCGCCACCCAGTACAAGGCGCACAGCCTGATCCGGCACCTTCAGATGGGCTGGAACTTCTTCCGCCCCGAGCGCAACGAGAGCTTCGATATCCTCCCGGCGAGCCAGCGCGTCTCCGAAAACATGTGGTACGTCGGCACGGCCGATGCGGTCTACCAGAACATCGACATCATCGAATCCCATGCCTGCCGCTTCATCGTCGTGCTCGCCGGCGACCATATCTATAAAATGGACTACGAGGTGATGCTGCGCCAGCATGTCGACAGCGGCGCCGACGTCACCGTCGGCTGCCTGGAGATGCCGCGCCAGGAATCCTCCGGCTTCGGCATCATGCATATCGACGAGAACGGCTGGATCAAAGAGTTCCTGGAAAAGCCGAAAGATCCGCCGCCGATGCCGGGCAAGCCGGACGTCTCGCTCGCCAGCATGGGCATCTACGTGTTCGACGCGAAATTCCTGTTTGAGGAGCTGAAGCGCGACGCCGAGGATCCGAATTCCAACCACGATTTCGGCAGGGATATCATCCCCTATCTCGTCAAGAACGGCCGCGCCATGGCGCACCAGTACTCGACCTCCTGCGTCCGCTCCGGCAGCGACCCCCGCGCCTATTGGCGCGATGTCGGCACGGTCGACGCCTATTGGGCCGCCAATATCGACCTTACCGACGTAGTGCCCGAGCTCGATTTGTTCGACAGCGCCTGGCCGATCTGGTCCTATTCGGAGATCACACCACCGGCAAAATTCGTCCACGACGAGGAGAGCCGGCGCGGCCAGGCCGTGAGCTCGCTGGTCTCGGGAGGCTGCATCATTTCCGGCGCCTCGCTGCGGCGCTCACTGCTGTTCACCGGCGTGCGCGTCAACTCCTACGCCAACGTCGAGAACGCCGTGATCATGCCCTACGTCAATGTCGGCCGCGGCGCGCGCCTGAAGAACGTCGTGATCGATCGCGGCGTCGAGATCCCGGAAGGGCTCGTCGTCGGCGAAGATCCCGAATTGGACGCAAGACGCTTCCGCACCACCGAGCAGGGCATTTCGCTCATCACCCAGCCGATGCTCGACAGGCTCAATACATGACGCCTGTTCGCGTCCTCGCGGTCGCCTCTGAAGTTTATCCCATCGTCAAGACCGGCGGCCTCGCCGATGTCGCGGGAGCGCTGCCGATTGCGCTCAAGGCGCATGGCGTCGAGATGCGCACGCTGATGCCGGGCTATCCGGACGTGATGCGGGTGCTGGGCGGAGCCGACGAAATCCGGAGCTGGCCGGATTATTTCGGCGGACCCGGACGTCTGCTCGCCGGCTCGCATGACGGCCTCGATCTGTTCGTGCTCGACGTGCCGCATCTCTACGCACGGCCTGGCAACCCCTACGTGACGGTCGAAGGCGTCGACTGGGCGGACAATGGCGTGCGGTTCGCCGCGCTGTCGCGCATCGCGGCCGATATCGGCCACGGCCTCGTTCCTGCCTTCGTGCCCGACGTGGTGCATGCCCACGATTGGCAGGCCGGGCTGGCGCCGGCCTATCTGCACTACGACAATCGGCCGCGGCCCGCCACCGTGATGACCATCCACAACATGGCCTATCAGGGCAAGTTCGCGCCCGAGCTGATCGGTTCGATTGGCCTGCCCTGGCGCGCCTATGGCGTCAACGACCTCGAATATTTCGGCGGCATTAGTTTTTTGAAGGCCGGCCTGCAATTCGCCGATCGCATCACCACGGTCTCGCCGACCTATGCGCAGGAGATCCAGACCGACGAGGGCGGCATGGGGTTCGGCGGCCTGCTTCGCGCCCGCGCCAACGTGCTGAGCGGAATCCTCAACGGCATCGATGTATCCGTTTGGAATCCGCAAGAAGATCCGCACATCGCCTACCGCTTCGGCGCGGAGGACCTCACGTTCCGGGCCGCCAACAAGGCGGTGCTTCAGCAACAGTTCAATCTGGATTCCTCGGACGAAGCGCCATTGCTCGGCGTCATCAGCCGCCTGTCCTGGCAGAAGGGGCTCGATCTCCTGCTCGAGGCCATCCCGACCATTTTGCGCGAAGGCATGCAGCTCGCGCTGCTCGGCAGCGGCGACCGCGATCTCCAGGATCGCTATCAGGCCGTTGCGCGCGCGCACCCTGGCCGGATCGGAGTCGTGATCGGCTACGACGAGATCATGGCGCATCTGATCCAGGCCGGCTCGGACGCGCTCATCGTGCCCTCGCGGTTCGAGCCGTGCGGCCTCACCCAGCTCTGCGCGTTGCGCTACGGCGCCGTGCCCATCGTCTCGCGCGTCGGCGGCCTCGAGGATACCATCGTCGATATCGGCGAGGCCGATAAATCGGGCCACGATGCCACCGGCTTCAAGTTCGGTCCTGTGACTGCGGATGCTCTCGCCGGCACGCTGCGCAAGGCCAACATCGCCTTCCACGACAAGCTGACCTGGCGCCGCCTGCAACTGAGCGGCCTTGCGACCGACGTGTCCTGGCGCAACCGCGCCGGTGACTATGCCGCGCTCTATCGCGGCCTCATGACCGCGCGCGCCTGAGGCACGACATCGTCGAATCAATGCTATAGAGCCGTCATGGACCCGTTCTTGATCAAGCTGATCGGCTTTGCCGCCGCGACCTGCACCACCGTGGCCTACGCGCCGCAAGCCATCAAAGTGTGGAAGACCCGCTCCACCGGCGATATTTCGCTCGGCATGTTCCTGGTCATGGTGCTGGGGCTGGCGCTCTGGCTCGTCTACGGCCTGCTGTCGGGCGACGCGCCCCTCGTCGCCGCAAACGCCATCACCATCGTGCTCGCCGGCGGCATCCTGTTCATGAAGCTGAAATACGGGTGAGCTCGAAGCTGCGTAGGGCGGATTGGCCGAAGGCGTAATCCGCCGCCTTCATTGCGGCCCGATGGTGGATTACGCTTCGCTAATCCACCCTACGATTCATCCGAACACATACGACGCCATCGCGACATTCGCGACCTCGTCGACGAAGACGCGCTTGCCCGCGTCGCTGCCGGCGGCGCCGGCGGCTACCATCAGCGGCAGCAGATGATCTTCGCGCGGATGGGCCAGGCGCGCGCTCGGTGCATTCTCCCAGTCAACCAGCATCGCGTTGCGGCGCGCCGCGTCCTTGTGGCTGATCGCCTCGTTCAGATACGCCTCGAAATCATACGAGACCGGCTTCGACTCGGCACGGCCGAACCCGCGCATGTTGTGATAGGTCAGCCCGCTGCCGACGATCAGAATGCCTTCGTCCCGCAGCGAAGTGATGGCCTGGCCCACCCTGATGTGCTCGGCCGGATCGTAAGTCGATCTCAGCGACAGCAGCACGATCGGCATGTCGGCGTTCGGATACATCAGCCCGAGCGGCACGAAGGTGCCGTGATCGAAGCCCTGGTTGGGATCCTCCCGGCAATCGACGCCCGCGCGCATGAGCAGCGCCTTCACCTCGGCGGCGAGCTCGGGCCGCCCCGGCGCCGGATATTTGAGGTGGTAGGTGTGCTCGGGAAAACCGTGATAATCGTACACCATCGGCGGATGCGCCGAGGTGGACACGGTGAAGGCGTCAGCCTCCCAATGTCCTGATATGACGAGCACGGCCTTCGGCCTCTCCGGCAAGAGCTGCGGCAGCTGGCCGAACGCCCCGGCGGTTTTCGCATATTGCACCCGCCTGTCTTCCATGAACGGCCAGGGACCGCCGCCATGCGACAGGAAGAAGGTCGGAAATCGCACCATGAGCGAAGGCTCGTTTCATTGGCAACGCGCGTGCGAGCTGCCCGCGCGATCGGCCGCGAGCATAGGCAAACCCGTATGGTTAGCAAGACGTTAACGATTTTTCGCCCAGAATCCGGGGGGTAGCCGAAGGAGTCGGCCAGCAGCCAGGGACGTGAAATGAAGAAGTTTGCGTTGGGGGACGTGGTCAACAGCGACAAGGGCCGCCGCGGCGTCGTTCGCGCCGCCTACAAGTCGAAGGAAGGCCAGCAATTCTATGCCGTCGAGAAAGACGGCGCGATGGATTATCTGGAGGAAGACCGGCTGAGCCCGGCGCCGCGCGTCGAACTCGCGGCTTAAATCCAACTCAACCTGCCCTAACGCCCGAACCGGTCCAGGCGCTCCGACCAGGGGTCGTCTCCGCTCGCGATGCGATCGTTCGTGATCAGCAGCAGGCGATCGCTGCCTGCGGCCGCGTCCCAATGGGGCAGGTCCGCACCGTTGGGATCGCCGCTCTTGGCGAAATTGATCCAGTAGGCACGCATGCGATTTGCGACCTCGCGATCGGCTCGTGACAGGATGCCCGCACCTGGCATGCCTTCCACGCCGAAGATGAACTGCAATTCCCGCCCGTGACCGCCCTCGGGGTTGGCGCGCCGTGCCTCCGGCACATAGGCGAAGCGATAGCGAAAGGTGGGCGCACCGCTGGCGGCGTGCAGGCGCGCCAGCAGTCTCACCGGCTCGGAGAAGATCTTGTCGGTGTAAAACCTTGCCGCGCGGCTGGAAGATCTGGCGAGGTCGGAATAGAGCCTGCGCAGCTCATCGCTGGTGGTGCCTGACGATGCCAGCTCTTCCCGGATATCCAGTTCGTCGTCGAAACCGGTCTCGTCGTCGTTCGAGCCGATGATCAAGGGAATGCGGCTCTCATGTCCGGCCGCGAAGCCCGCGGCGACATCCTCGCTCACCAGACTTCCATCGATCGTCGGCCCAAAGCTGCGCGGTGATTTTTCCAGGAGATGTTTTTCGACGGCAAGCAGGCGTCGCGGCTCGGCTGCGCGCAAGTCGGCCTGTCGTCCCATCGCCGCCATGAATTGCCGACCCACAATCTCGGCCTCTTGTGCCGAACGCAGGCGCGCACGGCCGGGGATCGATTGCAGAATGGCTCTCTGGAAGAGATCGCGCGATTGCTCAGACAGCACCAGCAGCGCGATCGAGGTCGCGCCTGCGCCACTGCCGAACAAGGTGACGTTGGCGGGATCGCCGCCGAAGGCCGCGATGTTGTCGTGCACCCAATGCAGCGCCGCGATCTGGTCCATCAGGCCGTAATTACCGGAGCCGCCTTCCGACAGCGCGGGATCGCTGAGCCAGCCGAACGCGCCGAGGCGAAAATTCACGGTCACCACGATGACGCCGGCTTGCGCGAGCCTGGCACCATCGAACAGCGGATCATTCGCGGTGCCGCTGACGAAAGCGCCGTCGTGGATGAACATCATCACCGGCAGCGGGCCGTCGACCCCAAACGGACGGAACACGTTCAGCGTCAGGCAATCCTCGCTCGAACCCGGCAGCGAGGGCTGAAGACACGGCGCGCCATAGGCATAGGCGGTGCGCATCTCCGAACTCTCGGGCGCGGCCTGCGGCGGACGCCAGCGCAGCGGCCCGATCGGCGCGGCCGCATAGGCCAGCCCCTTGAACGAGGCTATCTCGCCTTCGACGGCGCCAAGCATCTGTCCTTCGCGCGTCAGCGCAAATGGAAATTGGCCGACCGGCTGGGCCACGGCCGAGCCGGCGCAACAGAGGACGAGAGACGTCGCAAACAGCGCGAACACGGACCGCATCTTCGGAGCATCTCGATGCGCGGAAGGATTTTGGGCAGGTTATGTCCGTGGCCCGCTGCGAGGCAAGCGCCGCGGCTGCGCCTAGCTCCGCTTGGCCGCAAGCTCCGCCAGTGCGTGCCGTGCGATGATGCCGAGTTCACCGAGCGTGGTGTGACCGGACTGCGCTGCCTCGATCAGCCGCTGGGCGATGAACCTGCGGCTGTCGTGATCGCCGCCGTGCGGCAGTTGGCGGCACGTCTCCTCAAGGACGACGTCCATGTTCGCTTTGGTCCGTTCACTCAACTCTGTCATGACGCCCGTCGGCACGCGTGGCAAAAACAAGAGCATACACAGGTGGATCGACCCTGATTAGCCCGGGAAATCACGGCCATTGTGCATCGCGATGCGTGTGCTGCCGCAACATTCACGCGGCCATGATGACGCCGCAAATGGCTACCGAAGATTGCACATGCCGTGATGACAAGCCGAACCTGCAGCGATAGCCTGCCGGCAAAACAAAACAGACGGGAGGAAATGCCATGCCTGATGCAATGGTTGCTGCGCGTGCCTCTGACGCGGGGCGCGGAACCAGCCAGCAGGTCGATGTTGCCGTGGTCGGTGCCGGATTTGCCGGCCTCTATCTTCTCCATCGGCTGCGCAAGGCCGGCCTGACGGCGGTCGGCCTCGAAGAAGCCGGCGACGTCGGCGGCACCTGGTACTGGAACCGATATCCCGGCGCGCGCTGCGATATCCAGACCATCGATTACAGCTACACCTTCGATCCCGATCTCGAGACCGCCTGGACCTGGTCGGAGAAATACGCGACCCAGCCGGAGATCCTGCGCTATCTCGGCTTCGTCGCCGACCGCTATGATCTCAGGCGTGACATCCGCTTCAAGACCAAAGTCACGGAAGCGAAATGGGACGAGGCCACCGAACGCTGGCAGCTCACCACCGACAATGGCGCAGCGGTCTCCTGCCGCCATTACATCATGGCCACCGGCTGCCTCTCGGCGCCGAAGCCGCCGGAGATCGACGGCGTCAAGGACTTCAAGGGCGAGGTCTATTTCACCGGACGCTGGCCGCATGACGGCGTCAATCTCGCGGGAAAACGCGTCGCGGTGATCGGCACGGGATCGTCGGCCATCCAATCGATCCCGCTGATCGCCGAACAGGCCGCACACGTGACCGTGTTCCAGCGCACGCCGAATTTCGCATTACCGGCGCATAACGGCCCTGCGCCTTCCGATCGCATGAGCCTGCTGCAAGGCGATCGCGCGGCCTATCGCGAGCAGGCGCGCCAGTCGATGGCCGGCGTGCCCTATCCGCAGCAGACGGTCGTGAGCTGGCAATTAAGCGATGCCGAGCGTCGTGAGCGGTTCGAACGCGCCTGGGCGGCCGGCGACCTCGTCCACATCCTGACCCAGCTCTGGGCCGACCAAGCGGTCGACATCGACGGCAACAAGATCGTCCAGGACCTGATCCGCGAGAAGATCCGCGCCGCCGTCAAAGACCCCGAGACCGCCGCGGCGCTGATGCCGGACGATCATCCGTTCGGCGCCAAACGCCCCTGCCTCGATACCAATTATTACGCGACATACAACCGGCCGAACGTCACGCTGGTCAATCTGCGTCAGGAACCGATCAAGGCGATCACCGCAAGCGGCATCACGACGTCGAGGCGCATCGTCGACGTTGACGTGATCGTGTTCGCGACCGGCTTCGACGCCATGACCGGCGCGATCCGCGCCGTGCACCCGATCAGCGGACGCGGCGGCAGATCGCTCACCGATGTCTGGGCGCAGGGGCCGCAGACCTATCTCGGGCTCACCGTCGCAGGCTTCCCGAACTTCTTCATGATCACCGGCCCCGGCAGCCCGTCGGTGCTGTCGAACATGGCAGTGTCGATCGAACAGCATGTCGACTGGGTGGTCGATCGTCTCGCAGCATTGCGCGACGCCGGCTTCACCACGATCGAGCCGACCGCGACGGCGCAGGCCGGCTGGGGCAGGCACATGGCCGACTGCTCGATGGTGACGCTGCACCGGCTCGCCAACACCTGGTACACCGGCGCCAACGTTCCCGGCAAGGTGCAGGGGCTGATGCCCTATACCGGCGGTGTCGGTCCCTATCGCAGCATCTGCGACGAGGTCGTCAGCCGGGGCATGCTCGGCTTCAAGCTGACCGGCCCCGATGTCGCCGCGCAATGCAATGACGGCGAGGTGGTGCGCCTCCAGCCAGATGTGCGGCTGGTGCTGAACCTGCTGGCGTCGCTCAACCTGCCGCCGATAGAGTCGATGGGCGCGCTCGGCGCTCGCGCCTTCGTCGACGAGTTCAACAAGGGCCGCCCGGCTGGACGGCCGATCGGCGAGATCGTCGACGGCACCCTGCCCGGCGCCGACGGCCCGCTGCCCTACCGGGTGTACCGGCCGGCAACACCGGGGCCGCATCCGGTCGTGGTCTATTTCCACGGCGGCGGCTGGGTGCTCGGCGACGAGCAATCCGACGAGCCGTTCTGCCGCGACATGGTGCGGCGGACCGGCATGATGCTCGTCAGCGTCGGCTATCGTCATGCGCCCGAGCATCGTTTCCCGGCCGCGGCCGAAGACGGCTACGCGGCGACGCGCTGGATCGCGGAGCACGCCGCCGAGCTCGGCGGCAGGCCGGGCCCGGTGCTGGTCGCGGGCTGGAGCGCCGGCGGCAACATCGCCGCCGTCACCTGCCAGCTTGCGCGCGATCGCGGCGGCCCTGATATCGCGGGTCAGCTCCTGATCTGCCCGGTCACCGACTGCAGCTTCGACCGCCCCTCCTACAACGACAATGCGACCGGCTATTTCCTGACCCGGTCGCTAATGTACTGGTTCTGGGACCTCTATTGCTCGCCGGCCGACCGCACCGATCCGCGCGTCTCGCCGCTCCGCGGCAAGGTCTCAGGGTTGCCGCCGGCCTTCGTCGTCACCTGCGAATTCGACCCCCTGCGTGACGAAGGCATCGCCTATGCCGAGAAAATGGCTGCCGCCGGCGTCCCGGTCGAGCAACTTAGGGCGCGCGGCCATTTCCATTCGTCGTTCACCATGGTGGACGTGGTGATCACCGGGGTCTCCGGCCGGGTGCAGATGGCCGAGGCCTTGCGGCGCTTCGCCGGGCTTCCGCCCGAAGTTGGTCGCGGCGATGAGACCAGCCACAGTCACACCGGCCCAGGGCATAGAATCGCCGCGGCCGCGAGCTGAAAGCGAACATTGGCCGGGAACTATTTCCCCGTCATCGCGTTTGGTGCTGTGGCATTGAGATGCAGTAATGGGTGTAGGCCCCGGTACGCAGGATCGTGTGCCGGGGTTCTTTTTGCGTGAGGCGGGACGATGGGGGACGTAGTTGGGGATTCAAAGGTCGATTTTGGTGTCCTTGCGGTGCTGCATAAATGGCCATCGCTTGCGAACCGGCGACGGTCGGACCGAGCGTCGTACCAGGTGATCGAGGGCACGCTCGACGAATGCATCTCGGCGTTCATGGCGAAGCCGGCGGCGACCCGGCATCTCTATGAGATCCGCACGATCGCGCAGCCGCCGCTGGTCACGGACATCCTCTCGCCTGAGCACATCACCGAGCTGGCGCGCCTGCGCGAATTTCTCTGATCTTCGCAGAAGCTTGCTGACCGCAGGAACCTTCTTCCGGTTTTTCCCGTTGATGGTGATCGGAAGCGAAGGCGTGAGTGCCTCACATGCTTGAAGCCGGCGTGACAGCCCCGGTCGTGCCCTATGGCGCAGACCAGACCCTGTTCGTGGTGATCGACCGCCTCGACAAGGCGACCGAAATCCGTGTCGAGCGAAGCGATCTCGACGCCACGATTGGCGAACTCGTCGCCGGCTGCTTCAACGACCCCGTCAAGGTTATCTCCTTCAACACGCTCGAGCACTGGATGAAGGACATCTCGACCGACGTCGCCGGCGAGATTCGGGCGCGCTGCGACATCGATGGCGTGACGCTGCCCGACTATCTCAGCGACTTCGTCGAGAGCCATAGCTGAGCGTGCATGGAGGATGAAAATCAGGCGCGCCGGTACTTGCCGGCGATGACCTCGATCTCGCGGCGGCGTTCGCCCGCGAAGGTCAGGAGCTTTTCGATCGTCAATGTATCCGTGATCCGTTTGGCCAGCCGCTCGGCGCGTGCGGCCTGATCTTCGAGATACTGGATTGTGGTCAAGCGCCGCCCCCAATTGCTTCGGTGGATTCCCGAATTGCTCGGTATCCATGGTGCGCTGGAGGCGGCTAACAGTCGGTTAAGCACAGCATTTCGGATCGATGTCACTGCAAATTATCGCACCACGTCGAGCCGGACATTGGTGACACCCTTGTCGACCATGCCGAGCGCCTCGGCTGCGGAGGGAGAGATGTCGACCACGCGTCCGCGAACATACGGCCCGCGATCGTTGATCCTGACGGTCACGAACCGGCCGGACGAGACATCGGTGACGCGCAGCTTGGTGCCGAACGGCAGGCTGGGATGGGCCGCGGTCAATTCGTTCTTGTCGAACCGCTCGCCGCTCGCCGTCTCCGTGTCCGAATAGAAGCTGGCGACGCCGTGCGAGACGCTTTGCTTTGCATCGCCGTCGGGGACGCGCGCCCGGCTGATTGGACGCGGATGCAGCGCCGCCACCCTGTGCGGTCGTTCGACAGCGGCTTGGCGGTGGGTGCCGAGATCGGCCTTCTGGCGGCCGACCGGCGATTGCGCACACGCCGCAAGCGACGCCGCGCCGATGATGGCGAGCAGGATCCGGCACAGGGTTGCCGGCGAAATCCGGGCAGTTTCGGCACGTGCAAATCGAGACATGATGCGCCCTCCGAACGGCCCCGAGTTTCGGTGGGCAATGAGGGCAGAACCTTGTCGGAACGAAAGCGCGCCTGAGGCCGCAGCCGTTTCGCGTTTAGCTGTGACGATTCCACCACACTGGCTTGTCCTGAATCGAGACAGACTCCTGGGATAAGCCCGATACGACGCGCCAGACGATCGGGCGCGTCTGCGGTTGAACCTCACCAGGCTCGGCGTCGCTCTTCAACAGCCGCGCGAGCTCGCGCCGATAGAGCAGCCGCCAGCCGGTCTTCAGGCTGGCGAGAAAGTCGAGCTCCCGTTGTGTCAGCGTGCACATCATGAACCCGATCCGGTTGCGAGAGCCGCGCCGTCAGCCGACGAGGCCTCCCATCGGCTTGACGTCGGCGCTGCCCGGGAAGACGGCGTCTGCGAGCACCTTCTCCTCGACACGCAGATGATCCCTCAGCAGGCCCTTCAACACTGCGCGCAAATCCGTGGTCGGCTTGAGATCGCGATCCTCGAAGAGTTGCGCCGGCTTCAGGCCCGGCCAGTCCGCGATCACGCGGCCACCGGTGAGCCCGCCGCCGATCAGGAAAGCGACCGTGCCCGTACCGTGGTCCGTGCCCTGCGTACCGTTGATGCGCGCGGTTCGCCCGAACTCCGTGACAACGGCCACGACTGTCTCGCGCCACGCTTCGCCCATGTTGCTCTCGATTGCGGCAAAGGCGCCGTCGAGCGCACCGAGCAGATTGTAGAGCTGGCCCGAGGCCGCGCCCTCGGCGATGTGCGTATCCCAGCCGACGAAGCCCATGGCGCCGACGCGCGGACCGTCGGGCTTGGCGAGATAGCGCGCGGCCGTGCCGGCGGCTTCGGCGAAGTAGGCGCGGACGCGCGCGATGCCGGGCGGCGCCAAGGTCGGATCGTCAGACATCGGATCGCCCGTGCCCGATGCGCCGCCGAGCGAAGCGAGCTTCATGCGGGCCTGGAGCACGGTCGCAAGCTTCGGATCGGTGTGCTGGTAGAGATCGAGCAGGCGGTTCTGCGTGTCCTCGCTCGCCGGCAACAATCGCTGCGGCACCCATGTCATGACAGGCGCCGAACCGCGCACCACCAGCGGCGTCACGGAGCCGATGCCGAGCGCGCGGCTGGCGCGCGGGTCGACACGCCCGCCGGATTCCAGCGCGAGCAGCGCGCGGTTGAGCCATCCCGAGCTGGTCATGCCGGGCTTGACGAGCCCGCTTTCCAGCACGTCCTGGCCGTCGAAATGCGAACGCTCGCGATAGGGCGTCGCGGTGGCATGGACGATGGCAGCCTTGCCGCTCTTGTAGAGCCGATGCAGATTCGGCATCGCAGGATTGAGCGCGAAGAAGGCATCGAGCGGCAGCGCTGGCGGCTTGCCGTCCAGCACCAGCGCACGATCGCCGCGCAAGGAAATCCAGTCGGGATCGCCGACCGGCGCAACCGCGCCGAGGCCGTCGAGCGCTCCGCGCAGCACGATGACCAGCAGTCGCGGATCGCGCCCTTCGGCGCGCGCGATCCCAGGCATCTGGCTCCACGCGAACAGCGCGCCGGACCCGACCAGAAGCTCGCGCCGCGTGGGCAAATGATTGACGACGCCCATGCTCACCTCCTCTGAAAATCCGCCGACATGAACAAGAGCGCCAACGCCTGCTGCCGGCTCTCGGCACGGCCGACCGCCTGCTTCACCTCGGGCGCTATCTCCGATGCGAAGACGTCTTCGATGATCACTTGCGGATCGGCCAT
This sequence comes from Bradyrhizobium sp. MI1.10, assembly GCF_055811035.1. Lineage (NCBI taxonomy): Bacteria > Pseudomonadati > Pseudomonadota > Alphaproteobacteria > Hyphomicrobiales > Nitrobacteraceae > Bradyrhizobium > Bradyrhizobium sp. MI1.10. Next base: position 103,465 of record NZ_JBVVPN010000022.1, read on the forward strand.
GCCGGTGATGCGCTCGGCGAAATTGTTGGCGACGTCGAGCCGCCGGCCGACGCCGTCGATCCAGCTGGGCTCGTCATCCGGATAGCCCTTCGGCGCCGACGGACGCCACAGCGCCTCACCGAGCAGCTCCTGGCCGCCGGTGAAGCGGACGGGATCGACGACCGTGATGCCGGTCGCACGCACCATGCCGACGACCCATTCCCCGGGACGCTTGAGCTTCGACGGCGGCCCGCGCCAGGCCTCGTCCGAGGACACCATCGCAATCGCGACCTGCTTGAGATCGCCCTCGGTGTCGCGAAAGGTCCTTGCCATCTGCTCGACGAGCACCGGCGACGGATCGTCGGCGACGAAATGGCGCGCGAGTTTTGTCGCGACATGGGTCGCGGTCGCGGGATGGGCGGCGAGGTCGCGCAACACGGCGCGGCCCTGCTCGGCATCCTCCTGCTCGTAGCGTTTGCCCAGCACGGTCTGTCCGCCGGGCTCGTGCAGCCGCGGATTGAAGGTGAAATCGCCGCCGTGCTGGGGATCGGCGCCCGGCGGCACCAGCGTCCAGCCGGTCAGCACATTGGCGAAGCTGATGACGTCGTCCTGGGTATAGCCTGCGCGCACGCCGAGCGTATGCAGCTCCATGATCTCGCGCGCAAAGTTCTCGTTGAGACCGCTACTGCGGTTGATGCCGGCCGTCGAGTTCGCGCCCATCGAACCAAGATTGTCGAGATAGACCAGCATCGCCGGATGCCCCTCGACGGCCAGCAGGAGATCGACGAAGCGGCCGAGCGCATTTGCGCGAACGGCTTCGCGCTCATAGGCGCCGGACATGCTCTGGATCCGGTTGGCCGAGACGCAGAAATGGTTGGACCAGAACCACACCAGCCGCTCGGCGAAACCGATGTCGGCGGAAAGCGCAGCTTCGGTGCGCACCTTGGCTTCCTGCAAATAGATCGGACGTCCGGGATCGGGAATGGCGTCGGCTGCCTGCTTGGCCGCCATCTCGGCGGCGTCCTTGTCCGCTACCTGCCCTTGCGTCTGGTCTTCCGACATGGTCGGCGTCGCCGCCACCTGCTGCTTTTTAGCCTGCTGCTGGGCCTGCTTGGCGCGCGCCGTGCGCCGCGCATTGGCATCGGCCACGGTGCGATAGGCCTTTGCGCTGGAGGGAAGGCTAGCGGCAGCGTTCAGGACGAGCGGACGGTCGAGTTCGGCGATCAGCGCGCCACGCGGGTCGGTCCCGACAGCCGCAATCGATCCCGGACGCGGCCCCATTCCGAAGCGATGAAGCGCCAGCACAGAATCGGCCTTTGCAGAACTGCTCATAACGAATGCCTAATTCTTTCGAGCCTGCCGACGGTGTCGGCGCGAAGCTACGAACCGTAATGCTACGTATTGTAGCATTCACGACGTGAGTCTGCAAGCATAGATTGAGCGACCGCCGCCACGAACTCGGGCGCCACCACTCCCGCAGAGCGGCAGCGGCGCTCGTCCTAAAAATTCGGCCCGAGCGCGATTTTCGTGATCGTGCCGTTTCTGACACCGATGCGCCATTCTGCCGAACCGTTGGCGAACTGGGCAACATAGATATCGCTGTCGAGCGCGGTGACGCCGCGGAAGGAGACCGCACGCAGCGCACCCAGCCGCGTCAGAATCGCCTGATCGAACGGAAGCTGCGCGCGTGTGATGTCGGCGACTTCCGACGTCATGCGCTCGTAGTCCGGCTGTCCCCGGCCGACGCCCTCGATGTAACGGCGCAGCATCTCCTCGCCATTGGCGATCGGAACGGCGCGCCGCGCTGCGCGACCCGGACGCGCGCCGAGGTTTGAGGCCTCGACATTGTGGAAGCGCGTTTGCCGACCCGGCACCAGGATCTCCATGCACCGTCCCGACTTGTCGGCAATCACCCACGGATTGTTCACGGTGGTGGTGGAGGCCCAGGTCATGTTGGGCCTGACGACGCTCTGCGTCTTGCGATTGCCGTCGGCATCGAGATTGAAAACCTGGATGTCGTCGCCCATCTCGTTATAGACCATGATCCTGATCGGCGAGGTGCCGGCGCGGCCGCGCACGTTCGCCTCCTCCGAGCAAGGCACGATGCCACCGAGTTCGTCGTTGCCGTCGGCTCGGAAGATCACATCGCCGGCCTTGCCGTCGGGCTCGATCAGCAGGCGGAATTCGGCCGTGCCGTTTTCGAATTTCGCGCCATAGATGTCGTAGCCGCCAGGACCGACGCCGCGGAAGAAGATCGATTCCAATCCGCCGAGCGCAACGAACGTCGCGTGCATTTCATTGAGCTGGCGGTGGATCTTGGCCGCGAGCGGCGCGCTCATGCGATCGTAGTTCGGCGTGCCGGCGCGCAGATCCTCGATCCCCCGCAAGATCATCTCCTTGCCGCCGACCGCCGGGACCTGCTCCCTGAAGCGATCGGGGACTTCGGCAAGGCGGCGCGCGAAATCCGCTTGGACCGCCTGTGCCACCGCCGCATCGACGCGGGCTGCGAGGCGGCCGCCGAAAACCGCACTTTGTAGCAACACGCGCGAGACCCTCGACTGCTCGTCGCGCAGGAAGATCACGAGATGGTCGCCGCGAAAGGAGAAGGCATCAGTGCCCTCGGCCAGGACTTGCGTCGCCCCCTGCCCGGTTTCCTGCAGCCAGAGACGGTCGCCATCGCGGCGGACGGTGAGCACGCGGTTCGGCGCAATCCTATACCAGCCGACATATTGATCGAGCGAGGCAGGTTCGGTCGTCGGCGCCGGCATCTCGGCGACACGCACCGCGCGCACGTCGCGGCCGTTGATCCGCAGCATCAGTTCGGAGGAGCGGCGTTCCGCATCGAGCGGGAACGTGATCTCGCCCGACGAAGCCAGGTAGGACGCGGTGCCGTCGCTGCCGACGGTCAGGCGCAGCCGACGTTGCCCGGTGAGCTGGCCGTAGAGATCATCACCCTCGCGGAAGATGGCGAACACCGAGGCCGGGCCCATGGCGTAGAAATTGACGAAGGGGCGGTAATGTTGGGCCGGCACCTCTCCACTATCGCCGGCGAGCGGCGCAGGCTCTGGGGTGCGATAGGCGATCATGCCGGCGGACACGATCACGGCCGGGACGATCGCGGCCGCGATCCACAGCCGCTTGCGCCAGCCGACCGCGACCGGCATCACGGCAGTCGCGATGATGCGCTCGACGCGCGCGCGCACGGTCGAGGCCCGCGCCATCGCGAGCTCGACCGGCCGCGGGTTTACCGTGCTTGCGAAATCAAGCAGGATTTCCGCATAGGACAGCCGATCGTCGATCACCTCGATCGCCTCGGCGTCACTGATGATCTCGGCAAGTTCGGCAAGACGCGCGAGCTGCCACCAGGCGAACGGGCTGAACCAGAACACCGCGCGATTGAGGGAAGCGAGCAGGAGGATATGGAAATCGCGGTTGGCGACATGCGCGCCCTCATGCGCGAGCACCGCGAGGCGCTTCTTTGGGTCCCAGCCGGAAAATTGCGGCGGCACCAGAATGGTCGAGCCAAACGTGACGGGACCGCCGACCTCGCGGCTGACGCGCACATCGGCGTCGACCATCTGCAGACCGTTGATCGGTCTTGCCGCGCGCGCGAGGCGCCAGGTCAGACAGAGCCCAATGGCCAGCCGCAGCAGCAACAGGCTGGCGACGCCGACATGGACGACGGTAGCGATCAGCCACCAATTGACGGAGAGGCCGCTCTGCGCCGGCGCAACTATCGCCGCGCCGGGCGCGATCGGCTGCATGGGCTGAGGCATCTCGAGCATCGAGATATCGGCAGGCAGGACATCATCCGGCACGGGTAACGGCAGTGGCAGCCGGGTGATCGTGACCGTCGGCCAATGCATCACGAACGGCATCGCCACGGACGCCAGCAGCACGACGACCCACGCCGTCATGTGGACGTGCGGATTGCGCACGCGAAACAGGTTGAGACCGAACCAGACGACGCCTCCCAGCACAAGGGAGCGCAGCGCCGCCTCCGCCAGAGTTGCGATCATTCTTTCTTCACTCCCCTCGCCTTCTTCGCCTTGGCCACCTGGTCGGCCAGCGTGCGCAACTGCTGCTGGTCGAGCATTGCATTGTCGACCATGCCGACGAGGACCTCCTCCATCGAGCCGTTGCAGAACCAGTCGACGATGCGCTGCACCGCCTTGGCCGCAACCCGCGCGCGCGCTTCGGCTGCGTGGTAGACATAGGTGCGTCCGTCCACCGTGTGCCGAGCATAGCCCTTTTCTTCCAGCCGGCGCAGCACCGTGCGGACCGTCGATTCCTTCAGCCGACGCGACAGCTTCTCGCGCACAACCTCGGCCGTGACAGGACCATGGGCCCAAACCAGTTGCATGACCTCGTGCTCGAGGTCGCCCAGGTCCGGCAAACGATCGTCCATGGCGGCTTACCTTGGTTTCGCATTTTCTTGTAACGCTACAGAGCGTCGCATATACGCCCGCGCCGCGCAACGGAGTTTCTACCTGAAATGGTATCGCGTGCTGACCGAACCGCGGAAATAACCTCTCGCAAGTCGGATCGACTTTCGATCGGGCTAGCAGACTGCCGGGGCCCCGCCCCCCGCGGCGGCGGGGGGGGGGGGGGCGGCCCGGGGGCCCGCGCCGGCCCGCCCCCCCGCGCCGCGGGGGGGGGGGGGGGGGTGGGGCCG
>NZ_JBVVPN010000022.1:108128-139148 GCF_055811035.1 Bradyrhizobium sp. MI1.10
CGTCGTAGCGACTTTCGTGCGGGCTCCCCTCCGGCCCGCCCCCCCCCCCGGTTGGCGCGGGACGTTGGTGCGCCGGGCGGGGGAAACCCCACCTCTCCCCGCAGAAGAGCGGGGAGAGGTTAGGGAGGCAACCTCTCTCACTCCCTCGCCCCGTTCTTACGGGGAGAGGGTGGGGTGAGGGGCTGCCTCCGCAAATTCAAATCGAATTGTGAGCCTCAGTACTGCGGCTCGTACATCTGGGACTGAACCAGTCCCTTCACGTCATTGGGCGCGGGTCCGTCCGCGAGCCCGCGCTGAAAAGCGACATCGGCGACGGCGGCGGCGATACGCACCGAGACCTCGCGGATGCGCGGCAGCGCCGGATAGAGGCTGCCCTGCGCGAGATCGTCCTTGCCGACGCAGTCGGCGAGCGTATGGGCGGCCGCCATGAACATCTCGTCCGTCACCAGCCGCGAGCGGCTGGCGATGACGCCGAGGCCGACGCCCGGAAAGATGTAGGAGTTGTTGCCCTGGCGCGGCACGAAGGTACGACCGTTGAGCTTGACCGGGTCATACGGACTGCCGCAGGCAAACAGCGCGCGGCCCCCGGTGTAGCGGTAGGCGTCCTCCGCCGAGCATTCGGCCTTCGAAGTCGGATTGGAGAGCGCGAACACGATCGGCTGCTCGTTGAGCTCGGCCATCGCCTTGAGCACGTCGGGCGTGAAGGCACCCCCGACCGCGGCAACACCGATGATCGCCGTCGGCTTCAGCGTCCTGATCGCCGTGAGGAAGTCGGCGATCGGCGCCTGGCCGGCATGGGCATAACGGAGCTTGTGGCCGGACAGGCCTTCACGGCCGCCGACGACGAGGCCGCGGGAATCCACCAGCCAGTTGCGGCGGAGCGCTTCTGCCTCAGAGGCGCCCTCCGCCATCATCGCGGACGTCACGAGATCGGCGATGCCGGTCGCGGCCTCGCCCGCGCCGAGGAACAGGATGCGCTGTTCCTTCAGCTTGCCGCCGTTGACGCGCAGCGCCGAAAACAGGCCCGCGAGCGCCACCGCAGCCGTGCCCTGGATGTCGTCGTTGAAGACGCAGGCCTCATCGCGGTATTTGTGCAGCAGCTTGAACGCCGAATGGTTGGCGAAATCCTCGAACTGGATCAGCACTCCCGGAAAGGTCTTTCGCGCGGCGACCATGAACTCGTCGACGAAGCTGTCATAGGGCTCGCCCGTGAGCCGCCGCTCGCGCAAGCCGAGATAATACGGGTCTTTCAGCAGCTCTTCGTTGTTGGTGCCGACGTCGAGCACGATCGGCAGGCACGTTTCGGGATGCACGCCGGCGCAGGCGGAATACAGCGAGAGCTTTCCGACCGGAATGCCCATGCCGTTGGCGCCGAGATCGCCGAGGCCGAGGATGCGCTCGCCATCGGTGACGACGATCAGCTTGGCCGGATAGGGCCAGTTCTTCAGGATCTCGGCGATCTGGCCGCGATCGCGCGAGGAGATGAACATACCGCGCGGGCGCTGGAAGATCAGGCCGTATTTCTGGCAGGCGAGCCCGACCGTCGGCGTGTAGATGATCGGCTGGATCTCGTCGATATTGTCGACGACGACACGGAAGAACAGCGCCTCGTTGCGGTCATGCAACGCATTCAGCGCGACATATTTCTCGAGATGGGTCGGCAGCGTGCGCAGATTGACGAGCACGCGCTCGACCTGGGTCTCCATCGTCAGCACGCAAGGCGGAAGCAGGCCGCGCAGGCCGAGCGCATCACGCTCTTGCCCGGTGAAGGCGGTGCCCTTGTTGAGCAGGGGATCGCGCAGCAGCGCCATGCCGTGCACGGAATCGGACGATGTCGAATGGGCGCTGACCCGAGCAGGTCTATTCACGAATTCCCCCAGGGAGTTTCTTATTGAAGGGCGGGCATTGTCGGCCAGCGCTCACTGGAGATCAAGGAGGCAGACGCCTGCGGCAAGGATCGTGATCCCGCACCGCAGCGAGGATTCGTGAGAGGCAAAGGTTAACGCCGCAATGCTGGCGCTCCTCGGCATGAGGAGGCCGCCTAGGACGTGTACTCACAAACTCCAAGGCAAAGCTAAGGTCCCACCTGGAGCGCGATCGGCGGCGTGTGACCCCTTAGCCGACTTGCGCAATCTCGTTCACCATGCCGCTCTCGCCTTCATCAACACGAAGAGGTGGGAGCCTGCGGCAATTACCGAGAAAATGACTATGCCCAGCTCGACACCGTGCACACGTTGCGGCGCGTATGTGGAAGCCAGCCAAATAAACAGCCGAACAGCCGCCATGAAGGCGATCATTCCCCACATCACCATCCATTTTGGGGCGTACCACGTCGGCTCGCCGTTACGGCCCCACTGCATTGCAACCCGTTCGCGCTTGATACGAGGTCCAAAGTAAAGGTTGAACGTGAGGACTAGCGCGTTAGCCAGGCCAAAAACGTAATCTGCGGGCAACATGGTTTGCGCCTCCCGGAAACATGGCAAACTTTGCGCGAGACGCATTGGCAATCTATGCTTGTCTTCATGGACGCGCTCGCGTCTCCTTTCGGTGTGGTTGCCAGCGGGTTGACCCGTCACCTGAGCCCGGTTGTGGCCCATCGCCGAAGCCAGCCCCGCCTTTCGTAATCGTGGAGATTGACGCCAGTTCGCCTTTAGTCCATTTTTTGCTCTTGGTTGATACGACCTGCTGCTTGCGCCCTCCGGGGATGGTAAACGTATCCAAGGCTTTCAGCCCTTTGCCCGAACGAGTCGGGCCAGTAACGCAAGCTCTGGCACTTCTTTCTCGTTCACGAGCAAAGGATGGAGACATGCGCGACTTCCGCAACGCTAAGGCCATGGCCCAAACGCTACGTGCGGGCCTTGCTGCCAAAGGTATCAAGATCACCGTTAGCCAAAGCCTTGAACTCATGGCTGTGATGTTCGGTCTAGCCGATTGGAATACGCTATCTGCCGCAATCAAGGCGGAGAAAGCTGTTCCTCGGGAGAGGGTCTCTTCGTTGCCGGCCCTGCGAAGCAATTCGTCCCCGCTGATTTCGGGAGAGCTTGCCACGACGCTACGTCGAGCCATCGGCTTCGCCGACCAGCGAAATCATGAATACGCCACGCTGGAACATCTTCTTCTTTCGCTACTAGAAGACGCTGATGCTTCGGCATCCATTAATACCTGCAATGCCGATCCTACTGGGCTAACGGAGAGACTTGTCGATTACATCGACAGCGACCTGACGAAATTAATTATGGAGATCCGCGCCGAGCCCAAACCGACCGCTGCTTTTCAACGTGTTGTCCAGCGTGCGGAGGTTATGCGGAAAGCGGTGGGTCGCTCCATAGTAACCGGCGCAGACGTCCTTAGGGCAATTCTCTACGAAACGCAGAGCCCGGCTGCGCGCTTTCTCGCTGAACAGGGAATTACCTATCAGGAACTATTCGGAACCGATGGCGCAGGGCGCAGATGAAGCGCGTCGAGGCGGACGTCTAGAATTGGCTCATCTTACTACCTCGGAGGCCATCCGCCCTTCCCCCGATGTTGGCAGCAAACTGGGCATCAGGTGGCCAGTCTTGATGAGCACACGCCCTAGGTGACAGCGTCATTCCGCCTTGATGTCAGCGGCCTTCACGATTGGCCACCATTTCTCGGTCTCGGCCTTCTGGAAGGCTCCGAGCGCTGCGGGCGTTTGCTGATGGGGCGAAGGAATCTCCTGCCCCAATTCGCCAAACCGCTGCTTGACGGAAGCGTCGGCAAGCACGGTGACGATGGCCGCGTTGAGCTTCGCGACGATCTCCTTCGGCGTGTTCTTCGGTGCCCAGATGCCGTGCCAATAGGAGATGTAGAGGCCGGGCAGCCCCGCCTCGTCGACCGTCGGGATATCGGGCGCGGAGGCGAGCCGCGTCGGCGATGTCACCGCGAACGCCTTGATCGCACCGTTCTTGTAGTGCGGCAGCGAGTTGGAGGCCTGATCGAACATGATGTCGATCTGCCCGGCCACGAGATCGATCATGGCGGGCCCCGCGCCGCGATACGGCACGAACTGGAAGTCGGTGCCGGTTCTCTCCTTGAAGAAGACACCGGCGACGTGGGCCCCGGTGCCGGCGCCCGCGGTGCCGGCGGTCACCTTGCCGGGATTGGCCTTCAGCCACGCGATCATCTCTTTCAGAGTGTTGGCCTCGATCGACTTCCGGCCGACGATGAGCTGCGTGCCCATCGCGATCGTCGCGACCGGCTCGAAGTCGGCGATCACGTCGTAGGGCAGCTTGAAGATCGCGCCGTTGAGCACATGCGTGCCCCAATGGCCGATCGTGATCGTGGTGCCGTCAGGCGTTGCGCGCGCGACGCGGGCGCCGGCGATGCTGCCGGAGGCGCCGGCGACGTTTTCGACCACGATCGTCGCGTGCAACTCGGCAGCGACCCGCTCGGACAGGATCCGCGCCAGAGTATCGGTCGGACCGCCCGCAGCGAACGGCACCACGAGGGTGATGGGACGCGATGGAAACAGCTGGGCGTTTGCCGGTGTGGCCCACGCCGCACATCCAAGCAACGCACAAATGACGATCACATGACCGCGCAGTCCAGCCCACCGCCCCCACATTCCATCCACCCTTTTTCACCGCCCGCATGTCGTCAGCGAACTGGGGCGAAGTGAACGCTGCCGGTTCAACCAAGGCAAGCGGTAAGTTTACCGAGCGACTATCCTGCCGCTCGACGCGGCGTCAGATGAGCGGCGCTGTCAGCCGGCGGCGCGATGTGCATCAGGATGGTCTGGGTGGCGGATGCGACCTCGATGCCGTTGTGCTGGAAACGCTGCTTCATGCGGCGGTTGAATTCGCGCTGCACCGGCCAGCGGCCAGCCTCGGTGCAGCGGATCTGGCCCACGATCGACACCATGGCGCCGTCGACCTTGTCGATGCCCCAGAGCTCGAGATCGCCGCGGATCAGGCTGCGGAATTCCACCTCGCGGCGCATCTCGTCGACGATGTCCTTGAGAATCTGGCCGGCGCGGTCGGTATCCTCCTTGTAGGCGACGTTGACGCTGACGGACGCATTGCCCGCGCCGCGGCTGGCATTGGTGATGGTCGTGACCGCGCTGAACGGCACGATGTGCACGGCACCGTCGCCGGCCCGGAGCCTGATCGTGCGGATCGAGACGTTCTCCACCACGCCCGATAGCCCGGACACGCTGACGTTGTCGCCGACCTGGACGGTGTTCTCCAGCAGCAGGAACAGCCCGGTGATGAGGTCCTGCACCAGCTTCTGCGAACCGAAGCCGATGGCGATGCCGACGATGCCGGCGCCCGCCAGCAGCGGTGCGACGTTGACGCCGATTTCGCTGAGCGCCGTGAGGCCGACGACGGTGGCGATCAGGCAGAGCAATGCCGTGCGCAGCATCGGCTGAAAGGTGCGCAGCCGTGCGGCGCGGGCGTAGTGCCCGTCGCGCGACAGCGTGTTGATCTGGCGGTCCAGCAGCGCGTTGCTGGCTTCCCAGACCGCAGCTGCAATGCATACGGCAAGTCCGATCGTCACCACCGCGGAGATCAGCCGGCTGCCGATCTGGCCGCCATAGAACCAGACGATGGCGTCGACGCCCCAGACTTCGAGCACGGCCACCAGGCCGATGAAGGCGATGACGCCGGATACGATCTTGCGCAGCAGTGGCAGATAGCGGTTGGCGCGGATCTCGAGGCCTGGAAAGCGCTGGAGGATTTCCGGCTTGATGCGGAAGCCGCGGTCGATCAGGCCCAGCGTCAGCATGATGGCAACGCGCGCGATCAGCGCCACCGCGATGGTGCCGACGAAATATTGCAGCAGCAGCGAATAGCCGTTGCGAATGTTCAGCGCCCACACGGCCCACAGCGCCAGGTCGAGCGCGATGGCAAGATAATGCCAGCCGCCCGCAATGCGGTTGCGCAGTCCCGCCGCGATCCCCTGCCGGTCGGCCGGCGCGCGGATGGCTTCGGCGACCTGGCGGCGGCATTGCAGGATGATCACGACGATGAAGAGATGCACGACCAGCATCACCATGCGCAGGAGCGCGGCATAGCCGCCGCGATGCAGGCCGAGCAGCAGCGCCACATTCGCAAAGGCGATGCCGGAGACGCCGACACCGACGATGCGGCGCGCCCAGATCTCGATATAGGCGGCGGTTTCGGCCTTGACCGGAAACAAGCCGAACGGTCCCGCCAGCACACGGACCACACAGATGAGCCCGCGCGAGAACGCATAGGCATTGACGACGGCGAGGATCACGAGGCGGACGGTGGTGGGCTCGCCGATCTCGGTGCCGAGCAGCGCCGTGGCGACCCCGACAAAGACCAACACGGGTAGCAGCTCGAGCAGGAAGCGTCCCAGCACGAGCGGCAGCCGCAGCATGATTTGCCAGGCCCGCGCCAGGCTGTGGCGGCGCATGTGCAGTTCTGGCGCGGGGGTGACATCGGCCACCGATGACGGGGGATCGGCAATGGGCAATACCTGCACCGGCAGACGCGCCGTTTGCGGCATGCGCCCTTCCAGGAAGGCGACGGGGCGCCGGATCAGACGGAAGATCACCCATTCGGCGCAGAAGGCGCAGCCGAACACCAGCGCGAGCTTCCAACCAATCTCGATCAGGAGATTGTAGGCCGCGGGATCGTTCGCGGTCCGCACGATCCAGTAATAGAACGCCGGGAAGTGCGTGAGCGTCCTGGCCATATCGGCGACGTCTCGCGAAATTTCACCGATCTCCTCAGACACGGTGAGCATGAGCTGCGCACCGAGACCGTCGGCCGCGAGCGGGATCGGCGATTTCGGCTCGGGCGCGGGCTGCTGTGGACCGGACGCATTGGCGATCACGCGCAGCGTGTCGATCATCTGCGCGCGCTTCTTGTCATCCTGCAGCGTCTCCAGCGCCCGCTTGGCCTCATCGGGCGACAACGCGGCAGCGTTATTTGCCGCCGGCGCAGGCGGCGCGGCGCGGGTGCTGGAGAGAGATGAGATCGCGATCAAGAGCGCGGCGAGAAGCGCGGAGGCAAGCTTATGCGACACGAGGGATTCCCTGGGAAAATGAATGCGACGGCGACGTCGGGACCGTCACCGCCGAAGCACATGCATCATGTCGGATCGACGCTATTCGCCCGGGCGCTGTGTCGGAAGTTGGCCAATGAGGCGACATTCTCTTGGCATTTGCCGCGGTGCAGGAAGCGGGAACCGCGTCTCGGGAGGTGCAGCGATCGGAATGCGGGCACGCGGCTGGAAGCTCGGCTGCGGCCATCCTTCGAGACGCCCGCCTGCGGCGGGCCCTCAGGATGAGGGGATGCGTATGCGGCAGCATTTCAACGCAGATGGATGCAGCTGAGCCTCATCCTGAGGAGGCCGCGAAGCGGTCGTCTCGAAGGACGAGGCGCTCGCTCAGGCGCCGCCGAAACGTCATGTGCGATCGTGCTGATATGAGATCACCCTGCGTCATTCCGGGAGTCGGCCCGGAATGACGCGATGAGGAGGAGGAGGAGGAGAGAAGCAGGATATCGAAAGCGCGGCGGCCTCGTCACGGCCATCCGACATGATCGCTGTGATGCAATCGGTGTGATGCAGAATACAGCGCCGGGCAGGTAGGGGCCATGCCACACTGATGCAGCCCACTAGACCTTGGCCCGGCGTGCCGTTCGCGTTTCTGCCGCTATGCGATAGTCCGAACGAGCTCCATCGCACTTAACGCGGCTGGTTCTGCGGAGGTGGTGTCATAGACCTCCCCTTGCTCTTGATGTGGACGTTGCGCGTCGCTTGTTTGCGACCATTGGGATGGTCCTCCCGTGACGCAAGACTGTCAAGCAAGATCAATGGTGCGCAAATCACATTTGAGGGCGCGTTCCATCTCACCTGCTAGGGATTCGCTGCAGCGAAATACGAGAAGTAGGCGGATTGCAAGAACCGCCCTTCCCGCCAATGTGGAGCGCGTCTGCTATGGGATGGCGCGCGGGTACTGAGGGTTTGGGATGATGACATCATGCTCCTGTTTTGCCCGACGTGTCAACGATTTCGTTAAATCCGCAGGCGCTCGCGCTGGCCTTCAAGTCATTGATTTCGCTATCACCGGCTACTGTGCATGGGGTTGTTTTCGCGTTTTTTGTTTCTTGCCCGCCTTCTCCTCGTTCTCCTCCTTCTCCAGCGCCTTGCGCACCTCGTCGAATTCGCCCAGCGAAGCCTTGTCGGCGCGGGGGAAGCGCAGATCGAGCTTTTCCAGCGCCGCGACGATGGCCGACCCGATCACGACGCGGGCGAACCATTTGTGATCGGCCGGCACGACATACCACGGCGCGTGAGGCGTTGCCGTGTGTCGGACGATGTCCTGATAGACCGCCTGGTAGCGCGGCCACAGCGCGCGCTCCTTGATGTCGTCCATCGAGAACTTCCATTGCTTGGCCGGCTCCTCCAGCCGGTCGAGGAAGCGCTCGCGCTGCTCGTCCTTGGACAGGTTGAGGAAGAATTTCAGCACCACGGTGCCGTTGCGACAGAGATAGCGCTCCCACGCAGAGATGTCCTCGAACCGCTCCTTCCAGATGCTCTTGGTGACGAGCTTTGGCGGCAGCTTCTCCTTGGCGAGTATCTCCGGGTGCACCCGCGTCACCAGGCATTCCTCGTAATGGGAGCGGTTGAAGATGCCGATATGGCCGCGCTCCGGCAGCGCGACCGCGTGGCGCCAGAGGAAGTCGTGGTCGAGCTCTCTGCTGCTCGGCGCCTTGAAGGCACTGACTGCGCAGCCCTGCGGATTGATGCCCTCGAAGATCGCCTTGATCGCAGAATCCTTGCCGCCAGCGTCCATCGCCTGGAACACGATCAGCACCGACCAGCGGTCCTGGGCGTAGAGCTTCTCCTGAAACGCAATCAGCCGCTTCTTGTTGGCGTCGAGAAGCTCCTGCGCCTTCTCCTTGTCGAGATCGCCCTTCTCGTCGGTCTTGTGGTCCTTGAGATGAAACTTGCCCGAACCGTCGTAGCGGAATGGCGTGATGTAGCGGTCAAGTTCCTGGGCGAGCGATTTGGACGGCTTCTTGCTCATGAGCGCGGGGCACCTTGCGTTGCGGCTTCAATCGGTCGAGCAAGCTACCAAGGATGCCCTTCGGAAGGAATATGATGAAGAGCACCAGCAGCACGCCGTAGACGAGATTGTCCCAGCCGACCGCCTTGGTGCCGAAGCCGATGCGCAGGGTCTCGGCAAGCATAATCGTGATGATAGCGCCGAAGGTCGGGCCGAGCGAGACGAACAGGCCGCCGACGATGGCCGCGAACACCATCTGGAGCGACACCGCGATGCCGCTGACGGTGTCTGGCGTGATGAACATCTGGTACTGGCAGTAGAGCGCGCCGGCCAAGGCCGTCATCAGCGCGCTGAGCAGCGTGATCTTCAGCTTCTCCGCGGTCACGTCGACGCCGGCGGCGGCCGCGGCGTCCTCGTCCTCCGAAATCGCCTCCAGCGCATAGCGGGCCATGCTGCGGTCCACCCAGTGCCAGACCACGATGCCGAACAGCCAGACCCCGAGCGCGATCAGGTACCAGGTGATCTTGTCGTCGAATTGCAGCGACCAGAGCTTGTTGCCGGCGGCCCGGTTCGGCGTGTAGCCGAGCGACCCGCCGGTGTAATCGCGCGTCGCCGTGATGACCTGGAGCACGATGCCGGAGAGCGCCAGCGTCACCAGCACGAAATAGTGCCCGGTGATGCGAAAGCGAAAACAGGGATAGCCGACGATCAGCGCCAGGGCGCCGGCCGCGGCCATGCTGACGGGAATGCCGATCCAGGGCGACCATCCCAGGTGATTCCAGAGCAGCGCCGTGACATAGGCGCCGATGCCCATGAACCCGCCATGGCCGAGCGAGACCAGGCCGAACCGCCCCATCATCGACCATGACGTATAGGCGAACGACCAGATCAGGATCAGCACCATGATGTGCAGATGATAGGGATCGCGATAGACGAAAGGCAGCGCGACCAGCGCCGCCAATCCGATACCCCAAGCTGCAAGCCGTCCCCGCCCCATCATCGGCGCCTCGCAAGCAGGCCCGCGGGCCGGATGAACATCATGACGATGAAGAACGCGAAGGCGAGCACGTAGCCCCATTCGAGATCGGAGAACAGGCCGCCGAGCGAGATGATCTCGGCGAACACGAAGGCGGCGATGAAGCCGCCGATGAAATTGCCCAAGCCCCCGAGCACGCAGATCAGGAAGGTGATCGGCCCGAACGACAGACCGACGAAGGGATGCACATCATATTGCAGAACCAACAGGCAGGCGGCGAGCCCGGCCAGCCCACCGCCGATCGCGGATGTAATGAGATAGATGCGCTTGGTATCGACGCCCATCAGCGCCATGATCTGCCGGTCCTGCGAGATCGCCCGGATCGCGGTGCCGGTGAAAGTCCGCGTCATGAACAGATAGACCGCGACCATGCCGACTAGCGCGGCCAGGAAGGACAGAAGTCGTGCGTAGCTGAAATTCATGTCGCCGAAAGCGAGCACCGGCAGGCGGATGCCGAGGTTGCGGAAGTCGATGCCGAAGGCAACGGTGGCAAAGCTCTGCAGCACGAACAGCACCCCGCCGGTCGCGAGCAACTGGTTGATCGGCGGTGCCGTGAGCAGCGGCGCGATCACGAGGTAATGCAGTGCCGCTCCGAGCAACGCGACCAGCAGGATGGTGAGCGGCGCGGCGAGGAAATAGCTGATACCGTAATACTGCACCAGGAAATACATCGCGTACATGCCGATCATCACCAGCTCGGCGTAGCAGATCCAGGTCACGTCGATGACGCCGAAGATCAAATTGAGCCCGAGCGCGAGTAGCGCCAGCACGCCGCCGAGCAGGATGCCGTTGATCACGGCCTCCAGCAGGTAGATGTCGAAAATGTCCAAAAATGCTTGCATGCCCCGATGAACCTCACACCCCGAGATACGCTTCCTTGACCGTGTCGCTCGCCAGCATCTCGGCCGAGGTGCCTGAGGACCTGATCGTGCCCGCCTCGATCAGATAGGCGCGATCGACCACCCGCAGCACCTGCTGCACATTCTGCTCGACGATCAGCACGGTCAGCCCGCTGGCGCGGATCCGCTTCACCAGCTTGAACACCTGCTGCACCACGACCGGCGCGAGCCCCGCCGACGGCTCGTCGAGCAGCAGCAGCTTTGGATTCGACATCAGCGCGCGACCGATCGCGCACATCTGCTGCTCGCCGCCGGACATGGTGCCGGCCATCTGGTGGCGTCGCTCCTTCAGGCGCGGAAACAGCTCGAACACCACGTCCAGCCGCTCGGCATAGTGGCCGCGCGCCTCCTTCATGAAGGCGCCCATCTTGAGATTGTCGTCGACGGTTAGCTGCGGAAACAGCCGCCGGTTTTCCGGCACATGCGCAATGCCGAGGCTGACGATCTTGTGTGGCGGCGTGGCCACGACGTCGACGGCTTCCATTCTGATCGACCCGCGCGAGGGGCGGATCAGCCCGGAGATGACACGCATCAGGGTGGTCTTGCCGGCCCCGTTGGGCCCGATAACGCCGACGGCCTCACCCGCCCTCACGTCGAGATCGACGTCGAACAGTGCCTGGAAGGTGCCGTAGCCGGCATTGACGCCGCGGAGCTCCAGCATCATTGCACCCCCGCGCGGCGGCGCGCTGCGGCGGCCGCCGCCTGCGTGGTCTCGGCATCGGTGCCGAGATAAACCTCGATGACGCGGGGATCGCCGGCAACGGCACTCGGCAACCCTTCCGAGATCTTCTCGCCGTGATCGAGCACCATGACGCGATCGACGACGCGCATCAGCACGCCCATGATGTGCTCGACCCAGATGATGGTGATGCCGAGTTCGTCGCGGATGTTGCGCAGCATGTCGGCCGCCTGACCCATCTCGGCCTCGTCGAGGCCGCCGAGGCTCTCATCGGCCAGCAGAAGTTTGGGCGCGGTGGCGAGTGCTTTCGCCAGTTCGAGCTTTTTCAGGCCGGCTGCGCCCAAGCCATCGACGCTGGCATGGCGATCGGTCGGCAAGCCGACCATCGCCAGCGATCGCTCGGCCGCCTCCTCGGCCCTGGCACGGCTGTGGCGGCCCTGGCCGTAGAATCCGGCGAGCGCGACGTTCTCGAAGATCGTCAAGCGGCGGAATGGCCGCGGAATCTGGAAGGTGCGACCGATACCGGTGTTGATGATCCGGTGCGGCGGAAGGCCTGCGATCTCGGAGCCGCCGAACAGGATCGAACCGGACGTCGGCGCCAGCGTACCCGAGAGCATATTGAAGATCGTGCTCTTGCCCGAGCCGTTGGGGCCGATCAGACCGAGGATCTCGCCCTGATCGACTTTGAACGACACATTGTTGACGGCGGTGAAGCCACCAAACCGCTTCACCAGCCCGCTGACTTCCAGCACCGTCCCGCTCTCCTCTCTGCGCCCATTTGCGCTACTGGTTGCTGTAGGTGGTGCCCTTCGGCAGCGGCAGCACGGCCTCGCGCTGCGCCTGGCTCTTGGGCCACACCACGGAGGATTTGTCGTCGATGTATTGGATCACGACCGGGAACGAGCGCTCGTTCTGCCCGGCCATCGGCGTGCCCTCGCCGTAAAACTTGACGCCGAAGCCGAGCATGGTGCCGCCCTCGGGGATATCGGTATCGAGCGCAGCCTTGCGCAGCGCATCCGGATCAACCCCGCCATATTTCTTGATTGCGCGCGGCAGCACGTCATTCATGAACACATACGTGTTGGACGCACCGATGCCGACATGCGCCGAGCGGATGGCGACGCCGGGCCGGATCTTGTCGAACTCCTCGCCGACCATCTTGATCACGGGCGGGAGCTTGGGATCCATGATCTTCTGGTTGGCAAGCCAGATCGAGATCGGGTCGGTGTTGAAGATGTAGGTGGCATCCGTGCCCATGCCTTCCTTCAGCTTCTCGTAGACGCCGTAACCCGCACCGTGTCCCATCAGCGCGCCGAACTTCAGCCCCTGCTCGCGCGCCTGACGCAGCAACAGCGTGATATCAGGGTTGTAGCCGGTGTGGAAAATGACGTCGGGCTTGGCGCGCTTCAGCTTGGTCACCAGCGCGGAGAGGTCAGGCGCGGTGGCCGAATAACCCTCCTTCATCACGACGTTGAAGCCCGCCTTCTTCGCGCCGGCCTCGTTGCCCCTGGACACGTCGACGCCATAAGCGCCGTCTTCGTGAATGATGGCGACGCGCAGATCCTTCGGCTCCTTGTCGAACTTCGCCTTGGCGTTCTGCGCGATGAAATCCATCGTCATCATGCCGAATTGATCGCCGCTCGCCTGCGGGCGGAAGACGTATTTATAACCCTTCTCGTTGAACACGGCCGACGAGATGCAGGTCGTCATCCACATGAACTTCTTGAGCTGCTCGACGCGAGCGGCAACCGGCACGCATTGAGCCGAGGAGAAGAAGCCGAGCACCATGTCGACCTTTTCCTGCTCGAGCAGGCGGACGGATTCGTTGATCGCGATGTCGGGCTTGCTCTGCGCATCGGCATAGACTGCTTCGATCTTGTAACCCTCGACGCCGGTCTTGGCGAAATGGTCGAGAACGATCTTTGCCCCGATATAGCCGAGTTCGGAGCCGCCGCCGGCGAGAGGCCCGGTCAGATCGAAAACGACGCCGATCTTGATCTTCTTCTCTTTGCCTTGATCCTGGGCCTGGGCGGACAGCGCCAAGCCCGTCGCTGATATCGCGACCAACAGCCCACGCACCAAACGGGCAGCCATGCGCACGCGCATCAGAACCTCCCTGGACGATTGTGCATTGCATTCTTTTTGGTTTTGTATTTTTACCCATCACATGGGCTGGGCGCAGCGATGTCAAGCCTCGCGCATCAGCGCGACGCGAACTGCTGCTCGACAAAAGCCGTGACAAATCGCGGCATGGACGGCGTGAGATCACTCATCCCGCGCACGAGATGGATAGCCGACAGCTCTGGCTCGGCCTCGGCCGCAAGGTTGGCTTCGATCCGCGCACGCGCCACATCACCCGGCATGTCCAGGTTGATAATTTG
Source organism: Bradyrhizobium sp. MI1.10 (assembly GCF_055811035.1). NCBI lineage: Bacteria > Pseudomonadati > Pseudomonadota > Alphaproteobacteria > Hyphomicrobiales > Nitrobacteraceae > Bradyrhizobium > Bradyrhizobium sp. MI1.10. The sequence goes on from NZ_JBVVPN010000022.1 coordinate 122,125, forward strand.
CAGCATCGCAATCGTTGGGCCAGTGACGACGCAATGCCAGTCGGGCTCGATCCGATAGTCGGCCGCGGTCAGGCCGGTCTCTTCCTCGAGTTCGCGGATCACACTGCCGGGAATGTCCAGCGTGTCACCCCTGACGTCGCCGAGATCGGGCGTGCCCGACGGGAAATAGATCCGGCCTGCATTGGCGGTGTGCTGCGCCATCTCGCCCATGACGAAGGCGCCGTCGGAGGTGAGCAGCGCGCCCATGCCAAAGCCGTTGAACACGGCCTTGTCGGGAAAGCCCCAGTCGCGCCAGGCGAGGAAGCTCGCGAAATCCGTCTCGAAATAGGTCGTAGAGAGATGGCCGTCGGCGAACATTGCATCGCGCCCGAGCAGGACGCCACCGTTCCAGAGTTTTGGTCGCTCGCGCTGCTTCTCGGCGAAATGCGCCGCGATCTCGTCACGCCGCTCCTCCGCGAACGGCCAGACGATCGGCCGCACGGCAAGATCAAGCGTCGTGACGCGATGGATGATCGGTGACGTCATGACGCCTGGTTACCGAGACTTCGCGTCAGTTATTTGGCGCTCCCCGTGGTCTTCTTGGCCTGCTCGACATACTTGTTGGTGAAGGTCTTGCTGACGTCGATCTTGGCGTTGGCGACCTCGGGCGATCCGACGCTGAACACCGCGAGCACGGCGTCAGCGCCCTTCGGATCCATCTTGCCGGTCTCGGAGTACATCGGGATCGTGTTCTTGAGTGCCGCGAGATAGAGGTCCTTGTTCTTGCCCACCGTCTCCTCCGGCATCTTCGCCATGATCTCCTCGGGCGAGTGCGAGTGGATCCAGGCGAGCGTGCCCAGGATCGCGTTGGTGAGCGCCTGCGTCTCCTTCTCGTGGCCGGCGACCCAGGCCGCGGTCGAGTACAGCGCGCCGCCCGGATATTCGCCGCCGAAGGTCTCGAGCGTATCCTTTTGCGTGCGGGTGTCCGAGAGGATGCGCAGATCCTTGTGGCTGCCCTGGAGCACGGTCACGGACGGATCGAGCATCACGGCCGCGTCGATCTGGCCCTGCTCCATGGCGGCGACCGCTGTGGCACCGAGGCCGACGCCGATCACGGCGGTGCTGGCGGGATCGACGCCGTTCTTCTTCAGCATATACTTCAGGAAGAAGTCGGTGGAGGAGCCGGGCGCGCTGACGCCGACCTTCTTGCCGGCGAGGTCCTTGATCGACTTGATCTCGTTGGTGTGCGACGGCGACACCACCAGCACGAGGCCGGGATAGCGGTCATAGACGACGAATGCCTGAAGCTCCTGCTTCTTGGCCGCGAGGTTGACGCAATGGTCGAAATAGCCGGAGACCACGTCGGCGCTGCCGCCGAGCACGGCCTTGAGCGCGTCCGAGCCGCCCTTGAGGTCCACGAGCTCGACATTGAGACCGGCCTTGTCGTATTCGCCGAGCTGTTTTGCCAGCACCGTCGGCAAATAGCACAGGCACGAGCCGCCGCCGATCGCGATGGTGACCTTGCTTTGCGCCGCGGCAAGACCGGTGGTGAGCGTCAGCGCGAGTAGCGCGCCCGCGAGCCTGGCTATCGTGTTCTTCATTGGTTTCCTCCGTTCGGCTGGCGGCACCATAGAGCAGCGGGACTGGCTTGAGAAGCAGGACCGAAGGCGCTGGCCATCGGCCTTTCGGCGCAATAGCATGAGCCCACAAGAACAATTCTTGATGGGGAGGATCATCCATGAATCGCCTTGCAATCGGACTGTCGATCGCCACCGCTTTTGCCGCCGGGTGCGGCGCAACCCACCTGCTGCGGCCGGCGCTGGCTGCGGAAAACATCACTCCGCAGATCATCCATACCAGCGAGATGGAGGGCGACGCGCTCGGAAACGCGAACGCCGTCGGCTTCCGTTCCAAGATGTTCGCGAGCGCCGATGGCGCCACCATCTCGATCCAGGTCGGCAATGTGCCCAAGCACATGCATCCCAACACCAACGAGATCCAGTACATTTTAGAGGGCACCGGCACGATCTGGTTCGGCGACAAGGAAGTCACGGTGAAGCCGGGCGACCTCGTGATCATCCCGAAGGGGACGCCGCATGGCGGCACCAAGCCGATCAGCGGACAGGTCAAGGCCATCGCGATCAAGACGCCGCCGCAGGCGCCCGACGACACCAAGTTGCTGGATTGAACTTTCGCGATCCGGGCTCGCGCGACGCGCGGGCCCCTTTCGGCCTAGCCGCGCCCGTCCACGGTCGGCCGCCAGACCAGCAGCCTCCGCTCCACCAATGTCACCCCAAAGTCGATCAGGATGACGAAGGCCGACAGCACGAACATGCCGGCGAACACCCCGGCGACGTCGAAGATGCCTTCAGCCTGCTGGATGAGATAGCCGAGCCCCGCCGCCGATCCAAGATATTCGCCGACGACCGCACCGACCACGGCAAAGCCCACCGACGTGTGCAGCGAGGAGAACATCCACGACAGCGCCGAGGGCCAATAGACGTGCTGCATCAGCTGCCGCTCGCTCATGCCGAGCATGCGGCCGTTATCGAGCACGGTACGGCTGACCTCCTTGACGCCCTGATATACGTTGAAGAACACGATGAAGAACACCAACGTCACGCCGAGCGCGACCTTGGACCAGATGCCCAGCCCAAGCCACAGCGCGAAGATCGGCGCCAGCACCACACGCGGCAGAGCGTTGACCATCTTGACGTAGGGATCGAACACCGCGGCGACCAGCGGCTGGCGCGCGAACCAGAAGCCGATCAACACGCCGCCGGCCGATCCGATCACGAAGGCCAGGATCGATTCCGTCAGCGTGATGCCGAGATGCTTCCAGATCACACCGGACGAGAACCATTTGACGATCTGGGCGAAGACATCGACCGGATTGGAGAAGAAGAACGGCGGTAGCAGGATCTTGCCGAACACGGGCACGGTCGAGAGTAATTGCCACAGCGCGAGGCAGACCACCGCGACCAGCACTTGCAGCGCAAGGAGAGTGACGCGCGACATCACACCGCCTCCGCCGCTTGGGTGGACTGCGCATAGCCCTTCATTACCTCGTCCTTGAGCACGCTCCAGATCTCGCGATGAAGCGCATGGAATTCCTTGTCCAGCCGCACTTCGAAAATGTCGCGCGGGCGCGGCAGGCTCACGCGCCAGTCGCCGATGATGCGGGAGGACGGCCCCGCCGACATGATCACGACGCGGTCGGCGAGCGCGATCGCCTCTTCCAGATCATGGGTGACGAACAGCACGGCCTTGCGGTCGGCGTTCCAGAGGTCGAGCAGCAGGTTGCCCATCACCTGCCGGGTCTGCGCGTCCAGCGGACCGAACGGCTCGTCCATCAGCAGGATCTTTGGATCGCGGATCAGCACCTGCGCCAGCGCCACGCGCTTGCGCTGACCGCCGGAGAGCATGTGAGGATAGCGGTTGGCGAAGGCGCCCAAGCCGACCGAGGTCAGCCATTTCTGCGCCCGCGGGAGTGCCTCGCTACGCGGCGTGCCGCTGACTTCGAGCCCGATCGCGACATTGTCGAGCGCGGTCTTCCAGGGGAACAGCGCATCGGCCTGGAACAGATAGCCGGCATCCCGGTTCAGCCCGGCGAGCGGCTGGTCGAATATTTTGACGCTCCCGGCAGCCGGCTTGAGCAGCCCGGCCGCGACGTTGAGCAGGGTCGATTTCCCGCAGCCGGTCGGGCCGACGATGGCGACGAACTCGCCCTGCGCGACCGTCAGATGCGCCTTCTCCACCGCCGTATAGACCCGCCCGTCCCCTAGCTGGAACGCGACCTTGGCGTCGTCCAGCGCCACTGCCGTAGGCGTTATCATGTGTTCCCTCCGAACTTGGCCCGATGCCTTAGCCGCTCGCGCGGCCAAGTTCAATCAAGCCGCCAAGCGTGGTACGCATGGGCGTTGTCATCCCTCCCTTCCTCCCTCCCTCCTTGGGGCGGGTCAGCGCAGTGAGACCCGCCCGATGCCGTCCAGGCCGATGATTGGCTATGCCCACGTCACCAAGAGCTTCGGCGCGCTCAAGGCCGTGGACGATGTGTCACTCGACGTTGCCGAAGGCGAGTTTGTGGCCGTCGTGGGCGGCTCGGGGTCGGGCAAGACGACGCTGCTGCGGCTCGCCAACCGCCTGATCGAGGCCGATGACGGCACGATCACGGTCGAGGGCGACGACGTGCAATCGGTCGATCCGGTCGCGCTGCGCCGCCGCATCGGCTACGTCTTCCAGAGCGGCGGGCTATTCCCGCATCTGAGCGTCGCCGACAATATCGGGATCACGCCAAAACTGCTCGGCGTCCCGGCGGCAGATATCGCAACGCGGGTCGATGAGTTGCTCGAACTCGTGCAGCTCGACCGGGCCGCGCACCGCGAGCGGCTGCCGGATGCGCTCTCGGGCGGCCAGCGCCAGCGTGTCGGCGTGGCGCGGGCGCTCGCGGCACGGCCCCGGATCGTGCTGATGGACGAGCCATTCGGCGCGCTCGACCCCCTCACCCGCGATGCGCTCGGCGACGATTTTCGCGAGCTGCACCGCAAGCTCGGCCTGACCACCGTGATGATCACCCACGACATGACGGAAGCGATTTTGCTGGCCGACCGCATCGCGGTGATGCGCGGCGGAAAGCTGCTCGCGCAGGGCACGCCAGTGGAGCTTTCGAAAAGCAGCGACGCCTACGTACTGGAGTTGCTGCGGACGCCGCGACGCCAGGTCGAGCGATTGAACGCGCTGCTGCTACAGAGCGGGGCGGCATGAGCCTTTTCACCGATCCGCGCTGGGGCGAGGCGCTGGGGCATTTGCCCGACTATCTCGGCAACCACGTCCGGGTGAGTCTCGCTGCACTTGCGCTCGGCCTGATCGTCAGCCTGCCGCTGGCGATCCTGACGCGCAACCGCCCCACCCCGCGCGCCGTCCTGCTCGCGCTCGCCAGTATCGTGCAGACGGTGCCCGGGCTGGCGCTGCTCGCGCTGTTCTATCCGCTGCTGCTGCTCGCGGCCTCCCTGGCGCTGGCCTGGTTCGGCGTCTCCTTCTCCGCTTTCGGCTTCCTGCCGGCGATGCTGGCGCTGGCGCTCTATTCGATGCTGCCAGTGCTGCGCAATGGCATCACCGGCCTCAACGGCATCGATCCCGCGCTGATCGAGGCTGCCAAAGGCGTCGGAATGACCGCACGGCAGTCGCTCGTGATGGTCGAACTGCCGCTGGCCCTCCCCGTGATGATGGCTGGCATCCGTACCGCCGCAGTGTGGGTGATCGGCACCGCGACGCTGTCGACCCCGATCGGGCAGACCAGCCTCGGCAATTATATCTTTGCCGGGCTCCAGACCCAGAACTGGGTGTTCGTGCTGTTCGGCTGCTTTGCCTCGGCCCTGCTGGCGCTCGCCGTCGATCAACTGCTCGGCCTGATCGAGAGCGGCGTGCGCCGGCGCAGCCGCGTGCGTACCGCGCTTGGCGCGGCCGGGATCGCGGCACTGGTCGCCGCAACATTGGTGCCGACGATGGGGCGCTCGTCGCAAAGCTATGTCGTGGGCGCCAAGACGTTCGCCGAGCAGTACGTGCTGTCGGCGTTGATGCGGGACCGGCTGCAGGCGGTCGGTCTTTCCGCCGTCGCACGATCCGGTCTCGGCTCGAGCGTGATCTTCGAGGCATTGAAGGCCGGTGATATCGATCTCTATGTCGATTATTCCGGCACGCTCTGGGCCAATCAGCTTCACCGCACGGACATCAAGCCGCGCGCGGAGCTGTTGGCGGAGCTGCAGACGACGCTTGCGAAGGAGAACATCACGTTACTCGGCGAGCTCGGTTTCGAGAATGCCTATGCGCTGGTGATCCCGAAGAAGCGGGCGGAGGCGCTTGGCATCCGCACCATCGCCGATCTCGCCGCGCATGCTTCGACCCTGTCGATCGCCGGCGACTATGAGTTCTTCTCGCGACCCGAATGGGCGGCGCTGCAAAAGGCCTATGGCCTCTCGTTCCGCGCCCAGCGCCAGATGCAGCCGGACTTCATGTATGCGGCGGTCGCCAGCGGCGAAGTCGATGTCATCGCGGGCTACACCAGCGACGGGCTGATCGCAAAATACGATCTGGTTGCGCTCGACGATCCCAGGCACGCGATCCCGCCCTACGATGCCATCCTGCTGCTGGCTCCGAAACGCGCCGGCGACGAGAGGCTGCGGGCCGCGCTGAAACCGCTGCTCGGCAAGATCGACATCGCGACCATGCGCGAAGCCAATTTACGCGCCGCCGGCAATGATGCGAATTCGTCGCCGGATGCGGTGGCGAGGTGGTTGTGGGAGAAGGTGGGTGGGCGGTAGGCCGTGCCATTCATTCGACGACGTTGGAAAGACGCTACAACCCCCGGATCATCCCCGCATCGATCAGCAGCCGATTCAGCCGGCGCGCTTCGGCACCGTCCTTGCAGCCGTAGAAGATGCCCTTGCAGCGGAGCATGATCTCCTTCTGCTCGGCGAAGGACGGATCGAGCGGGATGCCGGCGGCTTCCTGGATGACCAGCGGCAGATACGGGCCATCGACCGTGTCCATCACGGCCTCGCTCTTCACCGGCTCGAAATTGACGGCGTCGATCGCGTAGTAGGTCGCGTAGAGACGTGGGTCGTAGGCGTCGAGCTTTTTGCCGATTGCACCCTCGTCGAGCCCGGGCTCGAGGATAGCAGGCGCAAACTCGGGCTGATGATCGCCGTAGCGCACGATCAGGAAGGGTTCGCCGGGAAATTTCTTCTTCAGGCCCGCGAGGAAAGCCTTGTATTGCTCGGCACTCATCGCCTGCCGGCGCAGATATTCGTCGATGGACGGCACATTGCCCGGTGCGGGCCAGTTCGGCAGCAGATCCGGGCGGAAGCGCGTCTCCCACGGAAAATGATTGGCGCCGAGGTAGATGAAGGTGAACAGCGGCTTGTTCGGCGTCCGCTCGCCCATCAGCCGGAGCGCCTTGTCGTAGAAGAAGCTATCCGGCTCGACATCCTTGGCGCCGAGATCCTTGGAGTCGAGGAAGCGTTCGACGCCGGTCGTCATCTGAAAACTGCGCGCGGCCATGAAGCCGCCATAGGCGGGGTAGAGCGACATCGTATCGTAGCCGCAGCGGCGCAGCGCCAGCGGCAGACCGCGCTCGACACGGCCTGTCGCGATGCGCGTCACGAAATAGGCGAAGCGGCCGAACGAACGCGACGACAACCCCGCGAGCACATTGTATTCGGTGAACCAGCTCGGCCCGCCATTGCTCTCGGCCAGAAAGGTGCGCTCCTTGCCGTCCCAGGATTTGAAATGGCTGCCGTAGCCAGCCGGCACCTTGATGCCCTGCGCGGCGCGGATGTCGAAGCTCGATTCATCATGGACCATGATGATGTTCGGCCGCCGGCCGGCGGGATGGCAGGCATCGACCAGCGGCATGTTGAGCCGTTCGTTGGTCGAAGCGGCCGACTCCATAAAGCCGTATTGCGCGAAGTCGGAGACCGCGCTGACGCCGGAGCGGAAGAACTTCGAGAGATAGCCGTCGTCGTAATAGCCGCGCCAGGCCTCGTCCGGATGATAGAGCGAATAGCCGACCAGCGCGGCGAGGCAGGCGAGCTTGCAGGCGAGCGCCGGCAGCCTGCGGATGCGGAATGGGTCGAGCCACCACAGCGCATACATCAGCGGCAGCGTGACGAGGCCGGCCCCGATCACCGACCAGCGCAAATTCGGGAAGATCGTGAACAGGAACGCGACCGTGTCGCGGTCGATCATCATCAGGTCGATGAAGTTGACCGTCATCTGCACGACGTCGTGCTTCAGCCGTGACAGCAGCACCAGCACCACGACCATGGTCAGCGACAGCGCACCCGAGAGCGCCGGACGCCGCAGCAGCATGATCCAGAAGAAGTTGAGGATGCCCCAGGCCAGCACGAAGGAGAGCCGTGCACCGAAATCCGTCTCGGTCTCGTACATCAGGACGAGCGCGGCGAGATGCGGCGCCGCAACCGCGAGCAGCCGCCAGATGCCGAGCGCGGCGACGCTCGCCAATACGGCGGTCGTGGCAGAAGGACCTGGATTGGGCGCGGACGCCATTGACGACACGCAACTGCTGGTCCGGCACGGTGATGCCGAGCCGGCTGACCGGGCCTGCGGCGTTCGGCGCAGCCGGAAGGCCTGCACCGTGTCATAAAACTGTAATTGAACGGTCACGGACAAGCAACGCGTGTCGCGGTCCGACCTTCGCTTAATGTTAGCGATGGGCGAATGGGCCGCATGGGCCAGCCACGCTTAAGCTTTGGCGATGCCCGCGATGAAGAGGTCGATGACCCTCTCCGCCATCCGCTCGATCTCGCCTCCTCCGGGTCGGCGGCGGGTGCCTGTTCCAGCGCCACCTCGATCTCGGCCCGAAAGCGCGGCTGCGCCTCCTCGGCCGCCGCTGACATGGACGCGTCGCGGTTGGGGAAGTGCCGGAATGGTGCCCCCCGGCGAAACCGCGGCCCGACGTGCGGCAGAGGCGGGCTGAACGTCGGTCAGCCCTGCGGCAGCAGCCCGAGCCGCTTGGCGATGATGCGGTCGACCACACGTTTGGGCAGCGTGGCCGTCATCAAATGTCGCGTCCGGTCCGGCGTGATCTGGTAGCGAACCTTGGGCCTCTCGGCGGTGAGCGCCTCGAAAACGACCTCGGCGATCCGCTCGGCCGGCAGCCCGGTCTCGCCGAGCTTCATCATGAACGCCCTGACCTTGTTCAGCGCCGGCAGATAAGGCGAGTTCTGGTAGACTGAGAGATCGATCTGCTCGGCCTTACTCCAGATCGGCGTCTTCACCGCGCCGGGGGCGACGATGATGACGTCGATGCCGAACAGCATCAACTCGCGGCGCAAGCTCTCCGACAGGCCTTCGATGGCGTGCTTGGAGGTGCTGTAAGGCGCCGACAACGGATTGCCGTTCTTGCCCGCGACCGAGCTGATCATCACGATCCGTCCTTTCGGCCCCTTCAGCGACGGATCGGCGCCGAGCAGCGGCCCAAAGGCCTGCGTCGCGATGACCGGGCCAATGACGTTGATCTCCATCTGCCGGCGGAAGTCGTCGACCGACAATTCGAGCACGGGCCCCGCCACCGCGACGCCGGCGTTGTTGACGAGACCGGCCAGCGTCTCACCGCCCAGAGCCTCGCGGACTTTTCGCGCAGCGGCGAGGACCGCCGCCTCGTCGGTGACGTCGAACAGCAGCGGCGTGAAGTTCGCACCGAATTCACCCATGAGCCGATCCGCATCGGCCTGCTTGCGGACACTACCGAAAACACGATAGCCGCGCCCGACCAGAAATTTCGCAATGGCCCAGCCGATGCCGGTGGACGCGCCGGTGATGACGACGGATCGCATGGTCTTCCCCCCAAGAGCTCCCGCATCATGCAGGGGAAAGGTGCCGGGGCGCAATGCCGTTAGTGGACAGGACCCGGGCCGGCACGCTCACGGAGCCTGTAGAACTGGAGTGCAGCCTTCGCCGTATTTGGACTCAACCGAAGGAAGCTCGCGAAGCACTGCTCCAATCGCTCTCGGCTCTCGTGAGCCTCACCGGGGTAAAGCGTCAGGATTGCCTTCGTCGTGTCCCAGGACAGACCGATCGCCTTCGCGAGGATGAGAATCTGCTCGGGCTGCGAACGGACCAGCGCACGCTCAATCGCTCCGATCGGCAGGTCGCTCATGAGCGATAGCGCGACAGCCGTCTTGTCCAAGCTTCGCTCGCCGATGAAGCCGAGTACGCGTGCCTCGTCCAATTGCCCACTCGAATACAAGGACGTCACCTCGGCCAACGCCCGGGCGTGCTCGCTGGAGCCTGCCCGCGCCATCGCTTGCAGCTCATCGGAGCCCTCCGCAATTGCACGCCGGGTCAGAGCTGCCTGGCGGGGATCGGCCGCCTCCAGCTTGGATCTCACCATCTCAGATGCATGGACGAACAACTTCAACATGGTCTCACGAGGAATATCGGGCCGAGCCCAGATGCACATCGCGAGCGCGCCATTGTCGCGCGCCCGGCTGAGGAGCTTGGACATTCCGTTAGTCGAGAAGCTGGCGCCGTCGTTGCCGGCGGTCCGCATGGCGACATCGTTGTTGCCGCGCTCGAGGAGGGCATCGGTGACGGGTTCCGTCAACAGGCTGCGGCCGGCGATAGCCAGCAGATGATCCTGGCTCTTGGTCCGCGCATTCTCCGCCAAGCTCGCCTCGTCGAGCTGTGGTGAGTGCTCCAGGACCGGCGCCGCCACCTCGGGCGCGTCGTCAAAGGCCAGCAAGCGGATCGTCCGACGCGGCGCATCGGGCAATCCTGAAAGCCGGCTCCCGAACGCCGCTCGCGCGGCGCATTCGATATTCTTGAGGAGCGCGCTCATCACCTCGTCGAACAGGTCGATCTGCTCGTCGGTGAACTTGCCTGAGCCGACCACGAAGAGATCGGCGACCTGGCGCAGGAGTTCGGCGCGCTTCGACAGCTCCCGGCTCGCCAGTGCGATCTCGAGCCGGTCGATCAGACCGTTCTCCAGAGTCATCTCTCGTGTCCTGGCGGTTGAGTTGCACGTATTTCGACGGAGGTCATGGGATCACGCGACGTTTCGCGCCTGTAACGGTGAATCGAAACAGATTTCGGAATTCGGCACGGGCCGTCCGATCAGATAGCCCTGTACGTAGTCCACTCCTGCCGCAAGGAGGGCGTCCAACTGCGCTGGGGTCTCGACGCCCTTGGCCACCGTCGTGACATCAAGACCGCGCCCCAATGCCACAGCGGAGGCGACGACCGCGGCGCAATCCCTTCGCGTCGTGCAGCCCTGCACGATCGCCCGGTCGATCTTGAACTTGTCGAATGGGAAACTCTGGAGGTAGCTGGCCGCGGAATAGCCTAGCCCGGAATTGTCGAGGACGACGCCGACACCGAGGTTCTTCAGTTGTCGGACCGCAAGCAAGTGAGCCGCAGGATTCCCGCCCAAGAGCGCAGCGTCGGGAATTTCGAGTTCGAGGCGTTCGGGCGATAATCCCGATTCAACCAGCGCGCACAGCACGACGTCGAGCACATTACTCCTGTGGAACTGGGCGGCACCCATGTTGACGGCGACTCTGATGTGCGCCGGCCAAGCGGCCGCGTCCAGGCAGGCCTGTTGCAAGATCCATTCACCGAGCGGCAGCATCAATCCAGCCTGCTCGGCGACATTGAGGAACTGCGAAGGCGCCAGCACGCCCCTCGATGGATGGTGCCATCGCACGAAGCATTCCAGCCCGGTCAGCGCGCGCGTTCCGGCCTCGATCACCGGCTGGTAGTGCAGCTCGAACTCGTCGCGGGCCATCGCCTCCCGCAACTCGCCCTCCATCGACTTCTGTGTGTCGGCAGCCACGGTCATTTCCGGCTGGAAGATTCGGAAATCATTCCGGCCTGAGGATTTCGTCGCGTAGAGCGCGACGTCCGCCTTCTGTAGTAATATCTCCGCGTCGATGCCGTGCTCGGGCGCGAACGCGATGCCAATGCTGGTACCGACGCTGACACGGTTGCTGCCAAGATCGAACGGTTGCTCGACCAGACGAATGATCTTCAGCGCCAGCGCGATGGCACCTTCTCTCTGATCGCTTTCGTTCTCCTGGATGATCGCAAATTCGTCGCCACCGAGGCGGGCCAGCACATCGGTATCTCGCAGTGATGAGCTCAGTCGCTGCGCGACCTCGATCAGCAGCTGATCGCCTGCGGCGTGACCGAGCGTATCGTTGACGAGCTTGAACCTGTCGAGATCGAGCATCAGCACGGTAAACGTCGTGCCACGACGCTGCGACCGCCTTGCCGCTTCATCGAGCTTTTCCGCAAACACGGCGCGGTTCGCCAAGCCGGTGAGCAGATCGTGCTGGGCCAGATATGCGATCCGCTTCTCGTTTCTCGCCCGATCGGTGATGTCCTCGTGGGTCGTGAGCCAACCGCCGTACTGCATCATGTGGCGAGCAATCGCGATCACCCGTCCGTCCGCAAGCTCCCGCGTCTCACTGAGCTGCTTGACGTTCTGATCGAGATAGACCTCCGGCGCGACATCGACGAAATGCGTGCCTTGCTCGCGGCGATATTCGAGAATTTGCGCCAGTGTGGTTCCGCGCCTTATCCGATCGGGGTCAATATGGTAAATGTCGCAATAGCGCGCGTTCGACACCACGATCCTCTGCTCCGCATCGAACATGCAAAGCCCCTGAGCCATGTTGTTGAGGGCGGCATCAAAGCGCATGTTGATCGCCTCGAGTTCAGCGGCCTTCTGCGCCAACATTCTCTCGGCGCTCTTTTGCTCGGTGACGTCTTCGTGCGTCGCGACCCAGCCGCCATCCGGCAACGGCTTGCGCTGGATCAGTATCTGCCGGTGGTCTCTCAGCTCGTAGTCCTGCTGGCGCTGGGTCGGCATCAGCCGGACATGCTGGTCGACGCTGAGCGGACTGGCTTCGCCGCGATCCACGTAGTGCTGCAATATGAGTTGCAGGGGCGTACCGGGCCTGACGAGTTCGTCGGGCAGACCGTACATCTGCTGATAGCGACTATTCGATACCACGAGGTTTTTGTCTGCATCGAACAGGCAGAGCCCTTGGGACATGTTGCTGATGGCGACGTCGAAACGCGTGTTGATGCGTTTTAGCTCGGCAGCATTTTCCGCCAGCAAGGTCTCGTCGCGCCGCTTCTCGGTGATGTCCTCATGGGTCGCGACCCAGCCACCATCCTGCATCGGCGTACGCACGATCGAGATGGTCCGGCCATCGGCGAGCATGACGATCTTCGGAGTCCGGTGTCTTGCGCCGTCGAGGAATTCCTTGACGTCGAGATCACCCCCGGCGCTCTTGTAGTGGCCGACGATGCTGCCGAGCGGCGTTCCAGGTTCGACCTGCGCCTCAGTGAGATCATACATCTCACGATAGCGGCTGTTGGCGATCAGCAGCTTCTCATCGGCGTCGAACATGCTGAGCCCATGCGGCATGTTGCTCAACGCCGCGTCGAAACGGGAACTCGCGGCCGCGAGTGCGTTTGTTTGCCGTCGCAGCAGCAAGGTTCCGATCAGGATGATGGTGACGATCGCGGCAGCCGGCGGGCCGAAGGTGTAGAGATGCCGATACCACGGCTGCAGCACGTAATCACGCGAATAGGTCACGACCAGAACCAGCGGCAGCCCGGATACGGCCTTGTAGGCCGCAATGCGGTTGATGCCGTCGACGGGACTCGTCAGTTCGTATGAGCCCGCTTCCGAGACTGGCAGATACTGGGTAAACATCGGGCCGCCAGCAACAGACATGCCCAGCACATCTTTCTGTTCCGGCACGCGCGCCAGGATCCGTCCGTTGCGATGGATCAACACGACGGAGCCGCCCGGGCCCAGATTGATCTTGCGATAGATCTTCAACAGATAGGATTGATCCAATGGCGCGGTCACGACGCCCGCAAAGCTCCCATCCGAATTGTTCAACCGGCGCGACGCCGCACTGAACCATTTATCACCGCCTGCCGACCGATAGGGCGGCGCAACGAACAACTCGGTGCCAGCGCCATCGCGTTGCGCGATGAAGTGCGGCATTTCGGAGATGTTGCCGCGCGGCGGCGCACGGTCGTAGGAGTGCGCAACGACGGCTCCGGATGCGTCGGTCCAACCAACCGCGACCAGGATCGACGAGCTCTTGACCAGTTGACGGAGCGCGGTGTTGGCCGCGCCGGCGTCGGCGTATTTTCCGGACAAGGAATCGTTGCGGATTGCCTGCGCCTCGAGCAGGACACGATCGATGTCTTCGAACGTCACTGCGGCATGCTCGGCCAGGATGGCCGAAAGATTGAGAGCATCGGTTTTCGCAGAGGCGACCGCTTCTCGATAGCGAGCAGCCAGATCAACCAGAAACAGGGTGACGACAACGAAAGAAAACAGCAGCCCCAGGATCGTGACGGACGATCCTGGCGACCCGGCCAGCCTTCGCCAAGCTCTCAGCATTACATTTCTGTGGTTCGAGCGATCAGCTTCCACCATCGCCCGGTCGCACTAAGATTTGGTTGAGTTGCCTATCGCTAATTCACTCCGTAATCGTACGGAACTACGGCAGTAACTGTGTCGCAATGTTCGAAAAAGCTTTAGAAAAACGCACCATATTACCGTGTAGAACCGGTTTCAGCAGGGCGCCTCGCGTGCGCGGTGAGCTAAGATCATTAGCGAGATCGCGCGGAGGCGGGACGGCGTCTCGCCACGTCATTCCAAGGCCGGCGTCTGCGCAAGCGCGGGAAACCGGCGAAGATGGACGGAGGCCCGGGGGCGCTCCGTCGCGCCCCCGGTAACCACGTCGTTGCCGTTAGTTCTTGCTCTTGTCGACCAGAGCGCCCTTCTTGATCCAGGGCATCATGTCGCGCAGCTTGGCGCCGACTTCCTCGATCGGGTGTTCGGCGAGCTTGGCGCGGGTCGCCTTGAACGAGGTCTGGTTGACCTTGTTCTCGAGCATCCAGTCGCGGGCGAACTTGCCGGACTGGATGTCGTTCAGAACCCGCTTCATCTCCTTCTTGGTCTCGTCGGTGACAATGCGCGGACCGGTGACGTACTCGCCGTACTCCGCGGTGTTGGAGATCGAGTAGTTCATGTTGGCGATGCCGCCTTCATAGATCAGGTCGACGATCAGCTTCACTTCGTGCAGGCACTCGAAATAGGCCATCTCCGGGGCGTAGCCGGCTTCGACCAGCGTCTCGTAGCCACCCTTGATCAGCTCGACCAGGCCGCCGCAGAGCACCACCTGCTCGCCGAACAGGTCGGTCTCGCACTCTTCCTTGAAGGTGGTCTCGATGATGCCGGCACGGCCACCGCCGACGGCGGAGGCGTAGGACAGGCCGAGGTCGTGGGCGTTACCCGAGACGTCCTTGGCGATCGCGATCAGGCAGGGCACGCCGCCGCCGCGCTGATATTCCGAGCGCACAGTGTGGCCGGGGCCCTTCGGCGCGATCATGAGAACGTCGAGATCGGCGCGCGGGTCGAGCAGGTTGAAGTGGACGTTGAGACCGTGCGCGAAGACGAGGGCGGCGCCCTTCTTCATGTTGTCATGCAGGTGCTCGCGGTAGATGTCGCCCTGGAGCTCGTCCGGGGTCAGCATCATGACGAGGTCGGCCCATTTGGCGGCCTCGGCGACTTCCATCACCTTGAAGCCGGCAGCTTCCGCCTTCTTGGCCGAGGCCGAACCCTTGCGGAGCGCGATCGCCACGTCCTTGACGCCGGAATCCTTCAGGTTCAGCGCATGGGCGTGGCCCTGGCTGCCATAGCCGACGATGACGACCTTCTTGCCCTTGATCAGGTTCAGGTCGGCGTCGCGATCGTAATAAACACGCATGGTCGTTTCCTCGTTCAGGGGCCGAAATCGGCCGTTGGTCAGGTCTTGTCAGTCAGGTCTCGGACGGTGAAATTTGCGGATTTCGGGGGCTGTCTAGAGCATTTTCGGCCCCCTGGGAAACCCGTTTCTGCATGGAAAGTCGGGGCATCATGCATCCATGACCACGGGATAGAGGGACGCCAGCAGCAGGATGGCCATCAGGATGTTGAAGGCGCGGACCAGCCGCACGGAGGTCAGGACCGGCCGTAGTGCAGTGCCGAACAGGACCCAGACCACGGTCGAGACCGCGCCGACGAGTAGGCTGACCAGGGTCTGGATCGCGATATTGATGGGGAATTGGGCAATCGCCGCGTAGGCGGTGATTGTGCCGATCACGATCACCCAGCCCTTGGCGTTGATCCACTGGAACATCGCCGCGCCCCAGAAAGTCATCGGGCCGCGGCCAGTCTCACCATCAGGCGTGGTCGGGCCGGACAAGGCAATCACGGCGGCGAGGTAAATCAGATAGGCCGCGCCGGCATATTTCAGGATGGTCTGAAGGATCGGATAAGCCAGGAACACTGTGCCGAGCCCGAGACCCACGGCGGCGATCATGAAAGCAAAACCGATGACGATGCCGGCGACGTGGGGGATGGTGCGCCGGAAGCCGTAGGTAAGGCCCGACGCCAGCAGCATGATGTTGTTCGGCCCGGGCGTGAAATACATCACCACCATGAAGGCGAGGAAGGCATAGAAGAGCGAATAGGCCATGGTCACCTCACGCGGTCTTCGGCAGGACTTGCGGGCGCTTCGCCAGCACCATCACCGCGATACCGCTGATCACGGTGAGCATGCCGGCGAGGCGCAGCGGACCGAACCGTTCGCCGAACACGATGCTGGACGCGGCCGAGCCGACGAACGGCACCAGCAGCGCGAACGGCACCACCTGCGCAGGGGGATAGTCACGCAGCAGCCGGCCCCATAGCCAATAGGCGATGCTGGTGGAGATGCCGCCGATCAACAGCAGGCAAATCAGGCCGGTGAGCGACATGTGGATCAGCGACTGCCAGGTCGGCGTCGGTCCGTTGACGACCAGCGTGAGCGCGAACAGCGGCACCGCGGTGGCGAGGCACAACCAGGCGAACAGATCGAACATCGGCACGCCGCGAGCGCCCCTCAGCAGGATATTACCGAGCGCAAAGCTGACCGGAGCGATCATCAGCACGGCGAAGGCACCGACGCTGAAATCATAGCCGACCGTGCCGCAGATCATCAAAAGCCCGACGGCTGCGATGACGATGCCCAGCGTCTGAACCGGCGTCGGCCGCTCGCCGAATGCGATCGCGGCAAAGCCGACCGTGAACAGCGCCTGGCTCTGCACGACGACGGAAGTCAATCCGACTGGCACGCCATGGGCGATGCCATAGGCCTGGCTCAGAAACTGGCCGAGAAAGAGCGTAAAGCTGATCGCGATCAGGAGCGACCAGGCGACTTTCGGCTTGCGAATGAACAGGCACGGGACCGCGGCAATGGTGAAGCGCATCGCCGTCATGAGCTCCGGCGAAAATTCGTCGAGCGCGATCCGGCTCGCCACGAAGGCAAGCCCCCAGATGACCGCCACCAGGATGGCGATGAGGATGTCGGCCGGCTTCATTCCAAACTCCTAACCTCTCCCGCTTGCGGGAGAGGTCGCGCCGAAGGCGCGGGTGAGGGCTCTCTCCTCTTGGGGGTTCTCGACTGCGG
>NZ_JBVVPN010000023.1:0-14900 GCF_055811035.1 Bradyrhizobium sp. MI1.10
CTGGGGGCCGCCCGCGGCTGTCCCGCCCCGGGGCGCCCCGCGGGGGGGCGGGGCGCGGGCGTTCTGGGAGCCTGCGCGCGCGGGCCGGCCCGCCCTGGACGAGACCGGCCGCTCGTCGATGTCGACATGCGGCTGCACGTCGACCTCGATGCCGAGCCGGGGCGCCTCGCTGACGAGGAGGCTCGGCGAGCCGACGCGACCCTTGCCGAAGTGGAAGTCGTAGCCGACTGCGAT
The DNA here is from genome assembly GCF_055811035.1 of Bradyrhizobium sp. MI1.10. NCBI lineage: Bacteria > Pseudomonadati > Pseudomonadota > Alphaproteobacteria > Hyphomicrobiales > Nitrobacteraceae > Bradyrhizobium > Bradyrhizobium sp. MI1.10. The sequence goes on from NZ_JBVVPN010000023.1 coordinate 235, forward strand.
TCCGCCGATGCCAAGGCGCCCGATCAGGTCATGGTGAATGAAATCTTGCGCGCTGGTCCCGGCGCGGGACTTGTCGAAGGTCATGACCACGGCGCCGTCAAGTCCGGTGCCGGCCAGAAGCCGCAGCTTGGCACGCTCGTCCGTCAGGCGGAATTGCGGGGTGTTGGGGCTGAAAAACCGCCGCGGATGCGGCTCGAAGGTCAATGCCAGCGCAGGGCGGCCATGGATCCTGCCCATTTCCAGGGCTGCGGCGATCACGGCGCGATGGCCGAGATGAACGCCGTCGAAATTGCCCATGGCGACCACGGCCCCCCTTGCAATGGCGGAGTCCGGCGTGGTGTCGCGGATAACGGTAAAATGCGGAGCCATCAGGGGAATTCTCGAACCGGCGGGACCGGCCGGGACCGTGGCGCGACGGGCCGGATGAAGTCAAGCGGGGGGGGGCGGCCGCATCGAAGGTGATTTCAGTCCACCGGGGGCGTTCCCAGTTAACGCGCTGTTTAACGCCTTGGTGCTAGTCCTTGGAGCGTGGAACCGCGGGGCTCCGGCCCGGCAGGTCCGATCGTAATATTTCCTGGGTTTGCGTTGGGGGAGTCGAGATGGCGGTTGATTTGTCGATGTCGGTTCTGGTGGTTGACGACTACAGCACCATGATCCGTATCATCAGGAACCTCCTGAAGCAGCTTGGCTTCGAGAATATCGATGATGCAAGCGACGGTTCGGCAGCGCTGAACAAGATGCGTGGCAAGAAGTACGGTCTCGTGATTTCCGACTGGAACATGGAGCCGATGACGGGTTACGACCTGCTGCGCGAAGTGCGCGCGGATCCGAACCTCGCCACCACGCCCTTCATCATGATCACGGCCGAATCAAAGACCGAGAACGTGATCGCGGCCAAGAAGGCCGGCGTGAACAACTACATCGTCAAGCCGTTCAACGCGGCGACGCTGAAGACCAAGATCGAGGCGGTCTTCCCGGACATGGCGAGCGCGTAAGGCGCGCTCGAAGCCATCGGTTGAATTCGGAAGGCCCGGGCGGTTGTCCCGGGCTTTCTGCGTCTGGTTCGTCGTTCTGGAATCGATGCCCGATATCAAGCCGGAATGACGATCAACTCGCTACCACTTCAGTTCGCGCATCAGCGCCTTTGGCGGATGGCCGAACAATTCCAGCACCGAAGCCGGGTCGAGCTGGTCGAGACCCTCGAACTCCTCGGCATGGATGCCGCGGGTCACGAATAGGCAATCGATGCCGAACTCGCGCGCGCCGGTGAGGTCGGTCCGGACGGAATCGCCGATCGCGAGCACCTTTTTGCGGTCGATCTGGTGGCCCTGGCGTTCGCCGGCGAGCGCCATCGCGCGCTCGTAGATCGGCCGGTGCGGCTTGCCGTAGAAGATCACCTCGCCGCCGAGCTCGCGATAGAGCTCCGCGATCGCGCCGGCGCAATAGATCAGGCGGTCGCCGCGTTCCACCACGATGTCGGGGTTGGCACAAACCAGCGTCAGCTTGCGCTCGCGCGCCTTCAGCATCATGCCGCGATAGTCTTCCGCCGTCTCGGTCTCGTCGTCATAGAGACCGGTGCAGACGATGTAGTCTGCCTCCTCCAGCGGCGCGGTCACCGCATCGAGGCCGCGATAGATCGAGTTGTCGCGCTCGGGGCCGAGCCAGAACATCTTGCGGCCGGGATGGTCGGCGACATAGAGCCGCGTCAGGTCGCCTGACGACACGATCGCGTCGTAGGTCTCGTCGGCGACGCCGAGCTTGCGCAATTGACGCTGCACGGAGTCGGCCGGGCGCGGCGCGTTGGTGATCAGGATGACCGTACCGCCGCGGCTGCGATAGGTGTGCAGCGCGTCGCAGGCTTCGGGGAAGGATTCGAGGCCGTTATGGACCACGCCCCAGATGTCGCTGAGCACGACGTCCACGCCCGCCACGAGTTCACGCAGGCTTTCAGCGAAATGCAGCGTGGTCATGATGCGTGCGGCCGATCAGATGCGGCGCGCGAGCGCGGCGTTGCCGGTGACGCGCTGTGGCGCAGACGCAGCCGATGTCGCGCCCGAGCTGGGTATGCCGGAGCCATTGGATCCCTGAGTGTCCTGTGCCTGGTTCGGCGCGGCGGTAGCAGATGACCCCTCCGGCCGCAATGGCCGGGGCGGCGCGAACAGGAACCCCTGGCCGAACCGCACGTCATAATCGAGCAGGTCGATCACGGCGCGCTCGCCCTCGATCCGCTCGGCGATCAGATCGATGCCGAAGCGGCCGAGCAGGTCGGAGAGGTCGGACGGGTGGATGTCCGAGGTCGAAGCCTGCCTGGGGTCGAGCAGGAGCGAGGCCGGCACCTTGATGAAGCGCACGCCGCGATCGGCGAGCTCGCGCGGTTCGATCCGCAAATCGGTGACATGGTCGATCGAGAAACGGAAGCCACGCTGGGCGAGCGCGGCGAGATTCTCGGTCTCGGCCAGGCCGAGATTGCGGAAGGTCGATTGCTTGAATTCCAGCACCAGCGAGGGCGCCAGCGCCCGGTTGGCCTCGAGGAAATCGAGGTATTGCGCGAAGGTCGTGGAATTGCCGAGCGTGGAAGCCGCGACGTTGCAGAACACGCCGACCTCCTTGTTGCGTACCATCAGGCGTCGCAGCACCTGCACGCAGCGCAGCATCACCATGTTGTCGATGCGCCCGATCAGGCCGGAGGCCTCCGCAATGCTGATGAACTCCTCGGCCGCGACCAGCTGGTCACGCTCGTCGCGCAGGCGCGTCACGGCCTCGTAGAAGCGGACCTTGCGCTGCGGCAGCGTCACCATCGGCTGGAGGAAGATGTCGATGCGGTTCTCGTCGATCGCGTTGCGGAGCGTCGCCAGCAATTGGGTCTGGTTGCGGCCGTTGGCGGTCTGAACCGGATTGGCGCTCTGGGTCTGGATCGCCGGTGCCGCCGGCCGTGGCGTCGGCGCGGGTGCCGGGGGAGGGGCAGCCGACCGCTCCTCTTCGAACGGGGCCATCAGGTCGAGCGACGCGTCCTGCTCCTGCCTTGCGACCGGAGCTGGGGCCGGGAGCGGCGCGTTGCCGGCCATCAGATCCTCATGAGCCGAGACGGTGGTGGCGAGCTGCCTGACCAATCCGCCGAGCTCGTTGATCTCGCCGACCACCGCCTGAATGCGGTCTGAGTTGGCCGAATTGGAGGAGGCGATGCGTGCTTCGATCGTGGCAAGCCGGCGGCCGAACTCGGCGACCTGGCGGGCGAGATCGGCGGTGCCGCGCGAAAGGTCGGCGATCTGGCCGCCGACGTCGCTGCGGTCGCGCAACCGCATCGACACTGCATTGTAGAGGATCAGGAAGGTCAGCGCCGTTAGCGCCACGATCGCGGATTCGGTTCCGCTGATGCCGGCGACCGCGTAGAGCACGAGCCCGAGCGAGGCCGCGACCAGAACCATGCAGATGGCGATGAAGATCGTCGAAATACGAATCATGCCGCGCGTTACGCCTCAAGAGCTGACTGCCTGACCGGGAAAACACGGGTGGCGTCTCGAACCCGTCACGCCGCATGCTCCCCCAAGCGGCATGAGCTTAACATCATTGTTGATTCGAGGGGATAGCGACCCAATCGCGGAGTCAGGATGGCGCCGCAGCGCCGACCGTGTCGGCCGAGACGGCCTCGCGGGTGCCAAGCGGCTTGGGTGCCCCGGTGGTCGTGTCGCGCAGGGTCTGCCGTTCGATCTCCGAATTCAGCTCGGCCCCAAACATGATGACGATCGCCGACATCCACATCCACATCATCAAGCCGATCGCAGCGCCGAGCGAACCGTAGGTCGCATTGTAATTGGCGAACTCCGAAAGGTACCAGGACAGCAGCGCCGAGCCGGCGATCCAGAGGATCGCGGCCGCCACCGCGCCGAGGCTCAGCCATTGCCAGCGCGGGGCATCGCGGCTGGGCGCGAAGCGGTAGAGGACGGCGAGCGCCGCAAGGAGAATGACGAACAGCACCGGCCATCGCGCCAGCGCCACGATCAGCTTGCTTTCGGGCGCCATGCCGAGGTGGTTGAGCGCGAGCGGGAAGGCGACGACGGCGCCCACCATCAGCAGCAGGGCAACGATGCCACCGACCGTGAAGGCCAGCGAGACCGTGTTCAGCCGGATGAAGCTGCGCTTTTCACGCTCCTCATAGGCGACGTTGAGGGCATCGAAGATGGCTTTGACGCCGGCATTGGCGCTCCAGATCGCGAGCACGAGGCCAAACAGGAAGGTGACACCAAGCGTCGCACCGCCGTGCGACACGACGCGCGCCACCTGGTCCTCGACGATCTGGAACGCACCCTCGGGCAGCATCATCGCGAGCGATTGCAGGTTGGAACTGATTGTCGAGGGATCGGCGAACAGGCCATAGAATGAAACCAGAGCTGTGATGGCGGGAAAAATCGCGAGCAGCCCGAAAAAGACGACGCCACCGGCGGTCGCGAGCAGGCGATCCTCGTCGATGCGCTGATAGGTGCGCCAGAGGATGTCCTTCCAGCCTGCCCACGGGATTGCGAACGGGCTTTTCGCGCGGCGGCCGCGGCCGGGCTGCGAGGCTGCGCCCGTCGGGCTCGTTTCCGGCGAATTCGCCTCGCCGTTGCGGTGGTCTTGCGGAGGTCCCGCCCTGACCAGGCCAGAATCCTGGAAATACCGTTCCGCGGTGAGCACGAACACGGTCGTGGCTGCCACTAACAGCCAGCGGTCGAATTGCTCGGCGCGCCGCATACGCATTTTTAGGTATCCGCTCGGTGGCCGTGACGCCGCCGGCGCGCTGCCGTGAGCCCGACCAGCCCAACGGCCGCGAGCATCAGCCCGAGTTGCACGGGCCGGTTGGACCGAGCCGGCCACGTGCTGCCGCCATGTCCTCCTTCATGTCCGCGTTCGCCCGGCGCGAGCGGCGCCAGGGGAATTGTGGTCGCGACCTCCTTCACCGCCTCCTTCACCGTTCCGCGCGGGATGCGCGGGGTGGCGATAGCCACGCGCAGGCGGCTGGCAAGCGGCACGATCGGCTTGGTCTTGCGCTTCATCTGGGCCATGGCCACGCCGGCGCAGGCGGCGGCCAGGACCAGGAGCACGCCGCCGACGGCGCCGAACCCCCAGAATTGCCCGTAATGGATTGCAATCCAGCGGTACAGGGCAATTAGGCCGACGAAGAAGGCTGCGACGACAAACAAGCCCGCAACCGCGAGCAGTCCGGCCGCAGCCGCATACGACGTCATGCGGCCCGTGGCCTGGTTGCTCCGGTCACGGGCATAGGACTGGGCAGCGCGCTTGAGATGGTTGAGCTTGAGCGCGACGCCGGCGCGCAGCAATTCGCCCGATGGCGCAAGCATGCGGTTATCCTCCGAGTGCGAGAAAATTCGTCGGGGGATGAACGTGGCGGTATTTGACTTGTTCCGACGAGGTCTGCCCGCCGTGATGGATCAGCCGAGATCGGCGGCCGCGATCCAGAACACTTCGCCCTCTGAGTCCTCGGTGTCGAGCCAGAGCAGCGGTAATTCAGGAAAGGCCTCGTCGACCAGTTCGCGGCCGCGTCCGATCTCGCAGATCAGCCCGCCATCCGGCGTCAGGTGGTCGGGCGCGTCGCGCAGGATCCGGCGCACCACGTCGAGACCGTCGGCGCCGCCGTCAAAGGCGAGCTTCGGCTCGGCCCGGCACTCCGGCGGCAGCGCCGCCATGCCTTCGGCATCGACATAAGGCGGGTTGGTGATGATCAGGTCGTATTTGGTGTCACCGAGCGGGGCGAACAGGTCGCCGCGATGCAGGCTGATCCGGTCATCGAGCCCGTATTCGCCGACATTCCGTCTGGCGACGTCGATCGCGCCCTTGGAGATATCGACGGCGTCGATCGTGGCGTTCGGAAAATGATGCGCGGCGAGGATCGCGAGGCATCCCGATCCCGTGCAGAGATCGAGCACGCGCTCGACGGCGCTGGGATCGTCGATCAGCGAGCCGGCTTCGCCGTCGCCGCCGAAATGCGACTCCAAGAGCTCGCCGATGAAGGAGCGGGGAACGATGACGCGCTCGTCGACATAGAACGGCAGGCCGCGCATGTAGATCTTGTTGACGAGATAGGCGGCCGGTTTGCGCGTGGTGACGCGCTGATGAATGAGATCGATGATGATCCTGCCCTCGGCGGCCGTGACGCGCGCGTTGGCAAAAATCTCGAACTGCTCGGGATGCAGATGCAGGGCTTCACAGACCAGGAAGGCCGCTTCCGCGACCGGATCGGGCGTGCCATGGGCAAAGGCAAGCTTGGCCTCATTGAAGCGGCTCACCGCATAGCGGACAAAATCGATCGGCGTGAGAAGCTCGCCGCGGCCCACTTTCGCGAGCTTTGGCGCGGCGCGGCCGCGCACGCTCTTTTTGGTCGTTGTTGCCATCAGGATCGGGTCCAGCGTGCGGTCGCTTCGTCGTCGCGAGCCTGGGCCTCGACCCAGCCGGTGCCGGTGGCGCTCTCTTCCTTCTTCCAGAACGGCGCGTTGGTCTTGAGATAATCCATCAGGAACTCGGCTGCCTGGAACGCGGCCTGGCGGTGCTGCGAGGCGGTCAGCACCAGCACGATGTTCTGGCCGGGCATGAAACGGCCGACGCGATGGATCACCGTGACGCCGTTGAGAGGCCAGCGCGAGGTGGCCTCGTCGGCATGGCGCCTGATCTCTTCCTCGGCCATGCCGGGATAATGCTCGAGCGAGAGTGCGGCGATCTTCGCGCTGTCCTCGTCGCCGCGGCAGATGCCGGAAAAGCTCACGACCGCACCGATGTCGGTGCGGTTCCCGGTCAGGACCGCGATCTCGCGCGCGATGTCGAAATCGTCTTGCTGGATACGGATGGTGACGGGGCAGGTGGCGACGGGCATGGCCTAGCCGCCGGTCATCGGCGGGAAGAACGCGATCTCGCGAGCGCCCGCGATCGCGGCGTCCGACTTGACGTGGGCATGGTCGATCGCGGCGCGGATCACCTTCGGCTTCTCGAAGGCGTAGGCGTAGGCTTCGCTTTGGCCGGACAGCCAGGCGATCAGCTCTTCCACGGTGCGCACGGTTGCGGGCGGCTCGATGGTCTCCTCGGCCTTGCCGACGCGCTCGCGCACCCAGGCGAAGTACTTCACCTTCATCCCTCATCCTCCTTGATGAGGTGATGGATGCCAGCGCCGAAATAGTCATAGCCCGTGTACATGGTGAGGATCGCCGAGGCCCAGAGCAGCGCCAGCCCGATCATCGAGACCATGGGCACCACCTCATCGCCGGCCGGACCAGCCAGCAGGAAGCCGATGGCGATGAGCTGAACCGTCGTCTTCCACTTCGCAAGCTTGGTCACGGGCACGCTGACGCGCAGCGCGGCAAGATATTCGCGCAGGCCCGAGACCAGGATCTCGCGGCACAGGATCACGATGGCGGCCCACAGCGACCAGCCGTGAATGATGCCGTCGGCGGCCAGCATCAGCAGGCACGAGGCGACCAGAAGTTTGTCGGCGATCGGATCGAGCATGCGGCCGAACGCCGATTGCTGATTCCAGATTCGCGCGTAATAGCCGTCGAGGTAATCGGTGACCGCAGCCGCGATGAAAATGGCGACCGCAACCCAGCGCAGCCACAGCGGACCGTCCATGATCGACTGTGCGTAGATGCACCCGACCACGACCGGGATCGCGGCGATCCGGCCGTAGGTCAGGATGTTCGGGAGGGACATCGCGCGGCTGGTGGTCCCTCGTGTCGTGGCGATGTTCATCCGTCCTACCAATACCGCTGCAGCCTGAAGGTCAACCGTTCCGCTCCCCAAATGGGGTGCGGGATGCGACGACCATATGACCGCGACCCCCCTTTATTTCACCCCGGCTGGGGATGGAAATACTCGAAAATCCTGCGAGCGCTCTCGGCGCTCACCCCCGGAACCTTGCCGAGATCGGTGATCGAAGCCCGTTCGATCTCCTTCAGGGTTCCGAAATGGTGCAGCAAGGCACGTTTGCGTGACGGACCGATGCCCGGAATCTCCTGCAAGCCGGCCTCGCGGATGTCCTTCTTGCGCAGCTTGCGGTGCGAACCGATGACGAAGCGGTGCGCCTCGTCCCGCAGCCGCTGGATGAAATAGAGCACGGGGTCGCGCGGCTCCAGCTTGATCGCCTCGCGCTCCGGCATGAACAGGGTCTCGCGGCCGGCATCCCGGTCCGGCCCCTTGGCCACCGACATCAGCGCCACCTGGGTCAGGCCGAGATTTGCAAAGATTTCCCGGACCGCGTTGAGCTGGCCGCGGCCGCCGTCGATGATCACGAGATCGGGCCATTGCGGGAAGTCGTCGTCCTTGGTTTTGGCCGCGCCCTCTTCGGGCGGGTTGATCAGGCGCTTGAAGCGGCGCTCCAGCACTTCGCGCATCATGGCGAAGTCGTCGCCCGGCGTGATCCCTTCCGACTTGATGTTGAACTTGCGGTACTGGTTTTTCACAAAACCGTCTGGGCCGGCGACGATCATGGCGCCGACCGCGTTGGTGCCCTGGATGTGGCTGTTGTCGTAGACTTCGATCCGCTTCGGCGCATGCGTCAGGTTCAGGGTCGTGGCCATGGCGTCGAGCAGACGGCTCTGCGTCGCGGTGTCCGCGAGCTTGCGGCCCAGGGCCTCGCGCGCGTTGGTGAGCGCGTGAGTGACGAGCTCCTTCTTCTCGCCGCGCTTCGGCGTGGACACCTCGACCTTGCGGCCGGCCTTGATCGACAGCGCGTTGCCGAGCAGCTCGCTCTCCTCGATCTCGTGCGAGAGCAGGATATTCCTCGGCGGCGGCTTGTCGTCGTAGAACTGGGCGAGGAAGGAGCCGAGCACCTCTTCCGGCGTATACGTCTTCTCCGCGCGCGGGAAATAGGCGCGGTTGCCCCAGTTCTGCCCGGTGCGGAAGAAGAACACCTCGACGCATGAGAAGCCGCCCTCCTGGTGGATGGCGAAGACGTCGGCTTCTTCCACCGTGCGCGGATTGATGCCCTGCTGCGACTGGATCGCGGACAACGCAGCGAGGCGGTCGCGGTAGAGCGCGGCGCTCTCGAATTCGAGCTCGCCGGAGGCCTTCTCCATCTCGGCGGCAAGCTCCTGTTTCACCGCATGGCTCCTGCCGGACAGGAAGTCGCTCGCCTCGCGCACCAGGGTCGTGTAGCCGGGGAAGTCGATCTCGCGGGTGCAGGGGCCGGCGCAACGGCGGATCTGGTAGAGCAGGCAGGGCCGCGAGCGGCTCTCAAAGAAGGAATCCGTGCAGGAGCGGATCAGGAACGCGCGCTGAAGCGCGGTGATGGTGCGGTTGACGGCGCCGGCAGAGGCGAACGGGCCGAAATAGCGACCGGGCCGCGTCTGCGCGCCGCGATGCTTCAGGATCTGAGGCGCCCAATGGTCGCCCGTGATCAGGATGTAGGGAAACGACTTGTCGTCGCGCAGCTGCACGTTGAAGCGCGGCCGAAGCTGCTTGATGAGGTTGGCCTCCAGCAGCAGTGCTTCAGTCTCGGTGTGGGTCGAGATGATTTCCACGGTAACTGTAGCGGCGATCATGCGCAGGATGCGGGCCGGCTGCGGCGCACTCTGGCGCGCATAGTTCGACAGGCGCTTTTTGACGTTCTTGGCCTTGCCGACATAGAGCACGTCGGCATTCGCATTGAGCATGCGGTAGACGCCGGGCGAGGTGGGAGCGAGGCGGACCGCGCGTTCGATCGCCTCGTGGCCGGTCGCCAGCGGCTCTTCGCCGACGGTGCCGCTCTCTTCCAGGATGTCCGGCAGCCGTGCGTCGTCCTCGTCTTCCCCGTTCGCTGCGGCGGGATCGAGGTCGGGCGGCGCCGCTTCGGTTTCCTGGGCCGGGACATCGGGTGCGTTGCCGCGCACGGGTTTGCGCGTGCGTGCGTCGTCCGGATTGTCGGTGGAATCGTGAACCATGGTGCGAATTTAGGCGCTGCGGGTGCCGATTTGAAGTTCGGGCCGTGCGGCACGCACAGGATGGCGGCGCAGTTCCCGGTAACGCTTGCTTAAGCCTGTTAACAGCCCGGTAACCCGACTTAACAGGCCTTTAACTTAAAACTCTCGATAAATCTTACGCGAAAAAGTGGTGGTTCCGTAACCATGCGGTTTTGCCCTCGCGCGGCGGCGCAGGCATCGCACCGGTGGCGGCAGTTGCGTTGGAGTGTGTGATGAAGGGGCTCGTTGTGGGCGCAGCCGCGTTGGCTGCAGTCGGCTGGACGGCTTCGGCAGAGGCCGCCGATCTCAATTACGGGCAGCGTGCGCCCTACACGGTCAATCAGCCGCTCAATGCTTATAGCTGGGCCGGTCCGTATCTCGGTGCCAATCTCGGCTACGAATGGGGTTCGGTGAACAACAATCCCGCAAAACCGTCAGGCTTCGTCGGCGGCGTTCAGGCCGGCTACAATTTCCAGACCGGCCCTTGGGTGTTCGGTGTCGAGGGCGACATCCAGGCCGCCGGTGCCGACGACACCTTCGCGCCGTGGAAGTTCTCCAATCCGTGGTTCGGTACCCTGCGCGGCCGCGCCGGCTACGCCTTCAGCAACGTGCTGTTCTACGGCACGGCGGGCCTCGCCTTCGGCGAGCTGCGCGCGCAGACGTTCGGCTGGACCGAGTCGCACACCAGCGCCGGCTGGACCATCGGTGCCGGCGCGGAAGTTGGGTTCGCGCCGAACTGGAGCGCCAAGCTCGAATATCTCTATATCGATCTGTCGACGAGTCAGTTCGCGATTACGGGCGTGTCAAACGGCTATAGCGCCAGCGTTGTGCGCGCAGGCGTGAACTATCACTTCTGATAGCTAAGAAGAAAATACCGGACCAACCTCCCGGCCGCTTGCGGCCGGGATTTTTTTTACGCCAGGCTCGCTAGGGAAGGATGACCAAATCGACCGCCTTCGGCCCCTTGCCCTTCTTGTCCGGTTCGACTTCGAAAGTAATACGCTGTCCTTCGGCAAGGTCCTTCAGTCCGGCCCGCTCCACAGCAGTAATATGCACGAAGACGTCGCGGCCCCCGTCGTCCGGCTTGATGAATCCGTAGCCGCGCTCACCGTTGAAAAACTTGACCGTTCCCGTCATGGCCATCGGGAAACTCCCCCTCATTGCTCCTCCGTCGTGACGCAGACGCACGTCACGACATGACCGGGCCTTACGAAGCCCGGGAGCTGGCCATCCTTGGGCAGACCATTTGGTCCGACTGGATCTTTCTTAGGCCTTCACTCCGCCGCAACCATTCGCGGAAGCGGAACGTAAAGCCAGTCACGGAAACAGCATAATACGGTTCTCCGCAGATTGACCACCGCTCCTGCATATTTTTCCCAAGATGCCGGAGTGTTACGGTCTCGGCACCTCTAATCGGAATCTGGCAGCGCCACCCTGGCCGAGCGGCATTTCCAGCTCGGGCAGGATCGTCTTGAGCTCGCCCTGCAGCGTGTAAGGGGGATTGACGATCAAGAGCCCGGTGGAGGTGAGAGTTGCACCGTCGGCCTGCGGCGCCACGCTGAATTCGAGGCGCAGGCATTTTCCCGGCGGTTTTGCTGCGGCTGCGAGCCGCGCCACTGATTGCACCAGCGCGTCGGTGGCGCGCCGGCTCTTGGCGGGATACCAGATTACATAGATACCGGTCGGCCATTTCGCGAAAGCCGTCGAGAAGGCCTCGCCGAGCTTTTCGAACTCGTCCTTTGCCTCGAACGGCGGGTCGATCAGGACGATCCCGCGCCGTTCCTTTGGCGGCACGAAAGCCGGCAACGCCATCCAGCCGTCGAGGTCGACCACGCGGGCCTGCTCGTCATGGCGCAGCACGCCGATCAGCGCTTTCCGCGCCTTCGGCTCGAGTTCGCAGGCGACGAGGCGATCCTGCGGCCGCATCAGGGCGCGCGCGATCAGCGGCGAGCCCGGATAGGCCTTGAGCTCGCCTTTCGGATTGAAGGCGCGGACGATGTCGAGATAGGGCTTGGTCAGTGCCATGGCGTCGTTCGACAGCCGCGCCTGCATCAGCCGCGCAATGCCCGTCAGCCACTCGCCGCCGCGGCGCGCCTCGTCGCTTTCGAGATCGTAGAGGCCGGCGCCGGCATGGGTGTCGATGACGCGGAACGCGCCCGGCTTGTCCTGGAGATAGGTGATGATGCGCGCCAGCACGATGTGCTTGATGACATCGGCGAAGTTGCCGGCATGGAAGGCGTGGCGGTAATTCATGCAAGAGCACTACGCCACGTGGCGGCTTGAGCAAAGAGGCACGATGCCTGGGCTACCCACCCCGGATCGGCGGCATCGCCACCTGGTCGCGGCGGCAGGCGCGGCGGTCGATCTCCTCGCAGGCGCGGAATTGCAGGTCCTTGCTGAGGCAGATGCGGACTTCCGATAGCCGCGTCCGGTTGCAGGTGATCGAGACGGCGGCATTGCTGAGGCCCGGATTGGCCTTGATGAAGGCCTCTTCCACCTCCGCCGGCGCCACGGTCTTGGCCTGCGACAGATCGAGATATTCAGCCGGAATCTTGATCGCGGCGCGCGCCTTCCGGATCGTTTCGAAATAGCTGCGGTCGGCGAGCCCCGAGCAGGTGCCGTGCTTGTCCCATTCGTTGAAGATCAGACCCGGCGCCGGCATCAGATCGAGCATGGAGGAGACGATGCTGCGGTTCAGCCGCGGCGACGGCCGCTGGCAATATTCCGGAAAACCGTTCTCATATTGCGGCCACAGACCATGCACCACGAAAGCGTAGGGCCGTCCGCTGCACTGGGTCTGCGAGCGGCCGCCGCGCTCCGCCGCCTCCTCGCAGAAGGAGGGCGACCACGACAGCGACAGCACATAAAAATCGAATTCGCCGGGCGTGTTCTGCCGCTTGTCCTGGGCCTTGGCACCGCCGGCCAGCGCAGCCAGCCCGGCTGCAAGCGTCAGCGAGATCATAAGGCGGGAGAAAAAATGCAATCTGGAATGAAACATGGCGACGCCCCTCAACTAGACTGTGCAGAAGAGCCTAGCAGGCGGTAAGAACATTTCAAGAACAAAATTCGGACGACCGTCGTTCGGCCGCCTGATCGCTCCGGATCAGAACTTTTGCAATTATTGTTTGGCGGCGCGGCAGGCCGGGTTGTAGGCCCAGTTGCGGTCGAGCCCGACCACACACCATTCGACGCCCTGGCCGTAGCCGGCGAAGCCGCCATCCTCGACAATCGAGAAATGCACCTTGCGCAGCTTGCCATCCGTGAGCATAGCCTCGCCGGTGCAATAGCGGCGCGGGATGTTGTCGGACGCCCAGGGCCGGAACGCGGTCTCGTGAACGGCGGAGAAGCCGGTGATCTTCAACGAGGAATTCCAGAACGAGCTTTCTTTCTCCCAGAACTGGCTGGCGATCGTCGGCAGCGCCCTGTCGCATTCGGAGACGTTGCCGTCATAGCGCGGCCCGCTCAGCCAGAAATTCAGCTCCAGCGGATTGGCGGCCCTGGCCTCACCGAGCGACAGCGCCCCAAACAGGAGGCCGAGCACGGCGGCAAAGCGGAGCGATTTCAGGAAGGTCGAGGCGCGCATGGGCAATCCAGACAGCATGATCTGCGAGGGTCCGACGGTGCCGTGAAGGCCGGGGGAGGTCAAGTGCAGCGCGGCAACACTTGCCGACGAGTTGACCGCAATGCTGCAATAGAGGGGTCTTCGGTTCTTTCCACCGCCGCGCCGGCACCGTAAACTGCCGCCAACCAATCGGAGTGACGGGAATGCGAATCATTGCGGCCGCGGGCCTACTTGCCTTGGGTATGATGGCGAGCCAGTCGGCGCGCGCCGATCTGCTTCCGGTGCCTCCGTTCAAGGGCAACGACACCGGCGGTATCATCGCCTATTCGATGGCAACCCAGGTCGATGCGCGGCAGGTCGCGGTCGATCACTGCGCGCGCTACGGCAAGGTCGCCAAATTCCTGGCGATGCAGGCCTATGAGGGCGGCTACATCTCGTTCTCCTGCCGCTGGGTGCCCTATGGCGCGGCCGACCAGCCGATCCGCACGCTCTACTGAGGCGCTTTCGCAGCGCCGCTACCTCTCAGCCGGGAGCTTCCCACATGACGCGCAAACTCGCTTTGCTCGGCTCCGCCCTTTGCCTCGTCGTGTCGGCAGGCAGCGCCCGCGCTGACGACCTGCCGGTGCGCAAGGCGGGCCTGTGGGAGTTGAAGATGGTCAGGACCGGCACGCCGGTGCCCGAGATGACCATGCAGCACTGCACCGACGAGACCGTCGACAAGGAGATGAACAACAACGTCTCCCCGATGGCCAAGCAGATTTGCGCCAAGCAGGACATCAAGAAGACCGCGACCGGCTATGTCAGCGATTCCGAATGCAATGTCGCCGGCATCAGCACGACCTCGCATGCCGAGATCACCGGCGATTTCAATTCGGCCTATACAGTGAAGACGTCGTCGCACGCGCAAGGCGGCGCCGCCGGCGCAGCAGGCCGCGACACGACCCTGCAGCTCGAAGCGAAATGGCTCGGGGCCTGCAAGCCGGACCAGAAGCCCGGCGACATCGTGATGCCCGGCGGCTTCAAGATGAACGTGCGCGACATGGACAAGCTGAAAGCGCTGTTGCCGAAGTAAGACTCTTCCCTCTCCCCTTGCGGGAGAGGGTGGCTCGCCGCGGAGCGGCGCGGGCGGGGGGGGGGGGGTGTCCGCGGGGGGGGAGTTTTGGTGTTGTTGTATCGGGGCGGGCCCC
>NZ_JBVVPN010000023.1:14910-58923 GCF_055811035.1 Bradyrhizobium sp. MI1.10
CCAACCCGCCCCGCCGCGGCGGTTTGGCGCTGCGGTGCCGGCCCGTCCCCCCCCCCCCCCGGGGCCGGGGCCTGTCTCCGCGTGTGACTCTTTTCGCTTTTGAATTCGCGGAGAGAGACCCCTCATCCGGCGCTTCGCGCCACCTTCTCCCACAGGGGGAGAAGGGAAGAGGCAGCTACACCGGTATCCGCACGCTCGCCCTTAATCCGCCCATCGGACTGTCGCCAAGCGTAATGTCGCCGCCGTGCGAACGGGCGATGTCGCGGGCGATCGCGAGGCCAAGACCCGTGCCGCCTTCGTCCTGGTTGCGGGCGTTGTCCAGCCGCAGGAACGGCTTGAACACCTCTTCGCGTAAGTGCGCGGGAATACCCGGGCCGTCGTCGTCGACTGTCACGGTCAAATAACGGTGATCGCGCTGGCCGGTGATAGCGATGGCCTTGCCGTAGCGGGCGGCGTTGGTGACGAGGTTGGCGAGGCAGCGCTTGAACGAGGCCGGCTTCACCGTGACCACGGGCAGCCCGTTGAACGCGACGGTCGCAATGTGGCCGTGGCGTTCGGCGTCGCTGCGCAGCTCCTCGAGCGCCTGCGCCATGTCGGTCGGCTGCGACTGCTCGCCGGAATCGCCGCGGGCGAACGCGAGATAGTCCTCCAGCATCATCGACATCTCGTCGACGTCCTTGCGCATGCCCTCCATTTCGGGGCTGTCGCCGATCAGCGCCAGCTCGAGCTTGAACCGCGTCAGGATCGTGCGCAGATCGTGGCTCACGCCGGCGAGCATCGCGGTGCGCTGCTCCATCGTCCGCTCGATGCGCGACTTCATTTCGAGGAAGGCGACCGACGCGCGCCGCACCTCGCGCGCGCCGCGCGGACGGAAATTCGGCGCCTCGCGGCCCTTGCCAAAACTTTCGGCAGCGTCGGCAAGTCGCAGGATCGGCTTGATCTGGTTGCGCAGGAATAGCACCGCGACGATCAGCAGGATCGAGGACGTGCCGACCATCCAGAACAGGAAGATCTCCGAGTTCGAGGCATAAGCCGCGCTGCGCTGTGCGAACACGCGCATCACGGCGTCGTCGAGCTGAATCCGGATCTCGACCAGGTTGGAGCGGCCGACCGTATCGATCCAGAAGGAGCGCCCGATCTGGCGGCCGAGCTGCACTGACAGCGTCTGGTCGAGCAGCGAGAAGAACGGCTTGGGTCCCGGCGGCGGCATGTCGCCGGCCGGGAGGAAATCGACGACGAGGCCCAGGCGCTGCTGCGCGATGCGGCGGATCTGGTCGCGATCCTTGTCTTGCGGATAGCCCTTGTAGACGTCGATCAGCGCGGCGATGTCTTGCACCACCGCGGCCGACAGGCGCCGTGTCACCGTGTTCCAGTGCCGCTCCATGAACACGAAGGCAACGACCGATTGCAGGATCACCATCGGCACGATCATGATCAGCAGCGCACGCGCATAAAGGCCGGTCGGCATCCAGCCCTTGAACGCATTGCCCATCCAGCCATTGGCGGCGGAGACGCGGCCGGCGGCGCTCTTCAAAAGCGTCAGGCCGCTATCGATCGTGCTCATCGGTGGCGCTTTACTGCTTTATGGCGAGGCTACCAGCCGGTAGCCAATCCCGCGCACGGCCTGGAGGAACAGCGGATTGGCGGGATCGGTCTCGATCTTGCGCCGGAGGCGGTTGATCTGCACGTCGACGGCGCGCTCGTTGACGCTGCCATTGCCGGTGAGCGCGCTGCGCGGCACGGTCTCGCCCGGTGTCTCCGACAGGATCCGCAGCATCTCGCGCTCGCGGTCGGTGAGGTGAATGACGTCTTCGCCCTGGCGCAATTCGCCGCGCTCGAGGTGATAGATGTACGGGCCAAACGCGATCTTCTCCACTGCAGCGGCCTGCGGCGGCGGCGCAGCGCGCTTGAGGATGTTGTTGATGCGCAGCGCAAGCTCGCGCGGCTCGAACGGCTTTGCGACGTAATCGTCGGCGCCGATCTGCAGGCCTTCGATGCGCGCTTCGGCTTCATGCCGCGCCGTCAGCATCACGATCGGCACCGAGGACGAGGTCCGGATGAAACGGGCGAGATCGAAGCCGGTCTCGCCGGGCATCATGACATCCAGGATCAAGAGGTCGAAGTGCAGGCCCAAAAGCTTGGAACGGGCGTCGCTGGCGCTCGCGGCGGTCGAGACGCGATAGCCTTCGCCGGCAAGGAAGCGCGAGAGCAGATCGCGGATGCGGCGGTCGTCGTCGACCAGCAGGAGATGCGGGGCATCGTCGGCGGGGCGTGCCGGCGGGCGTGCGAGCGTTGCAGCGAGCGGCACGGTCACTCCTTGTCCTGATTGACGGTGGCAAAGATCGTCTCCAGCACCTTGTCCGGATCGTCGCGGTCGATCATCGCGCGCAGGAAGCGCTTGACGGTCTCGGCATCCTGCGGCGCCATCTCGGCGAGTGCCTTGGTGATGCGCGTGGTCTGCAGGCCGGCGAGCTTCTGCACCAGCGCCTCGCCCTTCGGTGTCGCAAACAGCAGGCGTTGGCGGCGATCATTGTCGCCGGTCTTCTGCACGATATAGCCCTCGTCCAGGAGCTGCTTGAGCACCCGGCCGAGCGATTGCTTGGTGATACGCAGGACGTCGAGGAGGTCGGCGACCTTGAGGCCGGGATAACGATAGACAAAGTGCATGACGCGGTGATGGGCCCGGCCGAAGCCGAACGCCTCCAGCTCCTGGTCGGGATCGCCGACGAAATCGCGATAAGCGAAGAACAGCAGTTCGATGATATCCCAGCGCAAATTGCCTCCGTCGTCTGCGGCCGGCCGCGGCCCGGCAGCGTCTTGAGAAGGAGTCGCGAAATTTATGTCAGGCATATTGACGTATCTTGGTCTCAATGTTACAAAACGATCAGCCCGCACGAAATTTTAGATCGTTTCGCGTCGGGTGGGCATCGAAGCAAGGCCGCCGCAGTGGGCCGGACGGGCGGCGACGGCCGGAGCAGATCTACCGTGCGATTGTCGAACGGCATTTCGGCAAAACATACTGGACTTCCGTCTTCCGCAAAAGCATGTCCTCGGTGACATGCTGGCCACGGAAACCGGCCGTAACAAGGCTGGCGGCGGTCCGGCCAGAAACCAATCGAGCCAGCCGGGCCCAAATCAGGGCAGGTGGGTGCCACAACGGCACCGCCACCGGCAGCGGGAGGCAAGGACATGAGCATGAAATTCGACATCCAGCCCGCATCCAATCCGACCCCCGAGAAGGATCGGGTCGCCAAGCTGGTCGATCCCGGTTTCGGGCGCGTCTTCACCGACCACATGGCGGTGGTCCGCTACAACCAGGCCAAGGGCGGCTGGTACGAGGCGCGTGTCGAGGCCCGCGCCAATTTCCAGATCGATCCGGCCGGCGCCGTCCTCCACTACGCCCAGGAAATTTTTGAAGGCCTCAAGGCCTACAAGCGCGACGACGGCGGCGTGAACCTGTTTCGCCCCGACGCCAATGCACGGCGCTTCAAGGACTCGGCGGACCGCATGGCGATGGCGCAGCTCCCCGAAGACGTCTTCATCGAGGCGGTCGAGCAAATCGTGCGCATCGACCGCGCCTGGATGCCGGGCGGCGAGGGCAGCCTTTACCTGCGCCCCTTCATGATCGCGAGCGAGACCTTCCTCGGCGTCAAGCCGTCGTCCGAATACATTTTCGCGGTGATCGCCTCGCCGGTCGGCTCCTACTTCAAGGGCGGCCCTGCGCCGGTCTCGATCTGGGTGTCCGAGAATTACACGCGCGCCGCGGTCGGCGGCACCGGCGCCGTCAAATGCGGCGGCAACTATGCCGCGAGCCTGCGCGCCCAGGCCGAAGCGATCCAGCACGGCTGCGACCAGGTCGTGTTCCTCGATGCGATCGAGCGCCGCTATATCGAAGAGCTCGGCGGCATGAACGTGTTCTTCGTGTTCGACGACGGCTCGCTCTCGACCCCGCCGCTCGGCACCATCCTGCCCGGCATCACCCGCGATTCCATCATCGCGCTGGCCAAAGATGCCGGCAAGACCGTGCGCGAGGAGCCGTACTCGCTCGACCAGTGGCGCAAGGATGCGGCAAGCGGCAAGCTGAAGGAAGCGTTTGCCTGCGGCACCGCCGCCGTGATCTCGCCGATCGGCACGGTGCGCTCGGTGAGCGGCGATTTCGAGATCAGCGGCGGCGCCGCGGGCCCGGTCGCCATGGGCCTGCGCAAGCAACTCGTCGACATCCAGTACGGCCGCACCAACGATCCGCACAACTGGATCCGCAATCTGTCTTGATTTTTGCCCTCTCTCTCCCCGCGCGCGGGGAGAGAGAGGCGCCATGAACGCGACACGATGATCGTGCGACAAAGTCCGAGACCTCGAATACCTGGACATCGAGTCATCCGGACATTGCGATCATGACCTCCACTCTTCCCCAGCCCCTGAAATGGGTCGTTCTCGCCGCAATCACCGGCGTCACCGTCTTTGGCATCCTGACCATCGGCCCCAAGCCGGATGTCTCCGCTGAGAGCCGTTCGCCCGTCGTCGACGTGCGCACCACCGATCCGGAGATGAACACCGCGATCGCGCGCGCCCGCGGCACGCTGCCGACATTCTGGGCCTCCTACGAGGCGCCGAAGCCGTCGGAGACGGGGCATGCCCTGAAGGTGCACTTTTCGACCCGCAAAGGCGGTGAGCACATCTGGATGGCCGAGGTGAAGAAGCTAGCAAACGGGGCTTATTCCGGCCTCTTCGCCAACGAGCCACGCGATCTGCCCGGCAAGCGGGCAGGCGACAAGGTCGAATTCACCGAAGCCGATATCTCGGACTGGATGTTCATGCGCAACGGCAAGATCGTCGGCGGCGAAACCATCAAGCCGACGCTGAAGTCGCTGCCGAAAGCGGATGCGGACGCGCTGAGGGCGCGGATGGAGCAGCCGTAGGGGCAAGCCGGCAGTTGCCGCTTCGCGCGTCGGCTGGTAAATGCCGCGCATGGCCGAAAAACCCAAAAAATCGCAGAAACTGAAGGCGCGCCTGCCGCGCGGGCTGGAGGATCGCGATGCCGCCGCGATCCGGGCGACGCGCGAGATGGTGGAGAAGATCCGGACCGTCTATGAGCTCTACGGGTTCGAGCCCGTGGAAACGCCGGCGATGGAATACACCGATGCGCTCGGCAAGTTCCTGCCCGACCAGGATCGTCCGAACGAGGGCGTGTTCTCGTTCCAGGACGACGACGAGCAGTGGATCAGCTTGCGCTACGACCTGACCGCGCCGCTCGCGCGCTACGTTGGCGAGCGCTACGGTACCGACGGTCTTGTATTGCCCTATCGCAGCTATCGCGTCGGTTACGTCTTCCGCAACGAGAAGCCCGGCCCCGGCCGATTCCGCCAGTTCATGCAGTTCGACGCGGACACGGTGGGCTCGGCAACACCGGCGGCCGATGCCGAGATCTGCATGATGGCGGCCGACACGATGGAGGCGCTGGGCGTTGCGCGCGGCTCGTATGTCGTGAGGGTGAACAATCGCAAGGTGCTTGACGGCGTTCTGGAAGCAATCGGGCTCGGTGGCGAAGAGAACGCAGCACGCAGACTGACCGTGTTGCGCGCGATCGATAAGCTCGACAAGTTTCCCGCCGAGGAAGTTCGCAAGCTGCTCGGTCCCGGCAGATGGGATGGCGGCGAAGAAGGCAAGGGCGACTTCACGAAGGGCGCCAATTTGAGCGCGTCGGAAGCTGACGTCGTTCTCGCCATCACCAAACCGCACGACGACTGGAAAGAGGCGATCGCCGCGGCGGAAACCTATCTCGCCAAGAGCGAAGTCGGTCAGGCCGGCGTGAGCGAGCTGGAAGAAATCGCCAAACTGGTGACGGCTTCGGGATACGGCGCAGACCGCATCCGCATCGATCCCTCCGTCGTGCGCGGCCTCGAATATTACACCGGCCCCGTCTACGAGGTCGAACTGCTGCTCGAGACCAAGGACGACAAAGGCCGTCCGGTCCGGTTTGGCTCGGTCGGCGGTGGTGGCCGCTATGATGGTCTGGTCTCGCGCTTCCGCGGCGAGCCGGTGCCGGCGACCGGATTCTCGATCGGCGTGTCCAGGCTTCAGGCCGCGCTGACGCTGCTTGGCAAGCTCGACACGAAGCCAGAGTTCGGCCCCGTCGTTGTCACCGTGTTCGACCGCGACCGCGTCGCCGACTATCAGAAGATGGTCGCATCGTTGCGAACCGCCGGCATCCGTGCCGAGCTCTATCTCGGCAATCCCAAGAACATGGGCAACCAGCTCAAATATGCCGACCGCCGCAAAGCGCCCTGCGTCATCATCCAGGGGTCGGATGAAAAAGCGCGTGGCGAAGTGCAGATCAAGGATCTGATCGAGGGCGCGAAGGCGGCGGCCGCGATCGCTTCCAACCAGGAATGGCGGGAGAGCCGCCCGGCGCAGTTCTCGTGCAGCGAGGCCGACCTCGTCGCCAAAGTGCGCGAGGTGTTGGCGCGCCATGACGTGAGCTGGGGCTAGCTATTCGCTGGTGCGCCATGCCCGGGCTTGTCCCGGGCATCCACCTCCTGTTTGATGACGACCGTCAATGGCCGGTGTGCGGCCCAAGGGAGAGAAAAAATGCCTGAGATCACTGTCAGCATGGCCGTGGGCCGCACCGACGAGCAGAAGGCCGGCATGATGCGCGACATCACCCAGGCGCTGGTGAAGAATCTCGGCGTCGATGCCGACGCCGTCGTCATCCAGATCAACGAAGCCCCGCTCGCCCATAAGATGAAGGGCGGCAAGACGTTCGTGGAGCGCGCGGCGGCTGCGAAGAAGTAGCCATCGCTGTAGCTGCAAACGCAACTGTCGTCCTGGCCTAGTGCGCAATTGCGCACGGGGGCCAGGACCCATTACCCCAAGCGGCAGTTGTTGCAGCAGGTCGAGTTCAGACCGCGCATAAAAATGTTGTGTCGGGGTAATGGGTCCTGGATCGGCGCTCGCTTTGCTCGCTTGTCCAGGACGACGGGGGAGGCCCCATGGACGCACGCGACTTCATCAAGGCCGGCATGAGCGCCGAGCGCACGCTGGTGGTGCCGGTGGAGCGCACGGTCGGGCATTTCGTGCCCGGCATGCCGATGGTCTATGCGACGCCGATGATGATTCTGGAAATGGAGATGACGTCGGGCGATGCGATCCGTAGCGTCCTTCAGCCCGGCTGGGTCACCGTCGGCACCGAGGTCGACATCCGCCATCTTGCAGCAGCTCTCGTCGGTGCGACGGTGCGGACTACCGCGAAGGTGGTCGCGGTCGAGCGCCGCGTCATCCGCTTCGAGGTCGAGGCCTTCGAGGGCTCGCGAAAACTCGGCGAAGGCCGCCACGCGCGCGGGCTCATTAATGTCGCGATGTTCAACAAGCGGCTGGCTACAGGCTCGAAATCGTAGGGTGGGCAAAGGCGCCTAGCGCCGTGCCCACCATCTTTCCGCGGCTGCATTCGAATTGGTGGGCACGCTTCGCTTTGCCCACCCTACGGCACTTCCTTACTTCGCCAATTCCTTCGACCGTTTCGTCGCCGCCGCGATCGCACGGATCATCAGATCGCGCAGGCCGGGCTCGCCCATCAGCACGCCGAGTGCCGCAGCCGTGGTGCCGCCGGGCGAGGTGACGTTCTGGCGCAGCGTGCCGGAGGCAAGCTCCGACTGGTGGAGAAGTTCACCGGAGCCGGCGACGGTTTCGCGCGCGAGTTTTGTCGCGAGCGCCTCGGGCAATCCCGCCTCGACACCGGCGCGCGCGAGCTCTTCGGCCAGCAGAAACACATAGGCCGGGCCCGAGCCGGACACCGCGGTCACCGCGTCCATCAGGCTCTCATCGTCGACCCATTCGACCGAGCCGGTGGCGCGTAGCAGCGCATCGGCCACCGCGCGTTGCTGTGCGCTGACATTGTTCGCGGCGACAGCCACCGTGATGCCGCGACCGATCGCGGCCGGTGTGTTCGGCATCGCGCGCACCACCGCGCCGCCGCAGACCTCCTCGAGGGAGGCGATCGTGGTTCCCGCCATGATCGACACCACCGCGGTCTTGTCGGAGACGAATGGCTTCAGCTTGGCGCCGGCCTCGCGGAACATTTGCGGCTTCACCGCGACGATCAGCGTCTCGACCTGGCCCGCCGTCGTCACGTCGGGATTGAGCGCAATCCCCTTGGCGGCAAGTGCGGTGATCTCGGCCGAGATGTGAGGATCAATCACCGCGACGCGGCGCGGGTCGAGCCCACCCGAAAGCCATCCGGTCAGCATCGCGCCGCCCATCTTGCCGGCGCCGGCGAGCAGGATGGTGCCGGTGATGTTTTGGAGAGTGCTGTTCGCCATCGCTGTCGCCACCGCCGTCGTCCTGGCCTAGTGCGCAATTGCGCACGGGGGGCCAGGACCCATTACCACGGCTGGTTCTAGTGGAAGGATGGCAGGGCAACAAGCACCGCGAGACACGGAGAGACCTCGCGATATGGTCCTGGCTTTCGCCAGGACGACGATGAGGAGGGAGGTGTGGCTCCCTCACTTGCTGAGAGGCCTTAAGCCTCGCCCACCGTGTCGAACATGGCCGCGTCCATGGCTTCCGCCGTGGACTTGCCGGCCCACACCACGAACTGGAACGCCGGGAAATAGCGTTCGCAGGCGTGGATGGCGCCGGCGAGCATGGCTTCGCACTGGCCGGTGGAGGCGATGAGCCCGCCCGGCAGCACCAGGGCCTGCCGGTGCATGATCATGCCGGTGGTGGTCCACAGGTCGAAGTGCCCGACCCACAGCTGCTCGTTGACCGCGGCGACGAGCCGCTGGACCTCAGATCGCCGCGCAACCGGAATCTTCATGTCGAATGCGCAGGCCAGATGCAGCGCCTCGATCTCGCCCATCCAGGTGAAGGAGATCTGGTAGTCGGTCCATTGTCCCTTGGAGACAATCGTGAGTTCGTCTTCGCCGGAGCGTTCGAACGGCCAGTTGTTGCTGGCAGCGATATCCTCGACCACCGCGAGCGGATGGTTTTTGGAATCGATAGTGCCTTCGAGCAGGGACATGCCGTCTCGACCTCTTGCCTTTTTGTTGTCTTTGATACGCACGCGGTTGGTCCGGCGCGCGCTCCCTTAAATTTGCTAAGGCGATCCGTTCGGATCAGCGCGGGCTTGTCGCGGATCAACTGATGTGATTTGCGGAATCTGCGCAACTGGCTGCCGAGTCCGTCCACAAGTCAGGACTCGTTCGTCCACAGCTCATCTCGGCCACAATTATTAACGGGAAGAACAAATCGGAATCGGATTCGGCGGCCGCCCCCGATCGTTAATTCCGCGGCGTGCCCCCTGGACCGCCTTCGCGGTATGGGACCATGCGATTTTCCCATGCGGAACCCGCTTGCCGCGGCCCCGAACCGGCGTCATATTTCGGTCAGGCCGTTCATTCCGGACGGCCGATGTTCTCAGGGCGGGGTGAAAGTCCCCACCGGCGGTAAGGGCCGTAAGGCCCAAGCCCGCGAGCGCCTTCCTCAAAGCCTGTTGCTGCGGGGAAGGGTCAGCAGATTCGGTGCAACTCCGAAGCCGACGGTTAAAGTCCGGATGAAAGAGAACGGTCGGTGGCAGACGCATCGCAGGATGCGGCTGTTTGTCGTTCCGTGTGCCCTGATTCTGGTCCTTAACTGAGGAAAGCCATGAATCAGATGTTGCAAGATCCCCAAGCCGAAACCTCCCAACCAACCCAAACGCCACCGCCGGTTCCACAGGACCCGGCGCCCGACCACCCGCGCTTCGCGAAACCGCAGCGGGTGGCCTTCGTGCAGGCCTGCTGGCACCGCGACGTGGTCGAGGAGGCCCGTATCGCCTTCGTGAAGGAGGCAGAAGCGCGCCACCTCAATCATGTCGACGTGTTCGAGGTGCCGGGCTCGTTCGAGATCCCGCTGCATGCGCAGATCCTCGCCAAGACGCGGCGCTACACCGCGATCGTCGCGGCCGGCCTCGTCGTCGACGGCGGCATCTACCGCCATGAATTCGTCGCCGACACCGTGATCAAGGCGTTGATGGACGTGCAGCTGCGTACCGAGGTGCCCGTGTTCTCCGCGGTGCTGACGCCGCAGCAATTCCACGAGACCGAGGTGCACTACGATTTCTTCCGCAGGCATTTTGCGATCAAGGGCGTCGAAGTGGCGGCCGCCTGTGCGGAGACATTGCTCGGGCTCGAACGCCTGCGCGGCCAGGTCGCCGCGGGAATCGTGTAACGCCGCGCAACGACCATCCCTCATCCCGAGGGGCGCGAAGCGCGTCCCGAAGGATGAGGGGTGATCGCAGCCGTCATCACCCCAATGACACGCCCGCTTTGGCGCGGCTGATTCCGAGCGCCAGGATGCGCTGCAGGAGAGCCGGATATTTCAGCCCGTCATGTAGAGCGGCCGTGGCGAATTCCTGGCTCTTGGCGATCTCGGGATTTGGATTGGCTTCGATGAAATACGGCGTGCCGTCGGCGGTGAGACGAAAATCGATACGAGCGTAGCCGTCGAGGCCAAGCACCCGGTAGATGCGTTTCGCGGCCCGCTGGATCCTGGCGGTCACTTCCGGCGCCAGATCCTTCGCAGGCCCGTCGACGATGCCGACCTTCTCCTGATAGTCGGTGTCGTGCTTGGCTTTCTCCGTGGCGATGTGCCGTGACGAGCGGCCGCCCATGCTGCCGAATTTCAACTCCCAGACCGGCAGGACTCGTAAGCGGTTGTTGCCGAGCACGCCGACGTAAAGCTCTCGTCCTTCGATGAACTGCTCGGCGATGGCGGCGGATTCGACCCGTTCGTGGATGAAGGCGACCCGCTCGGCCAGCTTCTCGTCGGTGTCGACGATCGATGCTTGCGAGATGCCGAACGAGCCATCCATGTTCAGGCTCTTGACGATCAGCGGCAGCGCAAGACGCGTCGGGCGTTTCACCTTGCGGCGCATCGGGAAGACGGCAAAGGCCGGCGCGGCGATCCGGCGGTGATGCACCAGCGTCTTGGACAGATCCTTGCCGCGGGCCAGGGTCAGGCCGCGCGGATTGCACCCGGTATAAGGGACCTTCATCAGCTCGAGATAGCTCGCGATGTGCTGGTCGAAGGCCACGTTGTTGTGGAATTCCTCCAGCAGCGTGAAAACCACGTGCGGCTTGAACTCCTCGATCGCCTCGCGCACCGGCTTGATTTCCTCCTGCGCGCCTAGCGGGCGAACCTCATGGCCGGCTGCGCGCAAGGTGCTCACCACGTCGTATTCGGTTTTCCACGCATTGATTTCCTGCGCGGTGTGCCCGTCGCTGGAGTCCGGCGGCACGAAGTCCGGATGCATGAGCACCAGAATGCGCAGACGTCTCATAGCGCGATCCATTTTCGTCGAGATGGGCCAAACATCGTGTGCATCGTCTTGGCGGTCACGAGGACGATGAAGTCGAGAACGAGCTTCTGTTCAGGACCGACGGCGCGCAGGTCGAGCTCGCGGCAGCGGGAGATCATCTCGTCAAGCACGGCATCGAGCGTAAGCTGATTCTCGCCGGTCCATCGCGCGACCAATTGCCTGATCTGGGAGCGGTGGCGCCTGATCAGGGTCGAAGCCGGCTTTGAGCGGTGATGCCGCGGATCGGCCGAAAACAGCCGGGAGAGATCGCGGTCGTAGGTCTTGGGAGGCGTGAAGGCGTAGAACGCCTGCTTCTTCTTGTAGTGCTCTTCGAGCGTTTGGCTGAGCCGACCCAGCGGATCGACACGCTCCCGCGTCGTGATCGGCGGCCGCTTTCCCGCGATCTCGCCCATCAGCTCGTCGACATATTCGAGCTTCTTCAGTGCCGGCCAACCAGCGTATCGCGTCCGCCAGTTCGAACGGGGCCGTAGCCACACCGCAAACGTCTCGGCGAAATCCTCGTCCGGATGGCTCTGCGCGTACCAGAGCCGCAGATGCTGGACATAGCGCCGGCTCGCCGGATTGGGCCGGTAATAGCGCGGATAATGTTTCGACGACGGGCCGAACAGTTGCTGCCAGCGCCGGCGGCGCTGCAACTGGTAGCCGTGCTGTATGGCGTGGCCCGCTTCGTGACGGAGGATGGCCATGCATTCGCGCCAGGTTCCGCCCTCGACGTCGAACATCATCTTCTTCTCGAGCTTCATCAGGCGGGGATGAGCGAGATAGAACGGAATGGCGATGCCGGGAACGCCGCCCGGGCTGAACCATTCGCTCGACATCCAGGTGTGCGGCCGCAGCCGGATGCCGCGCTCCTCGAGCTCCTCGTACAGCGTGCTGACGCAATCCTCGAGCCAGGTGCCTTCGACCGTAACCCTCAGGCTGGAGAGGCGTTGCTTGAGCAACTCGTCATCCGCCAGCTTCTCCCAGGCAAATTTCCGGCGTGGCATCGGGCATCCAGAGGGCAGAGATGACTCGGGATTCGGATGATGTCATGGGCGGTCGTTGGCAACAATGGGGAGCGGCGGCGCGTGAGGGAGCCGTAGGGTGGGTTAGGCGCAGCCGTAACCCGCCTCTTACTTTCCGCGGGGGTAGAAGTGGTGGGTTACGCCGAGCGGTCTGCGCTTCGCGCAGTCCGCAGGGCTAACCCACCCTACGAGGTCAGCGTGCTCAGTCGAACAGGCTCGACACCGACTCTTCCGCGGCGGTGCGCGCGATCGCGTCCGAGATCAAGCTGGCGATCGGCAGCGTGCGGATGTTCGGGGCCTTGCTCACCGCCTCGGTCGGCAGGATCGAATCGGTGATCACCAGTTCCTTCAGCCTGGAGTTCGTGATCCGGGCGGCCGCGCCGCCGGAGAGCACGCCGTGGGTGATGTAGGCGTAGACGTCCTTGGCGCCCTTGGCGATCAGCGCGTCGGCCGCGTTCACCAGCGTGCCGCCGGAGTCCACGATGTCGTCGATCAGGATGCAGGTGTAGCCGGCGACGTCGCCGATCACGTTCATGACCTCGGATTCACCCGCCCTCTCGCGGCGCTTGTCGACGATCGCAAGCGGTGTGTTGATGCGCTTGGCGAGACCGCGTGCGCGGGCCACGCCGCCGACGTCCGGCGAGATCACCATCGTCCTGGAGAGGTCGAACTTGTCCTTGATGTCGCGCACCATCAGCGGCGCCGCGTAGAGGTTGTCGGTGGGGATGTCGAAGAAGCCCTGGATCTGGCCGGCATGCAGGTCGAGCGTCATGACGCGGTCGACGCCGGCCTGCGTGATCAAATTGGCGACGAGTTTAGCCGAGATCGGCGTGCGCGAACCCGATTTGCGGTCCTGCCGGGCGTAGCCGAAATAGGGCAGCACCGCAGTGATGCGGCGCGCCGAGGAGCGGCGCAGTGCGTCGGTGATGATCAGCAATTCCATCAGATGGTCGTTCGCCGGGAACGAGGTCGACTGGATGACGAAGGCATCCGAGCCGCGCACGTTCTCCTGGATCTCGACGAAGATCTCCATGTCGGCGAAGCGCCGTACCACCGCCTTGGTCAGCGGCAGGTCGAGACCTTGCGCGATGGCCTGTGCGAGAGCCGGGTTGGAGTTGCCGGCGACGAGCTTGATGGAGCCGTTCTTGGCCGACATGGACGCTTCCTCCCGCGCTTTGCTGGACACGATGTTCAACATCAAACAATACCCACTGGAAGCACGGTTACGACGGGCGAGGAAATATCAGGCCGGGGGCTGCAATGGCAACCCGGGACGCTACGTTTTCCCTGCGAAATCCCGAATCCGGCCAACGGTTTGGCCGGAAGTTGGGGCCGTGGTTTCGCGGGGGTTATCGCTCGGCATAGCCCAGCGCCGAGGCCGGCATCCCGGTCGCCGGAGCCTCCGGGATCACGCTCGCCACAGCCGGCCCGCGCAAGCCGGGAGCCGAGTTCGGCGCATCCGGCGTACCGTTGATCATGTTGGAAAGTCCGCTGAATCCGGCCTGGGCGATCTTCCGCAGCACGAGATCGTCGGCAGCTCCCCAAGGATCCCGGGCAGCGTCGCGGCCGCCCTTGGCCGCCGTAGGTTCCTCGCCGGAAAGGCGCAGCGCCCGCTGCTGGTTGGCGTCGTAGACGTCCCAGACCCAGGCGATCACGGTCTTGCCGCGCACGATCTGGGCGGAGAGGTAGCTGCGCACGCGGTAGGCAGCCGTCCCCTCGCGGGAGACCACGGACAGGCTGCGCAGCTTGGATTCGGTGTCGAGCACGCCGACCATGCGGTCGAACACTTGCGGCGGCGGCCCGTCGATCGATTCGAACGCGACTGTCGCCCCGGAGCCGGCGCTCGGCGCCATGGCGTAGGAGTTTGCGGCACCACCGCCACCGGCACAGCCGCCAAGCGCGGTCGCAGCCGTCAGCAGCATGACCGCCAGCACGCGCGAACCTGCGCGGCGCAAGATGAATGACGCGTCCCTCATTATGGAGGGCAGCGATATCGTTAAAACGCATTAACGTCTAGGGCGGGGGCGCCACAGCCCACTGTCATCGCGCGCAGGCATAGCCCCGGAATGACACGGGGTTGCCTTTGTGTTCACGCTTCGAGCGCGATCGCGTGAACGTGGCGGC
Source organism: Bradyrhizobium sp. MI1.10 (assembly GCF_055811035.1). Lineage (NCBI taxonomy): Bacteria > Pseudomonadati > Pseudomonadota > Alphaproteobacteria > Hyphomicrobiales > Nitrobacteraceae > Bradyrhizobium > Bradyrhizobium sp. MI1.10. The sequence continues at coordinate 29,392 of NZ_JBVVPN010000023.1, forward strand.
CGTAATCCGGCTCGTTGCGATGCACCGAGCGGCGGTAGCTGAAGAAGCGTTCGTCGGCGTAGGTGTCCAGACCGAGATCGTCGATCATCAGGATGCCCGCGGCTTCCAGACGCTCGCGGATGAAGCCGGCGAGGTCGAACATCGCGTGTCCCTCGCGCACCGATGGGATGAAAAACATCGTGTTGTCCGCATCCGCCTCGATGAAGCGCGCCACGAACTCGTTGCCGACTTCATAACTGTCCTGGCGGATCAGCGGGCCGATCGCGGCGATGATGCCGCTCCGCGAGGCGCCGAGTTTTTCCATCGCTGAAATGGTCTGCTCCAGCACGCCGGTGAGCGCGCCCTTCCAGCCGGCATGCGCGCCGCCGATCACGCCCGCATTGGGGTCGACGAACAGCACGGGCCCGCAGTCGGCGGTGGAGACGCCGAGCGCGATGCCGGGCACCTTCGTCACCAGCGCATCGCCCTTCGGTCGCGGCCCGCTCGGCCACGGAGCGTCGGCCACTAGCACGTCGGGCGAATGGATCTGGTGCAGGCTGAGAAAGCGTTCCGGCGCGACGCCGACATGCTCGGCCATGCGGCGGCGGTTCTCCGCGACAAGGGCCTGATCGTCGTTGGAGCCGAGCCCGCCGTTAAGCGCGGAATAGATGCCGCCCGAGACGCCGCCCTCGCGGGTGAAAAAGGCGTGGCGCAGGCCGGGCACCGCTGAGAGCAGCGAGGAGGCAAGCGTCATGAATGGTCTCCGGCGCGTTCGAGATCGCTCAGTCCCGCAAGGCCCGTCAAGCGCGGCTCAGAGATGCCGAGCACCTTGAACATCGAACCCATGCCGCTGCGCCCGGTTTCAGTCAGGCGCTTGAGCGCGATCGAAATGTCGGTGGCAACGTCGGGCGCCGCCTTCTGCATCAAGGCGGCGGCACGGGTCTCGATGCCGACGCGCTTGAGGAAATCGCCCTGCGTCACCGGCCCGTGCACGCGGGCGCCCACGTCCTCCGCCCCGCGCGCGAGCGCCTGGAAGTCGACATGGGCCGTGACGTCGGCTTGGCCCGGCGCCTTCAGGGGATCGGTGAAGGTGTGGCGCGCGATCGCCTGGAAGGTGTCGCCGGCATCGCTGCGCAGATGGCCGTAATCGATGATCAGCGCCGCGCCGTCCTGGTCGCGCACGCGGCTGGCGAGCTTCATAATCTCGGCATCGGGCCGCCACTCGAACACGGCCCCGACGGGCGCGGCGCGCACCAGAGGCGGCAGCAGCACCTCGAAGCGTGGGGTCGGCTCGGCCGCCGCGCCGAATTGAAGTTTTCCGTTGGCGTCCACCTCGATCACGCGCTCGTGCCAGCCGTTCTCGTGACGGACCATCTGGTGGATCGGCAGCACGTCGAAATATTCGTTGGCGAGGATGATGCTCGGTCCGTCCGGCACGTCGTCGATGCTGTCGTGCCAGGCAATGTTGCGCACGCCCGACAGCGTCGCACTCTGCCGCTCGCGCAGGACCGGATTGACCTCGACCATGTGGATGTGGAGCGCCTGGTAGAGCGGCGGCAGCACGCGGAGCGCACGCAGCGCATCGGCCATCATGGTGCCGCGGCCAGGACCGAGCTCGATCAGCCGCAGGAATTGCGGCGAGCCCATCTGCTTCCACACCGAGGCGGTCCATAGGCCCAACAGCTCGCCGAACATCTGGCTGACCTCGGGCGCGGTGGTGAAGTCGCCTTCTCGTCCCAACGGATCGCGCGAGACGTAATAGCCATAGCGCGGATGCATCAGGCACAGTTCCATGTACCGCCAGACCGGCATGGGGCCTGAGGATTTGATCAGCGCCTTGATCTCGTCGAGTAACGGCTGGTCGGTCACGGCCTATCTTCTCAAAAGGAATTAACGAATAGCCCCTGCGGGCTCGGGCGCACCGCGCCTCACTGCCAATACAATAAGTATGCCGCCCACAATAAGCATCGGAATCGACAACAGCATGCCCATGGTTAATCCGCCCCAGAGGAAGCCGAGCTGGACGTCCGGTTCACGGAAATGCTCGCCGGCGATCCGGCTCAGACCATAGATCAGGATGAACGCGCCGAGGATCATGCCCGGCCGCTTCAGGGCGCCGAAGCGGATCATGATCGCGAGCACCGTGAACAGCAAAATGCCCTCCATGCCGGCCTCGTAGAGCTGGCTCGGATGACGCGGCAGTTGGGTGGGATCGTTGGGGAAGATCATCGCCCAGGGCAGCTCCGGCCCGGCGGTGCGGCCCCACAATTCGCCATTGATGAAATTGGCGATGCGGCCGAGCAGCAGCCCGACCGGGGCGACGGCGGTGGTGATGTCGCCGAGCGACAGGATCGAGATGCGGTTGCGATAGGCGAACCACATCACCGCGACGACGCAGCCGAGGAAGCCGCCGTGGAAGGACATGCCGCCTTCCCACAGCCTGAAGATCGCGGCGGGATGGTCGATGAAGAAGGGCAGATTGTAGAACAGCACATAGCCGGTGCGGCCGCCGAGGATGATGCCGAGCGTGACCCACAGAATGAAGTCGTCGATCTGCACCAACGACATCGGCGCCGGGCCGCCCCACAGCCGCTCTTTCTTCAGGAGCGAGCGCGCATAGAGCCAACCGAACACGATGCCGCAGATATAAGCCAGCGCATACCAGCGGATCGCGAACGGACCGATCTCGATCGCGATCGGCTTGAAGGCGGGAAAGTCGATGAGCAGAAAGGGCATCGCGCCTTCTATGTCTAGACGAGATTGCGGCGATAGAGCGCCAGCAGACGCTCCCAATGCCGCTCGGCGGCGTCGCGGTGATAGACCGGACGCTTGGGGAAGGCGAAGCCGTGATGGGTGTCGGGATAGATCTCGACTTCGGCTTTGGCGCCGCTCATGCCCTGCTTCACCTGCTCGATGATCTCGGCCGGTGCGTAGATGTCGGTCTCGGCGCAGGCGAAGTAGAGTTCGGCCTTGGTCTTGGCGGCCGCGAGATGCGGGCTGTCGTCCTGGTCGGTTGCGAGTTGCGTGCCGTAGACCGAGGCAGCGGCTTTGACGCGATCGGGAAAATGCGTGGCGGCGTTGATCGCGTAGCGGCCGCTCATGCAGTAACCGACAGTGCCGATCAGTTTGGTGTTCGCGGCCGCCTGGCCCTCGGCATAGGTCAGCAGCGCCCGCGTGTCGTCCATGATCATGGGGATCGTGAGCGATCCCATCAGCGCAAACATGCGCTTGCGTTCCGGAGCGTTCGGATCGGCCGGCAGCGCGCCGAGCTCCATCACGCCGGAACGGTAATAGAGGTTCGGCAGCATCACGTAATAACCCGATGTCGCGAGCCGGCGTGCCATGTCGCGCAGCTCCTCGCGGATCGCCGGCGCGTCCATGTAGAACAGGACGACCGGAAACGGCCCGCCGCGTTCGGGATGGCTGATGAAGGTTGCGGTGTGACCGTCCTTGGTGGGGATCGCGATCTGCTGGTCGATCATCTCGAGCGCCTTTTGTGATTCTTCTTATGCCGGGACGTTGAATACGATTGCAAGGAAACCGGGGCATGACAAGGATACCGCCGATCGGCCCTTGAACCGGCCCCATCGGATTGCCATTGTCTCCCCGCGCGTTCGCGCAGAGTTCATCGAAAGCCGCCAGGAGACCGACATGACCCAGACCAACAACCGGTTTTTCGACGAGATCGGCCGCCTGATGAACGACGCCGCCGGTGCCGCGCAGGGCGTCAAGCGCGAGTTCGACACGGTGATGCGCACCCAGGCCGAAAAATTCCTGCGCGACATGGACCTCGTCAAGCGCGAGGAGTTTGAGGCGGTCAAGGACATGGCGCGCCTGGCGCGTGAGGAGAACGAGGCTCTGAAGGCGCGCATCGCGGCGCTGGAGGCCAAGCTCGGCGGCTAACTCCGCCGGCTCCATCCGGGCGATCCGGTTCCGCCCGGCGGCCCATTCTCCTTGTCATTTCCGCGTCTTCCGGGTAAAAGCCCGCCACGTCCGCAGCCCCCGCACCCCTGGAGGCTTGCTGCGGCGTATGCCATGGGCCGCGTTGCGGCCCATTAACTTTTGCAAAAACAAGGACTTAACGTTATGGCGACCGTCAAGGAATTGAAGGCGACCGCACGTCCGAAGAGCGGCAAGGGGGCCGCCCGGGCTGAGCGTCGCGCCGGGAGAGTGCCCGGAGTGATCTATGGCAACAACCAGCCCCCGCTGACCATCTCGGTTGACGATCGCGAACTGCGCTCGCGCATCCTCGCCGGCCGGTTCCTGACCACGCTGGTCGACATCGACCTCGAAGGCAACAAGCACCGCGTGATTCCGCGCGACTACCACCTCGATCCGGTCAAGGACTTCCCGATCCACGTCGACTTCATGCGGCTCGGCGAAGGCGCCACCATCCGCATCAGCGTTCCCTTGCACGTGGTGAAGGCTGAAGGTTCGCCCGGCGTGAAGCGCGGCGGCGCCGTGAACATCGTTGCGCACGCGATCGAGCTCGAGTGCGGCGTGGAGAACATCCCGCAGTTCATCGAGGCCGACGTCGGTTCGCTCGAGATCGGCCACTCGCTGCATCTCTCCGACATCAAGCTGCCGGCCGGCGTGAAGGCGCTGACCTCCGAGGACGCGACCCTCGTCACCATCGTGCCGCCGTCCGGCTACGCCGAAGAGCTGAAGGCCGCGGCTGCTGCTCCTGCTGCGGGTGCTGCTGCTCCGGCGGCTGGTGCTGCTCCGGCTGCGGGTGCTGCTGCTCCGGCAGCGGCTGCCAAGGCCCCGGCTGCCAAGGCCCCCGCCGGCGGCGACAAGAAGAAGTAATCTCTCAAAGCTGGCGCGCGGTCCCTGACCGCGCGCCGAGCGAGGGGCGCGCCGCGTCATGCGACTGTTTGTTGGGCTCGGCAATCCCGGCCCGAAATTCGCACGTAACCGGCACAATGTCGGCTTCATGGCCGTCGACGAGATCGCGCGGCGTCATGGGTTCGCACCCTGGCGCCGCAGGTTTCAGGGCGAGACCTCGGAAGGCACGCTCGGCACCGAGCGCGTGATCCTGCTCAAGCCGATGACCTACATGAACGAGTCCGGCCGCAGCGTTCAAGAAGCGGCAAGCTTCTTCAAGATCGCGCCGGGCGACGTCACCGTATTCCATGACGAACTCGAACTGCCGCCGGGCAAGGTGCGGGTGAAGATCGGCGGCGGCATCGCCGGCCACAATGGCCTGCGCTCGATCTCCGCCCATATCGGCAACGACTACCGCCGGGTGCGGCTCGGCATCGGTCATCCCGGCGTGAAGGAATTGGTGCACGGCCACGTGCTGTCGGACTTCGCCAAAGCGGACAACGACTGGGTGGCGACGCTCTGCGACGCGGTGGCCGAGCACGCGGCACTGGTTGCCAAGGGCACGGACGCGACTTTCGCCAACAGGGTGCACCTCGCCATGCAGGCGAAGGGATTTTTGACCAAGGACGACAACGGCAAGGATTAACGCTCGTGGGATTTAAATGCGGGATCGTCGGATTGCCCAATGTCGGCAAATCGACCTTGTTCAACGCGCTGACCGAGACGGCCGCGGCGCAGGCGGCGAACTATCCGTTCTGCACGATCGAGCCGAATGTCGGCGAGGTCGCTGTGCCGGATCCGCGGCTCGATAAGCTCGCAGCGATCGCCAAGTCGGGCCAGATCATCCCGACCCGGCTGACCTTCGTGGACATCGCCGGCCTCGTGCGCGGCGCGTCCAAGGGTGAAGGCCTCGGCAACCAGTTCCTCGCCAACATCCGCGAGGTCGACGCCATCGCGCATGTCGTGCGCTGCTTCGAGGATTCCGACATCACCCATGTCGAGGGCAAGATCGCCCCGCTCGCCGACATCGAGACCATCGAGACCGAGCTGATGCTCGCCGATCTCGACAGCCTCGAAAAGCGCGTCGACAATTTGGCCAAGAAGGCCAAGGGCAACGACAAGGACGCCAAGGAGCAGCTCGACCTCGTCAATCGCACCCTGGTGCTGCTGCGCGAGGGCAAGCCCGCGCGTCTTGTCGAACGCAAGGCCGAGGAGGAGCGCGCCTTCGGCATGCTCGGCCTGCTGTCGTCCAAGCCCGTGCTCTACGTCTGCAACGTCGAGGAAGGCTCGGCCGCATCAGGCAATTCGTTCTCGAAGGCGGTGCAGGACCAAGCCGCCAAGGAAGGCGCCATTGCCGTCGTCATCTCGGCAAAAATCGAATCCGAGATCGCCACCATTTCGCGTGACGAACGCGCCGACTTCCTGGAGACGCTGGGTCTCGAAGAGGCCGGCCTCGATCGCCTGATCCGCGCCGGCTACACGCTGCTCGACCTCATCACCTATTTCACGGTGGGCCCGAAGGAAGCGCGCGCCTGGACCATCTATCGCGGCACCAAGGCGCCGGGCGCGGCCGGTGTGATCCACACCGACTTCGAGAAGGGGTTTATCCGCGCCGAGACCATTGCGTATGAAGACTACGTCGCGCTCGGCGGCGAAGCCGGCGCCCGCGATGCCGGCAAGCTCCGCCTCGAAGGCAAGGAATACGTCGTCGCCGACGGCGACGTGATGCATTTCAGGTTCAATACGTAAGACATCGATAGGTTCGTAGGGTGGGTTAGCGCAGCGTAACCCACCATGCCTCCTCTTTTGCCGAACGGCGCCGGTGCTTGCCTCACCGCACCCCGCCGCCCTGATCCCTGATCGCGCCGAGGTGCTCGTTGATGCGGAAGATGATCAGGATCAGCTCCGCGATGATGCGCGAGAACACGATCCCGACGACAACGCTCGCGATCGACGACAGCAGCATCAGGAAGCCGCCGAACGGGCTGATCGCCATCATCGCGAGGCCGGAGAAGATGCCGGAGAGGCCGAACAGGCAGATCAGCGCGATCACCAGCCAGTAGAAGGTCTTGATGATCGTCGGCGTGATGAAGCGGTCCCATTGAAACAGGTCGCTGAATGAAAACATTGCTCTCCCCAGGGCAATTCGGGTGTTGTCGGGCCTTGCAAATGGATCGTGGCCCCTGATCGATCCGACTCAAGACCGACGCCGGCGCGCCGAATGTAGCACGAGCCATGCGGGCCGGCGGGTTGAGATTGCCGTAAAGTGCGGCCACAATCTGTCATTCCCTCAAACCTTTCCCAAGATGACCCTGACCTTCGAAGATTTCCCGCCCGGCCGGTTCGGAACATTCGGCCCGCGCCATGTCACGCGCGACGAGATCCTGGCCTTTGCCGCCGAGTTCGATCCGCAGCCGATGCATCTCGACGAGGAGGCCGCCGGCAAAAGCATGCTGCGCGGCCTGTCCGGCTCGGGCTGGCATCTCTGTTCGCTGATGATGCGGATGATGGCCGACGGTTTCATCACCCGCGCCGCTTCGCTGGGATCTCCCGGCGTCGATGAAGTGCGGTGGTTGTCGCCCTTGAGGCCAGGCGACGACCTCATGCTCGATGTCGATGTCGTGGAGGCCCGCACCTCGAAGAGCCGCCCGGAGCTTGGCATCGTCAAGTTCAAATGCACCGCGCGTAACGCCGGGGGCGATGCGCTGTGCGAGATGACGTCGCCGATCCTGATCAAGCGGCGCGAGGGGGCGGTCTGATGCCGTTTTTCGAGGAGATCGAGATTGGGCATCGCCGCGAGATCGGCGCCTATACGTTCACGGCGGAGTCGATCAAGGCATTCGCCGCAAAGTTCGATCCGCAGCGTTTTCACCTCGACGAGGAGGAGGGCAAGAACTCCTTGTTTGGCGGGCTCGCGGCCTCGGGCTGGCATGTCGGCTCGGCCTGCATGAGCCTGCTTGTCGCCGACGGCCAGCGTCTGGCGCGGGAAGCCGTTTCGCGCGGCGAGGAGGTCGCGGTGTGGGGCCCGTCGCCCGGCTTTCGCGATTTGCGCTGGATCAGGCCGGTGCTCGCCGGCGACATCGTCACGTATGCCAATGTCGTCATCGACAAGCGCAGCTCCGCCTCGCGACCTGGCTGGGGCATCCTGACCGCGCGCACCACCGGCACCAACCAGCGCGGCGAGGACGTCTACGCCATCACGGCCAGCGCCTTCGTGCCGATGCGTGGGAACGGCGGTTAGATTCGTTCCAGGATGAACGACGAAAACAGCGCGCGAGTGTTGCCTCCGCGCTATGGACGCGATTCCGGGTGGCTGCCATAAGCCTGCGCAACATGGTTTGCCCGCGAAGCAGTTGGCGGAACCATCGAGTTGCTAACCAATTATGAACCTGTCGCTGTCTATTTGAACGAACTGGGCAGAGTACAGGGGACGAGGACCATGGCAGACCGCGGCGCACTCAAGCTGGTCGGATTCATCTTTGCTACCGCCACGCTGGCCGTGATGCTGGTCGCCGGCATGGTGGTGAAGGGCTATGCCGATGGTGCCTACACCCTGGAAGCTTCGACCGTGGAAGCCGCCCGGTAAGACTTCGTTAACTCTGCGGGGCCGCAACGCGGCCTCCGCCCTCAGCGGCTATAGACGAACGCCAATATCGCGATCGCAACCGCCAGCAATCCGACAAAACGCAGCATGATCGTGCCGAACTGGTTCGGCGCGGGCCGCAGCGGTATCGGGTCGGTGGTGTCGGGCCGAATGCTTTCCATGACATGTCCCCGGGCCCGCCGCGATGGCAGGAGCGCTTGGCGTTAGTCGTCGGGGCAATGCGGAAAGTTCAAAATCCTCCGCTGTCATGCTCCGCGAAAGCGGGGCATCCGGTACGCCGCGGCGTCTCGGTTCCAGCCTCGCTGCCTCTGGAATACCCGATCACCCGCTTTCGCGGGTGATGACACTTTTCATGGGGCGCGTGCGCACTCCTTACACCCCCCAGAATCAAAACCGCCGCGCCCCTTTCGGAACGCGGCGGCCGGTGATGCGTGATGTCAGCGATCAGCTGTTGCGCAGGCCGTCGGCGGCGCGCTTCCACTGCGAGACGTTGTCGGCGATCATGCGGGTCGACTTCATCGCGGCCTGGCTGAGCTGGGCGTAGCCGGAGATCTCGCGCTGGACGCGCTGGCCTTCGGCGTGGAGCAGGTCGCGCAGGCTCTCAAGCTCGGAGATCAGATTCTCGATCTCGGCGAGCGAGGTGCCGGCGACGCGCTGGATCAGCGAGTTGACGTTGGTGACGGTGGCCTCCGCGCTCGGATCGAGCGGCGGCGCGTCCGTGGCGGTCGCTGCCGGACGGCGCAGATAGGCGATGTCGTTGCGGACGAAGTCACGGATGCCGGCTTCGACTTCCGTCACGGCGGCGAGGTTGGTGTCGATGGTCTCGGTCTCGGTGGTTTCGGTCTTTTCCGGACGCATGGCGTTCATCGTTATTCCCCTGTTCGCGTTGAGCGCAGCGCGAGTGTCCCCCGCACGACGACGTCAGCCTGGGACTAGGGCGTCGGATTTTGGCCGCAACTTGGCCGAGGTGCGGCAAGGGCGGTCCATTCGGGGGCTTTGCCGTGGCGTATGGTTACGGAAGTCTGAACGCGGCCGCACCGGCGAACTTTGTACCTCCTCATGGTGAGGAGCGCGAAGCGCGTCTCGAACCATGCAGGCCCAACTGTAGCAGCGGGGGCCTCGATCCTTCGAGACGCGCGCAAGAGCGCGCTCCTCAGGATGAGGAGAAAGATTAGCGCCCAACTACCAGCTCTTCTTGAAACCCGCCGTCAGGCTCTTGTTGATCGCCCCTTGCGAGGTTTCGCCGACCGAGCCGGAGACGGTGACGTTGTCGAACAGCTTTTGCTCGGCGCCGACCTTGCGCAGCCATTTGTCGTCGGTGGTCGACAGCGACTGGCCCGCGGTGATGCTGGTGCCGGTGTCGGTGAGAGTGACCTTGGCCGACTGCTCGGTCTCGTAATTCCGCGTGATGTGACCGCCGACTCCGGGGAGCGCCGTGGTGCCCTGCTGGTTGACGCTGTAGCCGTTCTGGAGCGTCAGCGACGTGTCGCCCGATAGCGGCACCGATTTGATCAGCGCCGCCCCGAGTTTGCTCTGTTCGGCGCCGGGATCGACGCGGGCCTCCACCGCGGTCTTGTCCCAGATCGCGCCTGCGCCCGGCGCGGTCGCAGCCGCCCAGGCGCTGCCGGACGATTGAGGCACGTTGCCGCCATTGGTGGCCTTCTGTGCCAGCAGCTCGGACATCGTCCGCGGCTCGCTCGTCACCGTCATGTCGGCGCCGATGCGGGCGTCCCAGAATGAGGATACCGACTGCTTCACCGTCACGGCCGAGGTGCCGTTGGCGTTGGCGTTCGTCGCCCAGTTCAGCCCGTCCTTGGCGGCGGCCTGCGCGCGCTTCTTGGCGGCGATGATGTCGTTGAGCGTGCCGGCGTCGATCGCGAGCTGGCCCCAGTCGAGCTTGTCGACGTCGATGCCGCGGAGCACGTCGGGATCGTTGACATCAGGGGCCTCCGCCGTCTCGGCCTCGTCGTCGGGCGCTGCGGCCGGGCCGGGGGAGAAGGGCGGAATGATCTGCGCCGACACCGTCAGCACCGATCCCAAGATGAAAGCGGCCGCCAGCATCGGCAGCCTGGTCCAGCCAAACCCTGTCGAGAATTCCATCGTCCTGCCCGTCAGCCCAGTTCTCGCCGAGGATGCGGAACCATCGTCGCGAAATTGTGGCGGCTCCATCAAGCGCGAACCAACGGGCCGCGCGAAAGGCGCGCGCCCGATGACGAGCTTCTCCACGATTGCATCCGGCGGGGCTGGAGGCCAGGACGCGTCGCGGGGAGCATCAGCCATCGGTCCCGAAGTGCGGGGCCCGTTGGTGTTCCGTTCAGCCGACGCCGGTCATCTTCGGCAGATGAATGGCGCGGCCGAGTGCCTGCTCGACCAGATCGAATGTATCGATCAGCACGCGCATGCTGGTGAGTTTGCCCGCCTTGAACTGGGCGAACTGCGCCACCCGCAAGCTGATCGGCTTGTTGGAATCCAGCGCGGTCAGCGAATAGCGCAGCATCGAGGCGGCGGAATCGACGCCGAGCATGATGCTCTCGCGGTCGAAGCGGCGGACCTGGAAATTGTCGGCGAGTTGGTGGATGACATCGAGCACGGCGTCCTTGCCCTGGCGCGCGCCGAGGAACGGAAACATGTCGATCGGGCCGTACAGCGCCCATTCGACGTCGTCGTCGATCAGGGCCTCGATGTCCTCGAAATGCCGGTCGTTGATCGCGCGGTGCAATGCGCGCGAGAAACGCCAGAGGCTGTGCTCTGTCATCTTGGGCAGTCCTGAAAGCTGGCTTGCGAAAAAACGAAAAATAACCCCAAGCGCACAGGATAGGTGCCGCGGGGTCGCTCAACTCATTTGTATACGAACAAAATACGCCAATTCGGCCAAAACGCAATTCACGTTTTCGCAATGCACAATTGATCCCGGCGTGTGAGATTTACAATAGAACTCCGTATTTTCCCGGTCCGGGCCGGTTTTTGGAGAGAGCTAGCCCCCGTCCGCCCGCTCGCCCACGATCAGCGGGCCGATCTCACGTTCCAGCACCTGCTGCACCAAATCGTAGGAATCGATGATCTCGCGGATCTGCGCCACCTGGCCGTTGCGGAAAGTGTAGAATATGGCCATGTCGACCTGAATGGTGCGGTCGTGGCTGCGCTTCCTGAGGAACACGCGCAGATAGGCCGCGACCGTGTCGCCTTCGGCGACGATCTGCGGCACCTCGTAGCGGATTTCGGCGTATCGCTCCTGTACGGTGCGCCAGAATTCGCCGAGCTCCTTCTTGCCGTGGCAGGGGCCCATGTCCGGCAGCACGTCGATCGGCGCGTGGGTGAGAAAGTCGACGTCGTCGGTGCAGCAAGACAGCGCGGCCTCGAGATCGCTGCGCCCGATGGCGTCGAGCAGGTGCAGCACGCGCTGGCGATTGAGCTTCTCGACCGTCATTCCGCCCGTCCTCATTGGCCGTGTGGAGTTTGCGCAAGGCTAACGCGCGGCTTCGGACACCGGCAATCCGCAAAACCACAGGGGACGTTGCAGACCATTTGACGCGCAAACGCAATGCCAGGTTCACGGCTGCAACTGGCGGTTGAGTTGCCGTGCGCCTGCACGAATTCGCACGGCGTTCGGCTGCATGGGCTCGCGCTGCCCAACGCGCGGCAGCGAACACGGGAACAGGGACGGGTCCGTGCCCGTTGAGATTGCGACACCGATCCGGAGACATCGATCCATGAAATCCCTCGCCGCAATCGCCGCCGCACTTCTCATGGTTGGCGCGACCTCCGCCGCCAATGCCAAGGGCTGCATCAAGGGCGCCGTCGTCGGCGGCGTCGCCGGCCACTATGCCGGCCATCACGGCGTCCTCGGCGCCGCCGCCGGCTGCCTCTACGGCCGCCACCATGCCAAGGAGCAGCAAGAGCAGGAGAGGCAGCGGCAACAGCAGAGCCAGGTGAACGGGCAGGGCAAGCTGTAACGGCACGGAAAACTGTGCTCCCGCCGTCTTCTATCCGGCATGCTTCGATGGTAAATTCCATTCGCGAACGCTGGGATTGAACCAGGCGAGGGAACGATGGACGTCGGGAAGTCCTTGTGGGGTTTAGTCCTCGCAATCCTGTTCCTGTATTTCGTCGTCGCTTTCGTGGGGAAGGCTTCCCGTTCTGCGGGCGTCAAGTACAATTGGGTCGGCGTTCTGCTGTCATTCTCGACGATCGGCCTCGCCATCTATCTCGTTTTCTTTCGCCAGCTTTGAGCCGGTCCCGGCTGCCTCACGTCCCGGGCTCTCGGACGGGCGTGAGCCAGCTCACATCGCGCGCCTTCCCCTGTGGCTATCGTCCTCCCCATGTCATCAGGGAGACGCGCCATGGCCGCCATCGCCACAGTCAGAAAGTCCAGCCTGCACAACGCGCTTGAAGGCCTCGCGCTGACTGCGACGCTGCAGAGCTTCCCGACCTTCGCCGCCGCGGCTTTCCTGCTCAAGCTGGTCGGCAATCACGACCTGGTCGGCGATCCCGGCGTCGCCATCTTCGTCGCCATCGCCTCACTCGCCCACGCGCTGCTTGCGGTGACCTTGGGGCCGAACTTCCCGCATTTGTTCAAGACCGTCTACGAGCCGAAGTTCTTCGAGGCCCATCTGTCGCTCACTGAGAAGATCACGGCATGGCGCACCCAGCCGGTCGCCTCGCTCCAGCTCATGACCATCGTGCTGCTGCTGTCGGTGATGGCGGTGGTGACGGCGAGCGTGGGGTGATCGCATCATGCCCTTCGTCACCGCGTCGAAATCCGGCCCGCTCAACTGGCTCGAAGGCTTTGCCCTCACCACGATCCTTCAGGGCTTCCCGATCTTCGCCGCGGCGTCGCTGATGGTGAAGCTCCTGGGACATGACCGCGGTGGCAGTCACGCACTCACCATCGCGATGGCGTCGATCTTCTACAGCTGTCTCGCCATCTGGGCCGGATCGACATTCCCGGGATTTGCAAAGAACGCCTACGAACCGCTGTTCTTCGACGCCAGCCTGTCCTTCTCCGAGAAGATCGCCCGCTGGCGCGCCAAGCCGGCGACGTCGATGCAGCTGGTGGCCTCAGTGCTGCTGCTGTCGCTGCTCGCGGCGAGCGTGGAGTGAGTGCGCGTTCTCATCATTCTCGGATGCCGCCATCAATAACCATGGGCGGCGCCGGCGCTCCGCGCCCCCTATCTCTTCTTCCAACCACCTCTATGCCCCGGCGCCCCTCCGCTCGACCGCGGCGATGGCCCAAACTCCGGGCCTGACTGCCGCGAATCCGTCGGCTGGATGATGCGGCTTTCGCCGCCGAACGGTTTTGAGGGCAGCGCGCGGTCGCCCCGATACGGCAACGACTCCGGGCCGTGCATCTCGTCGAGATGCGGCTTGTGGATTCGCGAGCCCTTGCTGCCGCTCGCCTTGAGTGCCGTGGCAGCGCTCTTGTTCTTCAGCGCGCTGACCGGCAGGTTAGCGGCGTCGCCGTATTTCTTCGCGCCCGCATAGGCGCCGGCTTTACCCTGCACCGTGCGCTGCTTGACGGTGGGATCGTCGACCACCGCGAGTTCGGTGGCGCGCAGGCGCTTGACCTCGTCGCGCAGCCGGGCGGCTTCCTCGAAGTTCAGATCGGCGGCGGCCTCGCGCATCCTTGTTTCGAGATCGCCGAGCACGGCCTCGAAATTGTGGCCGATCGAGATGACGTCGTCGGTCATGTCATGGCCGCCGATCTCGACCAGCACATGATCGCGCTCGTAGACGCTGTTCATGATGTCGCCGATCGACTTCTTGATGCTCTCCGGCGTGATGCCATGCGCCGTGTTGTACTCGACCTGCTTCTCGCGGCGGCGGTCGGTTTCGGCGATGGCGCGCTCCATCGAGCCCGTCATCTGGTCGGCATAGAGGATCACCTTGCCGTCGACGTTGCGCGCGGCGCGGCCGATGGTCTGGATCAGCGAGGTCTCGCTGCGCAAAAAACCTTCCTTGTCGGCGTCGAGGATCGCAACCAGCGCGCATTCGGGAATGTCGAGGCCTTCGCGCAGCAAATTGATGCCGACCAGCGCATCGAACGCGCCGAGGCGCAGATCGCGGATGATCTCGATGCGTTCGATGGTGTCGATATCGCTGTGCATGTAGCGGACGCGAATGCCCTGCTCATGCAGATATTCGGTCAGGTCCTCCGCCATGCGCTTGGTCAGCACCGTGATCAGCGAGCGATAGCCGGCCTGGGCGGTGGCGCGGACCTCGCCGACGAGATCGTCGACCTGGGTGCGGGCGGGGCGGATGTTCACGGGAGGATCAATAAGCCCGGTCGGCCGGATCACCTGCTCGACGAACACGCCGCCGCTCTCGTTGATCTCCCAGGCGCTGGGCGTGGCGGAGACCGCGATCGTCTGCGGCCGCATCATGTCCCATTCCTCGAAGCGCAGCGGGCGGTTGTCCATGCAGGAGGGCAGCCGGAAACCATATTCGGCGAGCGTCGCCTTGCGGCGGAAGTCGCCGCGGAACATGCCGCCGATCTGGGGCACGGTGACGTGGCTCTCGTCGGCGAACACCAGCGCGTTGTCGGGCACGTATTCGAACAGCGTCGGCGGCGGCTCGCCGGGCAGGCGCCCGGTGAGATAGCGCGAATAGTTCTCGATGCCGGCGCAGCTTCCGGTCGCCTCCATCATCTCGAGGTCGAACGTGGTGCGCTGCTCCAGCCGCTGCGCTTCCAGCAGGCGACCCTGGTCGTGGAGCTGGTCGAGCCGCATCTTCAATTCGGATTTGATCGACTTGATCGCCTGCACCAGCGTCGGGCGCGGCGTCACATAGTGCGAGTTGGCGTAGATCTTGATGAATTCGAGCTCGTCCTGCTTATGCCCGGTGAGCGGGTCGAACTCCTCGATGGTCTCGACGGTGTCGCCGAACAGATTCACCCGCCAGGCGCGGTCTTCATAGTGCGCCGGGAAGATGTCGATGACGTCGCCGCGCACGCGAAATGTGCCGCGGGTAAAATCGGCCTGGGTGCGCTTGTATTGCAGGGCGACGAGGTCGGCGATCAGCTGGCGCTGGTCGATCCGCTCGCCCTTCTTCAGGGCAAAGGTCATCGCGGTGTAGGTTTCGACTGAGCCGATACCGTAGATGCACGACACCGAGGCAACGATGATGACGTCGTCGCGTTCGAGCAGCGCGCGCGTCGCCGAGTGGCGCATGCGGTCGATCTGCTCGTTGATCGAGGAATCCTTTTCGATGTACGTGTCCGTGCGAGGGACATACGCTTCCGGTTGGTAATAGTCGTAATAGCTGACGAAATACTCGACCGCGTTGTCGGGGAAGAAGCTCTTGAACTCGCCATAGAGCTGGGCGGCGAGCGTCTTGTTCGGCGCCAGGATGATGGCGGGGCGCTGTGTCGCCTCGATCACCTTGGCCATGGTGTAGGTCTTGCCGGAGCCGGTGACGCCGAGCAGCACCTGCGAGCGGTCGTTGCGGTTGATGCCCTCGACCAGCTCGGCGATCGCGGTCGGCTGGTCGCCGCGCGGCTCGTAATGCGACTTGATCTCGAAGCGCACGCCGCCTTCGGACTTTTCCGGGCGCGGCGGCCGATGCGGGGTCCACACCCTGGTGGAGCCGTCGTCCTTACGGAACTCCGGCCGGCCCTCGCGGATCAGCGATTCCAGCGCGTCGGCGGTCGCCTTGACGCCGAGCGCCTCCATCTTGCTGCGCGGCGGGCGCGCCAGGGCTTCGGCATCGTCCTCTTCGGTGGGAAGGCCGAGTTGACGCGCCAGTTCAGGATCGAGCGTCGGGATCGTGGCCGCGGTTCCGTAATTGGCCTGCGGCGCCTCGCCAAGACCTTCGGCCTCTCTGCTCCCTCCCCCCTTGTGGGGGAGGGTCGGGGAGAGGGGTAAGCCGCGAGTCGCGCTGCCCGTTGCGGTGTCCTGCGGAAACTCCTTCGGCGTCGAAGCGCGCGCGCGATGCGCGGCAGCCTCGCCCCCGGAGCGGCGGTCGCGCGAATTGTCCGGCGGCGGCTGCAGGCCGGTGCCCGATCCGAGCCCGGCATCGCCGCGATTGATCGCGGGATTGAGCAACTCGGCCAGCGCCGGCCCGATTGGCTGCACGTCCGGGCGTGACGCCTTGGAGTTTGGCGCCTTCGCGTTCGGAGCCTTGGCCTTGGGGGATTTGCCGGATTTTTCGGGGGATGCAGGTTTCTTCGCCATGCTCCGAATATGGGGCGAGTCCGCCTCGCAATAAAGGGCGAATGCCCTTCCCGGATCAGACTGCTGACAGCAGGTTGGCAGCAGGCCTTGGGATCACGGCAGGCCTTGAGATCCCGGATCTCGCGATTAGGCCGCCGGCGACGGTCCCTCATCGTCCCCGGCTGCCTGATGCGGCTCGAGGATGTCGAGATGGATGCCGCCGCAATCGGTGCAGCGCATGGCCCAATACTCGCTTCCGGCACGGCCGCCGATCACGCGGAGCACGGCGAGATCGCCGTCGCATTCCGGGCAGCTGGACAACACATTGCGGGTGTAAATCCTCGGCCGCGGCGTGTCTTCGAATTCGATGACTGACATGATCGATTGCCCCCTTTGACCCTGCGCCGTTCCTTGGTCGCCTGCAGTCCCGCTCGCTTATTCGTCGTCGCTGTCGTCGGCCCGCCGGCGGAAGCGATCGATGTGATGCTTGGCATGGGCAATCGCGGCATCGGGATCGGGCCAGGCGAAGCCGACTTCCATGGCCGGAAACAGCACGCCGTCGATGGCAACCGGGCTGAAATCGGCACGCCTGATACGGGCGTGCCACAGCCCCTGGCCAGCTTCGAAGGATTCGATGTCAAAGCCGTCGTAGAGGGTCGTCATTGCAGTCCCCAAAATGTTTTGTTCGAGCGCCTTGTTGGAGGGTCAGGGGACCACGTTTGCGGATTTCAGAATGTGAAGCCGTTCACAAGCGGCGGGCTTTTTTGTCTGCGGACCAATGAATTCGGTTCCGCAAACCCGGTGCGCTCCCTCTCCCGCTTGCGGCGAGGGTTGGGGCGGGGGTGTTTCCACAGAGAGATTCCCCAACGTGGAGGGAACCCTCACCCGGCGTTTCGCGCCGACCTCCCCCGCAAGCAAGCGGAGAGGTGCACCGCATTCCGGGCGCGCGGCTTCAGCAAACCTGTTCGTGTGGATGATCAGTTCCGCGGGCTGGTGCGGCCGGTCCGCCGGATGGGACGGGCGGCCGGTTCCGACGCCGCGCGCATGATCCAGCGGCGGAACGCGGCAAAGTCGCGCTGCTCGGTCTGGAAGCTGCGATAGAGCAAATACCAGCGCATGCCCTTGGGCACCGAGAGATCGAATGGCGCGACCAGCCGGCCGGCGGCGAGATCGTCATCGATATAGGGCCGGATGCCCATGGCGATGCCGAGCCCGTCGGCGGCAGCCTGAAGCGCTTGGCCGTAGAACTGGAACTCCGGACCCCGCGCGTTGATGCGCGCGAGGTTCGCGGCCTTGAGCCAGATCGGCCAGTCCTCGGGCGAATGCGCGACGCGGATCAGGCTCGGTCCCCTAAGATCGGCCGGGCGCTTCAGCGAGGACGCGAGGCGGGGCACGCAGACCGGTGTGAGGTCGCCGGCGAACAGCGGCTCGGCGACCAGCCCCGGCCAGTCGCCGGTCCCGAGCTGGATGCCGCAGCTCCAGTCCTCGCCGAACGGCACCGACGCGCCGCCGGTGGTGAAGCGCACCTCGATGTCGGGCTCCTCGTTGCGAAACTCCGACAGGCGCGGGATCAGCCAGCGCATCGCAAAGGTGTGGCCGATGCCGATGGTGAGCACGCGGACGCTCGAGGGCGCCGTCACCTGGGCGGTGAGGCTTGCGAGCGCGTCGAAGATCGGCGTCAGCCCGCTCTGATAGGCGCGGCCGGCCTGCGTGAGCAGCAGCTTGTTGGCCTTGCGCTCGAACAGCGCGACGCCGAGCCGCTCTTCCAGGATGTGCACCATGCGGCTGACTGCGGCCGCCGATACGCTCAGCTCGAGGCCGGCCGCGGCAAAGCTGCCGGCCCGCGCCGCGGCTTCGAATGCCTTGATGCCGTTGAGAAACAGCAAGCGCCGCAAATGACCGACCCTCAGGAAAGCTGATGCCAGGCCAAGATAACTCAGTTTGCGTAGACGGGGCAAGCGGGGCACGTTTCCCTTCGCTTCGCGCCGCGAGCGGGGAGAAGGCCAATCGGAGATTTTTGCGTGACGCCCATCATGATCGCTGCCCTTGGATTGCTGATGGTCGGCACCGCGTTCCTGTCGGGGCTGTTCGGGATGGCGGGCGGGCTGATCCTGATCGGCGTGCTGCTGGCTCTGATGCCGCTGCCGACAGCGATGGTGTTGCATGCGATCACGCAGATGGCCTCGAACGGCTGGCGCGCCTTTCTCTGGCGCGCGCATATCCGCTGGCGGCCGGTCGCGAACTATATGGTCGGCGCCGCCGTCGCGCTTGCGGCGTGGTCGCTCACGCGCTACGTGCCGGACAAGCCGGTCGCGCTGCTGCTGCTCGGAATCACCCCGTTCATGGCGCGGCTGCTGCCGTCGAACATCAAGCCGGATCCGGACCGTCTCTGGCAGGGCACCGTCTACGGCACGATCTGCATGGGTCTCATGCTGATGACCGGCGTATCGGGGCCGCTGCTCGACACTTTCTTCCTCGGCGGCGATTTCGGCCGGCGCGAGAAGGTGGCGACCAAGGCGATGTGCCAGCTCGTCAGCCATTTCACCAAGCTGATTTATTTCGGCAGCATCATCGACCAGGCGGCGACGCTCGATCCCGTGCTCGCCGGGGTCGCGATCGCGGCGTCCATGCTCGGCACCACGCTGGCGCGGCGCATCCTCGAAGCCATGACCGACCAGCAATTCGTGGCCTGGTCGATGAAGCTGATCACCACTATCGCCTGCTACTATATTGCCTATGGCGGCTGGCTGCTGGTCCGCACGCCCGTGCTGGCCGCCTTCGACAAGGGAGGTTTGCAATGAGCGAGACTGCCGACCCGCTGGTGCTGGACTTCGTCGAATGGGTTGCGCGTGAGCCCCGCGCCTATGCCGAGGTGATCGCGACCTGGAAGACCTCGTGCCCGCGCCTCACCATCTGGGAAGACGCCGCCGACCGCGGCTATGTCGCGCGCGAGACGCTGCCCGGAATGGGGCTGGTGATCGCGGTGACGGAGGACGGCGAGAGGCTGCTGCGCACGAACGGGCGCTAGCTCTCTCTACATCCGTCATTGCGAGCGCAAGCGAAGCAATCCAGAATGTTTCCGCGGCGGCAGTCCTGGATTGGGTCGCTTGGCGCGGCAAGACCGCATACCGGGGGACCCCCTTCATGTGGCGCACACAGGTCGCGACAGGCCGGCCCCCACCCCCACACAAACCTCTGGGTCGCGGGGGGGGGCGGCCGGTTTGGGGGCGCGGCCCCCCAACTGCCGCAATACCGGGAGACCACTTTCATGTCGCTCAAACTGTTCGAACTCGTCGGCACCGATCCCTCGCGACCGTTCAGCCCGTTCAAGCTGCTGGAAGCGGACGACCCGGTCTACGCCTGGCGCGAAAAGCTGCTGGATGGGTTTGATGGAATGGCTCGGAGATCGCCGGGGCACGCGGTGTAGTTGTCGCGAGCTGTCTCTCCTCAGCGTCGTCCTGGCGAAAGCCAGGACCCATACCGCGGAATCTGTCGATGGCGTTCGGTAGACGTTCCGAACGACGAGTCTTCGCCAAACAACTCCGTGGGGTAATGGGTCCTGGCTTTCGCCAGGACGACGCGGAGGATTACGTTGCCTCCGCCGCCTCGCGCAAGCACGCCCGGCACAAACAATCCTCGCCCTTGACCGGCATCGGCAGCCGCGCCGTTTCTTCCGCGCACCAACAGGTGCCCGACAGGTCGCAGCCGAATTCGGCGCCGCAGCGGGAGCAGGCGAGGCGGCGCGGTTCCTGCACTGGAATGTCTTGCGGATTTGTCATGATTTGCGCAAAAGCCGTGCTGTCATTTTCATGTCGGGTTCATCTCCCCCTGCGGTATATTACGCCTCGCGCACGTATCAGGAAAGCGGTTGGCAACGCGCGAAGGACACATCGATGGCCCGCGATTCCCAAGCCGCGCTCGTCGCGCTCAACCGTTTCGGCTTCGGCGCTCGCGGTGGCGCATCCGGCGATCTCATCAACGCCGCGTCCGATCCTCGCGGTTTTGTGAAGGCGGAACTGGCTCGTCCTATCGCTGTGCTGCTGGAGGCGCCGGGCCTGCAATCCACGCCGCAGCTCGGGCAGGCGGTGTTTGCCTATCAGGATCAGGTCAAGCAGGCGCGCGAGGCCGCCGCCAAAGCCGGCGCGCCGACCGAAGCGCCGCCGCAAGCGCCGGCAGATCAGAAACCCGGACTGCGCCGCAACCTCTCGCTGAACGTTGCGGCAACCGAGATCGCCGGCCAGATGGCCGAGGCCAAGCCTACTGACAACAAACCGACCGATAATAAGCCGGCGGACGATATGGCGAAGCCGGACACCATGCAGCCCAACGCGGCCGCGCCGGCTACCGCAAAACCCGCCCCGCAGCCGCTCAACGTGATCCAGAAGACCTTTCGCGCCGAGGCGTTGGCGCGGTTGCAGCGCGCGACCCTGGTCGAGTGCGGCTTCACCGAACGCCTGGTCGTGTTCTGGTCCAACCATTTCTGCATCTCCGCCGGCAAGGGCGAGCTGGCACGGATATGGGCCGGCGCGTTCGAGCGCGAGGCGATCAGGCCGCATGTGCTCGGGCGTTTCGCCGACATGCTGAAAGCGGTGGAGCAGCATCCGGCGATGCTGTTCTTCCTCGACAACCAGCAATCGCTCGGACCGGACTCGCGCGCGGGCCAGAACCGCAAGCGCGGGCTCAACGAAAATCTCGCGCGCGAGATCATGGAGCTGCATACGCTCGGCGTCGGCGGCGGCTACACGCAGGACGACGTCACCTCGCTCGCGCGCATCATCACCGGCTGGACCTTTGCCGGCCGGCAGGGACAGCTGGGAGCGCCCGGTTCGTTCGTGTTCAACGTCAATGCGCACCAGCCCGGGCCGCAAATGCTGCTCGGCAAGACCTACGAGCCGACCGGCCTTGCGCAAGGCGAAGCCGCACTCGCGGACATCGCACGCCATCCCTCGACCGCGAACTTCATCGCCACCAAAATCGTCCGCCACTTCGTCGCTGACGATCCGCCGCCGGCGCTGGTGGCGCGATTGCGTGATGTCTTCATCAAGACCGACGGGGATCTCAAGGCGCTCGCAACGGCACTGGTTGATTCCGACGAGGCGTGGAAGGCGCCGCTGACGAAGATGCGCAGCCCCTATGATTTCCTGGTCGCGAGCGGCCGGTTGCTCGCGCGCGTGCCGGAGGATCCCGGCGCCTACCTCAACAACCTCAATCTGCTGGGCCAGCCGCTGTGGTCGCCGGCCGGCCCGAATGGTTTCGCCGACACCAGCGCCGCGTGGGCTGCGCCGGAAGGCATCAAGCTCCGCCTCGACATCGCCGCGCAAATGGGCGCGCGGCTCGGGCCCAACATCGATCCGCTCGATTTGTTGGAATTTGCCGCCGCAGATGCGGCCTCGATCGAAACGCGGCGCACCATCGAACGGGCGGAGTCGCGGCAGCAGGCACTGGCGCTGCTGTTGATGTCGCCGGAAATGCAGAGGAGATGATGATGATCGACTGCGTCGAGAACCGGCTCCTCACCTCGCGCCGCGGCCTCCTGCTCGGCGGCGCCTCGTTCGCGGCCTGGGCGTACTTGCCGAAATTCGCACGCGCGGCTGACGGCCGCGATCCCAGGCTGATCGTGGTGATCCTGCGCGGCGCGCTCGATGGTCTCTCGACCGTCGCGCCGGTCGGCGATCCCGATTATGCCGGCCTGCACGGGGCGATCGCGCTCACGGCGGACGGCGCCCATCCCGCCATCATGCTCGATGCTTTCTTCGCGCTGCATCCGTCGATGCCTGAGTTCGCACGCATGTATCGCGACAAGCATGCCGCGGTGATCCACGCGGTGGCGACGCCCTATCGCGACCGTTCGCATTTCGACGGCCAGGACGTGCTCGAAAGCGGCTATGCCGGCCCGGGTCGCGTGCAATCCGGCTGGCTCAACCGCGCGCTGGAGGCGCTGCCGCGCGGCGAGCGGGTGTCGAGTGCTCTTGCCGTCGGCCCGACCACGCCGCTGGTGCTGCGCGGCAATGCGCCGACCGTCGGCTGGGCGCCGGTGGCGCTGCCGCAAGCAGACGACGACACCGCGATGCGTCTGGTCGAGCTCTATCGTCACCGCGATCCCGCGCTGGCGGCCGTGCTGTCGCAGGGCCTTCAGTTGGAAAAGGCCGCGAGCGGCGACGACATGAAGCCGAAGCCGGGCAATGCGGTCGCGCAGATGCGCCAGGTCGCGCGTGGCGCCGCAAAACTGATGGCGTCGGACGACGGCCCGCGCATCGCGGCGCTCGCGTTCGATGGCTGGGATACGCACGCCAATGAAGGCGGGCCGGTCGGTCGCCTCGCATTTCTGCTCGGCGGGCTCGACGGCGCGCTCGCCGAATTCGAAAGCGGCTTAGGGGAACGCTGGCGCGACACCGTCGTGGTGGTCGCGACCGAATTCGGCCGCACCGCGCGCATCAACGGCACCGACGGCACCGATCACGGCACGGGAACGATCGCGCTGCTCGCCGGCGGCGCGGTGAAGGGCGGTCGTGTCGTCGCCGACTGGCCAGGTCTCAAGCCCGCCAATCTCTTCGAGGCCCGCGATCTCAAGCCCACCACCGATCTGCGCTCCGTGATCAAAGGCGTGCTGCAGGGCCAGTTCGGCCTGTCCGATCGCGTGCTGGCCGAGACGGTGTTTCCGGACAGTGCGGGAGCACGGCCGATGAAGGGGCTGGTTGCTTAAACTGCGATTCCGGGCCCGCGCCTTGCGGCGCGTCTCGGAATGACGACATGATCAGCCGAACATCAGGAGACCATCATCCATGTACATCGCCATGAACCGCTTCCGCGTCGCCAAGGGCTCCGAGGCCGCCTTCGAGCAGGTCTGGCTTTCGCGCGATACCCATTTGGACAAGGTGCCGGGTTTCGTCGAGTTTCATCTGCTGCGCGGCCCCGAGCTCGAGGACCACACGCTGTACGCCTCGCACACGGTGTGGGCGAACCATGCGGCGTTTGAGGCCTGGACCAAATCGGATGCTTTTCGTGCCGCGCATGCGCGGGCCGGCGATACCAAGCCGACCTATCTCGGCCATCCCCAGTTCGAGGGCTTCGAGGTGATGCAGACGGTGGGGCGCGGCGCCAAGTAGCGCGCCACGCCGTAACGATCAGCCCAGCGTGATCTTGTCGATCTCCGCCATCTCCTCCGGACTGAGCTTCCAGGCAATCGCCTTCACGTTCTCCTCGACCTGCTCGACGCGGGTGGCGCCGGCAATCACGCTCGACACTTGCGGGCGCGCGGCGAGCCAGGAGAAGGCGAGCTCGAGCATGCTGTGCCCGCGCGCTTTCGCGAATGCCGTGAGCTTCTCGACGATGTCCTCATTGCGCGGCGTGACATAGCGGTCACGCAACGCCGGTACCTTGCCGAAGCGCGTATCGGTCGGGGCGGCCGCGCCGCGCTGGTACTTGCCGGTGAGGAGCCCGCTTGCGAGCGGGAAGAACGGCAGGAGACCGAGCTTGTACTCTTGTGCGGCCGGCAGCAGGTCCTTCTCGATGTCGCGCACCAGCAGGCTGTATTCGTCCTGGCAGGAGACGAAGCGGCTGACATTCATCGCGCGCGCGGTGAATTCGGCCTCCGCCATGCGCCAGGCCGGAAAGTTGGAATTGCCGATGTAGCGCACCTTGCCCTGACGGACGAGATCGTCGAGCGCGCGCAGCGTCTCCTCCATCGGCGTCAGCGGGTCGTAATCGTGCTGCTGATAGAGATCGATGTAGTCGGTCTTGAGCCGCGTCAGGCTCGCCTCGACTGCGTTCATGATGTAGCGGCGCGAAGCGCCCTGCTTGGTTCCGTCGGTCGCCATCGGCTTGGAAAATTTGGTGGCGAGCACGATCTCCTTGCGGCGGTCGCCAAGCACGGTGCCGAGCACCGTTTCCGAACCGCCCATGCCGGCATAGATGTCGGCGGTGTCGAACAGCGTGATGCCGAGATCGAGCGCGCGATGGATCACCTTGCGCGAGGTCTCCAAATCCGTGCGCTGGCCGAAATTGTTGCAGCCGAGCCCGACCGCAGACACGCGCAGGCCGGAGGCGCCGAGATTACGAATTTCCATGGGAGATCCCTGTCGGAGATGGGCAGGGGCTTATTGTGACTGCGGTACGCCGCCGCAGCAAGCCGCGCGCCGCGTTGCTGCCATGCTGACAAGGAACTGCGGACAACGACTGCCGACAAAAAAATGCGGCCCCTGTCAGACGCGGCGACTGACGGGGACCGCTTTGGGGCGCTTGATCGGTGACGGGGGGCTGACCAGACGCAGCTGCAGCCTAGTCCCGCTATGTTACGCGCGGGTGACAGGCAGAGTTATCCACAGGCGTCGCGATCGCGAGGATCAGAAGATCTTGCGATAGACGATGAACCCGGAACGCTCGGCGACCTTGTCGTACAGGCGCTGCGCCGTGACGTTGGTCTCGTGCGTTTGCCAGTACACGCGCGGCGATCCCACGAGCTTTGCGCGCTCGTAGACGCCGTGGATCAGCGCCGAGCCGACACCCTTGCCGCGTGCGGCCTCGGTCGTGAACAGGTCCTGCAAATAGCAGGACGGCTCGATCGCGGTGGTGCTGCGGTGAAACAGGTAATTCGTCATCCCGAGCAGGCGGCCGTCGCTCTCGGCGACCAATCCGTGCACCGGCTCATAGGCATCGAAAAAGCGCTGCCATGTCGCGCGCGTGATGTCGGGCGAGAGCGCGGTCGGACCGGAGCGGCCGTAGAAGGCGTTGTAGCCGTCCCACAACGGCAGCCATTGTTCGTAGTCCTGCCTCGTGACGGAGCGAATGGTGAGCGACATATGGATTCCCGCGATCGATGAGGTGTCCTTCATACGTGATGAGGGACGTGCTGATCAATCGCGCATCACTCCGCGACGCGCAGATACCGGATCAGCTTGCGGCCTGTGGGATCGCGCAGTGAGCGGTAGTAGTCGGCGCGGGACGGCGCATCGGTGTGGCGCACGAGGTCGGTCACGGGCGTGTAGCTCAGCATGCGCCCGCCATCGGGCAGCGCAGCACAGACGAAGCGCAACACCGCGCCATTGCGCAAGGCGATGTCGATCGGCGTGGCATCGCCGATCCGCACCATCTCCATGCGCTGTGCGATGAAAGTGCCGAGCTCGTCCTCGGGCAATTCGAACGCGCCGGTGTCGCGGCCATGATACATCAGCGCGATGAACGGCGGCTTGTCGTCGGCGATGTCGTCCGGCACCGCAAAATAATCGCGGAACGCGCGGTTGATGAATTCGGCGCGCGTCTCGGCATCGAGCAGCACGATGCCGATATCGACCTGGTCGAGCGCGGCCGACAGCCGCGCGGCGGTGGCGTGGCTCCGACGTTCGGCGGCAAACGTGCCGAGCAGCCGCTGGCGCATCAGGCCGGTGATGGCTGCGGTGCCCGCGGCCGTCGCGGCCAGGACGCCGAGCCGGATCATATCCGCGGTGGTAAGACCTGCAACGCCGTGTCGGCTGAGGAGCAGCAGTGCCGCGCCGATGACGGCGATGGCTGCGCTGGCGACGGCGGAAGCGGGACCCGAGAGCGCGCCGGCGAGCGCCACGATGCAGACGAGCAGCGGCGCGGGCGAGGGAGTGGGGACGAAGCGATCGAAAAACATCGCCAGCAGCAAAGTCGCTGCCGTCAGCGCCGGACCGGAGATCGCACGCCATCCCAACCGCATGGGCCTGTCTAGCTCCTCCCTGAACGCGGTAAGGCGGCAACACTGACTGATTATCGCGCCAGTGCGATGCGGTTTCGCGCGGTGTGCTTAAGGTGCGCTTTGATTCATGCGCAAAGCTTTCGGATGATTTTAGACCAAGTGCGCGTGCTTGAGACGTTGTTGCAGCGCGGGCGCATTCAGCGTCGACGTCCCCTGGCCCTTGCGCGTGCCGACGAAGATCAACAGCGACGCCGCGACCAGGATGGCCGCGGTCAGGGTGATTGCAACGATGACCACAGGTGATTTCATCGAAATCCTGTCGCGATGCCGGTCGGCGCGGGCGACGCTTCGCCTTGAAGGCGTGTCCAGGATGAAGCGGGAATCAGACCGGCAGGCCCATCGCCATGGTCGCCTTGGTCGACAGCACCGTCAGGGTGACGATCAGGCACAGCGAGAGCGCGGCGACGGCGAGCGAGGCCGCGACCGCGTTGGTCAGCCGGGAAGACGAAACGGTTGCGGGTTGGCCTTGAAAGCCCGCCGTGCCGGACGCCCGAATCATGGTCTAAATCCTTCAACGCGCGAGCGAATCACCCGCGACATCGAACAATTTCACTGTTGCAATCGGCAATATTGCGGCGGCCAATCGGGTGAAAATGGCGAGATTGCGGCAATGGCGACCCTTATGCCCGCTATTCGCCAGAGCGCGATCGCCCCTCAGGCGCCGGCGGCGATGCTGGCGGGGTCCTCGATGTCGGCCGGCCGCCAGTCCATCGCGACGAAGCCGGGGGCGGCTTCCACGCGCTTCAGCCAGTCCCGGATCGCCGGGAAGGTCGAGAGGTCGAAGTCGCAGCGGTCGGCGAGGTGGGTATAGCCGTACAGCGCGATGTCGGCGACCGTGAGCTGGCGGGCGGCGAAATAGGCGTTGGTCTTGAGGTGATTCTCCATCACCTGGAGCGCGCCATAGCCGCGCTCCATCCAGTCCTCCAGCGAATGAGTCTGGAGGTCGCGGCCGCCCCTCACCAGCGACAGCCAGAAATAGGCCGCGCCGATGTTCGGCTCCAGCGCGTGCTGCTCGAAGAACATCCATTGCAGCGCGTCGGCGCGATCGATGCGGTTCTCCGGCGCGAGCGGCGTGCCGACGGCGACATACCAGAGAATGGCGTTGGACTCGGCGAGATAGCGATCGTCGCCGACCTCGAGCAGCGGCACCTGACCGGATGGGTTCTTGGCCAGGAAGTCCGGGGTGCGGCTCTCGCCGCGCAGAATGTCCACCTCGACCGCTTCGTAAGGCAAGTTCAGCAGCGCCAGCGCAAGGCGGACCTTGTAGCTGTTGCCCGAGCGCTGCATCGAATAGAGCTTGTACATTCTAGGGATGATTCCGGAAGACGGGAGGGCGCGGCGCTTGTTGCCCCGCAACGCGGCTAAACAATGATGCCGATGCGAATCCGCCGCAAGACCCGGCCAATAGAAAAACTCGAAAACCCTACCGCATTGCAATGCGGCGGAAGATCATTTCCGTGCGACCATCCAACTCAGTTCACGCTTGCGTCAATGCGGCCGCATTGCTCGGCGCATTTGTGTGAGAGGGTTGAAGGTCGTGATCGCCTCGGCCGCTGGTCTCTCAAGCGCCGGACTGCCGTCAGCTTTATGGGCGTCTTGAAGCGCGCAAAATTGCTCCGAGGACACGCCTTGTCGGATATGTGGGATTTGCCCGGCAAAGTTGCGGAAAATTGCGGAAAGTCACGCCTTTATGCGCGCCAGACACGTAAACTTTTGCGGGATCGGACCGAAGTTTCTTGCGGCGCAACGGCACTCGTTTTAGGGTGGCTCATTCCCACAATCGGAGTCGTGAAGCCAAAGGGTTCACGACGCTTGTCAGGAGATGACGATGTCCTTCCTTGCCGCTGCGCTCGACCGTGTGAAGCCGTCCGCGACCATCGCGGTCACGGATAAAGCACGTGCGCTGAAAGCGGCGGGCCGCAACGTCATCGGCTTAGGTGCCGGCGAGCCCGACTTCGACACGCCCGCGAACATCAAGCTGGCCGCGATCCACGCCATCGAAGCCGGCAAGACCAAGTACACCGCGGTCGATGGCATTCCCGAGTTGAAGGAAGCCATCATCGCCAAGTTTCAGCGCGAGAACGGCGTCGTCTACAAGGCGAACCAGATCATCGTCGGCACCGGCGGCAAGCAGGTGCTTTACAACGCGCTGATGGCAACCATCAATCCGGGCGACGAGGTGATCATCCCCGCACCGTACTGGGTCAGCTATCCCGAGATGGTGGCGCTCGCCGGCGGCGAGCCGGTGCCGGTGGTCTGCACCGCCGCGACCGGCTTCAAGCTCCAGGCCGAGGCGCTCGAGCGCGCGATCACGCCGAAGACCAAATGGGTGATCCTGTGCTCGCCGTCGAATCCGACGGGAGCTGCCTACACCAGGACCGAGCTGAAGGCGCTCACCGACGTGCTGGTGAAGCATCCCCACGTCTGGGTCATGACCGACGACATGTACGAGCATCTGGTCTATGACGACTTCCAGTTCACCACGGTCGCGCAGGTCGAGCCGAAACTCTACGACCGCACGCTCACCGTGAACGGCGTGTCGAAGGCCTATTGCATGACCGGCTGGCGCATCGGCTATGCCGGCGGTCCGGCGCAGCTGATCAAGGCGATGTCGACGATCCAGTCGCAGTCGACCTCGAACCCGTCGTCCATTGCGCAATGGGCCGCGGTCGAGGCGCTGAACGGTCCGCAGGACTTCATCCCGGCCAACAACAAGGTCTTCAAGGAGCGTCGCGACCTCGTCGTCTCCATGCTCAACCAGGCCAAGGGCATCGAATGCCCGCGGCCCGAGGGCGCCTTCTACGTCTATCCGTCCTGCGCCGGCACCATCGGCAAGACCGCGCCGTCGGGCAAGGTGATCGACAATGACGAGACGTTCGTGACCGAACTGCTGGAGACCGAAGGTGTCGCCGTGGTGCAGGGCTCGGCGTTCGGCCTCGGCCCCGCGTTCCGTATCTCCTACGCGACCAAGACCTCCGACCTCGAAGACGCCTGCAAGCGCATCCAGCGCTTCTGCGGCAATCTGCGGTAAGGCTGTCGTGACAGTGCAAATTGGAAAGGCCCGCTTCGCGCGGGCCTTTTTTATGCGTGCTTCGATGAGTGAAGTTGGATGGACTATTGCTTGGGCCGATGCTGTGCCGGGGCCCCCCCCCCCCGCGGGGGGGGGGGGGGCCGGCGGGCCCCCCCCCCCCCCACCCCACCCCACACACCGGCGGGGGGGGGGGGGTGGGGGGGAGCGGGCGGGGGGAGGAGGGTGGGGGGCG